>CAKUGA010000005.1 GCA_934654515.1 uncultured Collinsella sp. | reverse complement strand
AGCGAAGCTGTTGGAATAAATGCGACTTTTTTATTTTCAATTTCTTCCTTTATCAGACTTCCTACACTTGAAAAGTGAGAACATAAAAACAGTTTCATCAATATTCTCCTTTATATATAAATTCTTATTTGTTGAACTAAGCCGTGTATACCATACTCTCCAATGAAAGAACGTCCTGATATAGCGAAATTTTGCCGTTTTCCTGCGTACGTGCGTACACACTCCACAGGAATTCTAGGGGGCCTGCCCCCTTAGCACACGGACTTTGGAACAAAGTCTAGTGTGTTACGCCTTGCCAGAGGTGTACAGACTCCCGGTATGCACGTACGAAGCAATTGCCATCAATGCGCCATATAAGTGGCGATCAAGTTCGCATAAAGCGACCTTGATCCCGCAAAACAAAAGGCAGGATACCATCACCACGATGATACCCTGCCTCTGTTCGTTCCTGTTTACCGTTCCGAGTAGTCCTTCCGCAGAATTTCCGATAAACAAAATACGTACCCGAACCCTTTCTCGTAAAGAATCGGGTTCGAGTACGAACTGAATGCTGGAGCAATAAAAAACTACCAGAAAGGTGCCTGTCCCCTTTGTAGTGGTTTTGGGCCAGTCCTAGAGCGTGTGGCCGTAGGTGTTGGCAGCCTTGATGGCGGCGGCGAACTTTTCGTCGGTGAAGGGCTCGGGGTTTCCCTGCTTCCACTCGTTGGTGGCGTGCGCGTACTCGCACAGGGCGGGGATATCGGACTCGGAAAGCCCGACCTGCTCAAGCGTCACGGGCAGCCCCATCTGCTTGTTAAAGGCTGCGTAGCGCTCAAGGTTCTCGGTATCGCCCGTGTAGGCAAACAGCACTAGCACGCCCAGGCTCACGACCTCGCCATGCAGGTAGGTGCCCTCGCGCGGAATGCTGCAGGTGGCGTTGTAGAACGCGTGCGCCACGCTCGAGTTGTAGTAGTAATCGTTCTGGTTCGTGAGGTTCGAGACATAGCCCGTATTGACCACGATGTCGAGTGCGATCTGCTTGACAGCCTCACTCGACAGGTCCTGACGAACATCCTCGAGGCCCTGGACGCCATAGGTAAACAGAGGCTCGGAGCAGGTGTGGGCAAGTGCCAAGCCAAGGCCGGCGGTATGCTCCAGGTTGCCGGCGCTCGTGGCGTATTCGACCTCGGGCTGCTTGGACAGGGCATCGCCCACGCCGGCCCAGAAGTACTCCGCCGGTGCCTCGGCGATGATCTTGGGGTTGATGAAGATATGCGCGGGGCGATTGGGGTACGAATAGCCCTCGAGCGAGCCGTCGTCGTTGTACACAACGGCAATGGCGGTCGCGGCCGAGCAGTTGGAACAGATCGTCGGGACGGTGAAGACGATCTTCTTGAGCTCGATGGCCGCTGTCTTTACGGTGTCGAGCGCCTTGCCGCCGCCGCATGCGATGAGCACGTCGGCCTCTTGGCAGGCGGGGGAGTTCACAACCTTGGCGATATTGGCACGCGTGCTGTTGGTGCCGTAGACGCGCGTCTCCAAAATCTCGACGTCGGTGCCCTCCAGTGCCGCTTCGATACCGGGAAGTGCCGCGGCCAGTGCTCGTTTGCCACCGATGATTGCGACCTTGGTCGCCCCGTACTCGGCCAGCGCGCCGGGCAGCTCGGCAAAGCAGTCCTCGCCGACGGTATAGTCGCTCATTCCAATCGTGCGCATAGGAGCCTTCTTTCGCTAGATAAAGTGCTTTCAGGTATTTTGCTCCAAGTGAGTGCTTGCGGCAGCGAGAAATTCCTAAAGTATGAAACCAATGTTGAGGGTTTTTCGACGGCGCGGAACGTGCTAGCATACTTCGCATAAGCGTTGATGGGGACGAGTAGTCGGCCATCCGCATGCTACAGAGAGCGGGGAGTGCTGAGAGCCCGCGCATGCGACCGATGAAAATCACCCCGGAGCTGCGGTCCCAACGGACGCGCCGCGCAGGCACGTCTTAGTAGACATCGCCGAGATGGTCGTCGATACAGGCCAGCCGAGTAACGGATGCGAGCGCGCTGTAATGCGGGCGAGGGCATCTAAGCTGGGTGGTTAAGCGAAGAGCTTTTGCGGGCACGCGGCCCGTTTTGTGGCGCTTCGTCCCAGCTTGCAGGGACGGGCGCTTTTTTGGTGCCCAACGGGCGTGCGCGCCCACGACATGAAAGGGGTACCGTGGCAAACGAGTACAAGCAGACGATGAATCTGCCCAAGACCGGTTTTCCCATGCGTGCCGGTCTTTCCAAGTCCGAGCCCAAGCGACTCAAGGACTGGCAGGACAACAAGGTCTACGAGCAGGTTCTGAAGAAGAACGAGGGTCACAAGAAGTTCGTGCTGCACGACGGCCCTCCGTACGCCAACGGCCCGATCCACATCGGCCATGCCATGAACAAGATCTCCAAGGACATGATTAACCGTTACTGGATGATGCAGGGCTATGAGGTTCCCTATGTTCCCGGTTGGGACTGCCACGGCCAGCCGATCGAGCACAAGGTCGAGGAGAAGCTCGGAACCGAGAAGTTCAACCAGACCCCCACGGCCAAGATCCGTGAGCTCTGCAACGAGTTCGCTGTCGAGAACATCGAGCTGCAGAAGGCCGGTTTCCGTCGCTTGGGCGTGCTCGGCGACTGGGACAACCCCTACCTGACGCTTTATCACCAGCATGACGCCGCCGACATCGAGGTTTTCAAGGCCATGTTCGACAAGGGCATGATCTATCGCGGCCACAAGCCGGTTCACTGGTGCAAGCACTGCCATACCGCGCTGGCCGAGGCCGAGATCGAGTACTCCGACGAGACGAGCCCCTCCATTTTCGTCCGCTTTGAGATGACCACTAAGCCCGCCGGTCTCGAGGGCTTCGACGGGCCGGTCGACTTTATCATCTGGACGACCACGCCGTGGACCATCCCCTCCGACCAGGCCGTTTCCCTTAAGCCCGGCGCCGCCTATGTCGCCGTTGAGCATGAGGGTCGTGCGGAGGTCATGCTCAAGGACCTGGCTCCCAAATGCTGCGAGGAGTTTGGCTGGGAGTACACCCCGGTTATGGTCGACGGCAAGCCCTATGTGGTCCCAGCCGAGACCTTCCACCACATCCACTACAAGCAGCCGATCTTTGACGGTGTTGAGGGCGTGGCGCTGCTGGCCGATTACGTCGGTGTCGACGACGGTACCGGTATCGTCCACAACTCGCCCGGTCACGGCGTCGACGACTACTTTGCCTGCCTCAAGGAGGGCATCACCGATATCTGCATGCCGGTCGATGACGACGGCAAGTTCTACACCGGCGAGGAGTTTGGCACCGGTGGTCCCTTTAGCGGTATGGATACCGATGAGGCCAACCTGCACATCATCGAGTTCCTACGTGAGCGCGGCACCCTGGTCCTCGAGAAGAAGATCACGCACAGCTATCCGCACTGCTGGCGCTGCAAGCACCCGGTGCTTTTCCGTGCTACCGACCAGTGGTTTGTCTCGATGGACAAGACCGGTTTGCGCGAGCAGGCTGGCAAAGAGGTTCGCGAGAACGTCAAGTGGTATCCGGCTCACGCCGCCAACCGCATTGGCGCCATGGTCGAGCAGCGTCCCGACTGGTGCATCAGCCGTCAGCGCAACTGGGGCGTGCCTATTCCCAGCTACACCTGCGCCGACTGCGGCGAGAAGGTCATGAACGACGCCACGCTCGACGCCGTCATCAAGCTCTTCCACGAGAAGGGCTCCGACGCCTGGTTCACCGATGCTCCCGAGAGCTACCTGGGCGAGGCCTGCGTTTGCCCCAAGTGCGGCGGCCATCACCTCAAGGCCGATAAGGACATCCTCGACGTGTGGTGGGACTCCGGCGTCTCCTGGAAGGCCGTTTGCGAGTATCGCCCCGAGCTGGAGTATCCGGCGGACGTGTATCTCGAGGGCTCCGACCAGCACCGCGGTTGGTTCCAGAGCTCGCTGCTCACCTCGGTGGGCGCCAACGGCCACGCTCCTTATAAGGCGGTCGTCTCGCAGGGCTTCACCCTCGACGGCCAGGGCCGCAAGATGTCCAAGTCGCTCGGCAACGTCATCGACCCCAATAAGGTCTGTGACGAGATGGGCGCCGACATCATTCGCCTGTGGGTTGCCTCCGTCGACACCAGCTCCGACGTTTCTATCGACCACGAGATCCTTGCTCGTACGTCCGATGCCTACCGTCGTTTCCGCAACACGCTGCGCTTCCTGCTCTCCGAGCTCGAGGGTCAGTTTGAGCCCGAGACCGACGGCGTCGCCTTTGCCGACCTGCTGCCGCTCGACAAGCTCATGGTTGCCCGTCTGACCCAGGTCCAGGCCGAGGTCGACGACGCTTACTCTTGCTACGAGTTCCCGCGCGCCTACCGTGCGCTTTACGACTTCGTGGTTACCGAGCTTTCCAACGTGTACCTCGACGCCCTGAAGGACCGTCTGTACTGCGACAAGCCCGGCTCGCTCGAGCGCCGCAGCGCCCAGACCGTGCTGGCCGAGCTCTTCTCGATGCTCATGCGCGACCTGCAGCCGATCCTGTCCTACACGGTCGACGAGGCCATGGCCTATGCGCCCGCCGGCTGCGTCGATCACCAGAAGTACGCCGCGCTGCTCGATTGGTACAAGTCGCCCATCACGGTTGACGAGGCCAATGAGTTTGAGGGCGTGCTCGAGGCTTCTCTCGAGCTCCGTAGCGCCGTGACCAAGGCGCTTGAGGATGCCCGTTCTGCCGGCACCTTCACCAAGAGCCAGCAGGTCCGCGTCAAGGCGGTCGTTCCCGCCGAGATGTACGCGCTGCTGACCGGTGATAAGGCCGTCGACCTGGCCGAGTTCTACATCGTCTCGGATGTTGAGCTGACCCAGGGCGAGGAACTCTCCGTTGCCATCGAGGCAGCCGAGGGCGAGTGCTGCGACCGTTGCTGGAACTACCGCACCACCGTCGGCGAGTACAACGGTCACGCTCACATCTGCAAGCGCTGCGCGAATGCCCTTTAAGGCACGGTAACTCGGCATTTTAGTTATAGGGAGAATCTGGACGCCTTCGGTCCATTTGCTCTGCTGAATAAAAGCGGCATTCCGTTATTCGGAATGCCGCTTTCTTTTATGCTGGTTATTTATCTGACGTTAGCGAATATGTCGCGCGCTCTGCGTGTGGCAATATAAGATGGTTATTTGCGTTAGACGTTGTTCTATGTTCTTGAGGGTAGGGGATTTCTTTGGGTCGTGATGGGGATATGACGCCGTCTTTGCGTTGGCGGTTGGGTGTTGCTGGTGGGGTGGCACTGGTTGTGCTGCTTGTTGACCAGCTGACTAAGCTTGCGGTTCGTGCCGTGGGCGACGCTTTGCATGTGACCGTCATCCCTGGTGTCATCGACTTTATGTTTGTCCGCAATATCGGTGCCGCCTTTAGCATGGGCGAGGGGCATGGCATCGCGTTTGCCGTGCTGGCGTTGGCGGTCATTATCGCTATTGCTGTGTACCTCGTTCGTGCACCCCAGCTCGCCCATCTTGAGGTTGTGGGCATGGCGATGGTCGCGGGCGGTGCTATCGGCAACGCTATCGATCGTTTGGCTTTTGGCTTCGTGACCGATTTTATTGCCACCACCTTCATCGACTTTCCCGTCTTCAATGTGGCCGATATTGGCATTACCTTGGGCGTCGTGCTCGCCCTCATCGGCTACATGTTCTTGAGCCCTGCAGCCCGCGAGGTCGATGCGACCGCCGAGCTTAACGCCCGTGACGAGGCCCGCGCCAAGCGCAAGGCCAAACAACGTGGGGAGCGTGCCCGCAAGATTCGCGAAAGGAATGAGCGCTAATGGCCGACATCCATATTCTCGTTGCCGACGATACCGCTGGCCAGCGTCTCGACGCCTATCTGGGCGCCAACGACGGCTGCCCCACGCGCTCCGCTTGCGCGCATCTGATCGAGGGCGGCGCCGTTGCCGTCAACGGCGAGACATGCCTGTCAAAAAAGTATGCTGTGCGTTCCGGCGACCGTATTTCGGTCGATTTGCCTGAGCCGCACGATCCCACCGACGTGATTCCCGAGTCCATTCCCCTCGATATCCGCTACGAGGACGACTACCTCATCGTGCTCTCCAAGCAGCGCGGTCTGGTGTGCCATCCCGCTCATGGCCACGAGAGCGGCACCCTTGCGAACGCCTTGGTCTATCACTGTGGCATCGACCATCTGGGCACCGTGCAGGGTGAGGACCGCCCCGGCATCGTACATCGCCTGGATCGTGACACCTCGGGCCTTATGCTCGCGGCAAAAGGCGACGACACCCAGCGCGCGCTCCAGAATCTTATCCGCACGCGTACGCTCGACCGCCGCTACATTACGCTCGTCCACGGCCACATTGCCATGGACGAGGGCACCATTAACACCGGTATCGCCCGTTCTACGCGCGACCGTGTCAAGATGGCGGTTTCGGACGATCCTTTCGCGCGCCAGGCCATTACGACCTTCAAGGTCCTTGAGCGTTTTGATTCCACGCGTTTTGACGACGGCTACACGCTCGTCGAGTGCCACCTGTTTACCGGCCGCACGCATCAGATTCGCGTGCATATGCGCCACATCAACCACGCCTGCGTGGGCGATCCACTCTATGGCAAGTGCGATGCACGCGCCGACCAGGGTCTGACCAGGCAATTCCTTCATTCCTGGCGCGTCGCATTCGACCATCCCGTGACGGGGGAGCGCATTGAGTGCCGCGACGAGCTACCGTGGGATCTCGCTGCGGTTCTTGACGATCTGGCCTCGCGTTCGCTTGGCCGCACCGCTGCTGGCGACGAAATCGTTCCGCAGCTCGGTCTGCTCGAAGTCTAGCCAGTATTAGGTGGTTTCTTGAACTCGGTTAGCCTGCGGTAAGATATACGGTTGTTTACGTAACGCGATGCTGGGAGCCTGCATGCTCGCCTTTTTACAAACCAACACACCCATCGTGATCTTTAACCAGATTGTGGTTACGCTGCTTACGGTCTGCTTTCTGTACCAGGTGGTCTTCTTTGTCATTGGCGCTCTCCGTGGTGAGGTCGCGCCCCCTAAGGCCAAAAAGCTGCATCGTTATGCCTTCTTTATCGCGGCGCATAACGAGGAGGCCGTGATCGCCAACCTTGTTCGCTCCATCAAGGACCAGGATTATCCGTCCGAGCTTATTGAGGTCTTCGTGGTCGCCGATGCCTGCACCGACAACACGGCGCAGCTCGCGCGCGAGGCGGGCGCCGTCGTCTATGAGCGTAATGACCTGGCCCGTAAGGGCAAGAGCTGGGTCATGGACTTTGGTTTTGATCGCATTCTCAACGAGTATCCCGATACTTTTGAGGGCTATTTCATCTTTGACGCCGATAACGTCATCTCCCGCGATTACGTCTCCAAGATGAATGATGCTTTTGACCAGGGCTTTCATGTGGTCACGAGCTATCGTAACTCCAAGAACTTCGGCAGCTCGTGGATCTCAGCGGCTAATGCTACGTGGTATCTGCGCGAGGCGCGCTTTCTCAACAACGCGCGCAATATCTGCAAGACGTCCTGCGCCGTCTCGGGTTCTGGCTACCTTATCTCCGCCAGCGTTATCGAGGGCATGCACGGCTGGCAGTTCCACACGCTAACCGAGGATATTCAGTTCACCACGTTCTGCGCCATTCACGGCATTCGTATTGGCTATGCGCCGGCTGAGTTCTTTGACGAGCAACCCGTGACGTTTAAGGCTTCCTGGAAGCAGCGCATGCGCTGGACCAAGGGCTTCTACCAGGTGTTCTTTACCTACGGTAAGCATCTTGTAAAATCGACGTTTCGCTATCATCGCTTTGCCGCATATGACATGTTTATGACCATCGCTCCGGGCATGCTGCTGTCCCTGATCTCCATGCTCGCCAACGCGACCTTCCTCATCGTGGGCGGGCTTTCGCACGGCTTCTTGGCCACCGAGGTCGAGATGCAGGCTTGTGCCGCTTCGCTCATCATGACCTTTGTCATGATGTACCAGACCTTCTTTATCTTGGCGCTACTCACGACCATCTTCGAGTACAAGCACATTCATTGCGCGCAAAAGTGGCGTTTGGTGACCAACCTGTTTACCTTCCCGATCTTTATGTTCAGCTATATCCCCATCACGGTGGCTGCACTGTTCCTAAAGGTCGACTGGGTTCCGACGCAGCACGCCGTCAACGTTACCCTCGACGAGGTCATGCAAGGCGCCAAATAACCACCGCCAAAACCACCACAAAGGGGGCAGGCACCTTTGTGGTGGTTTTTGCTTTTGAGAGGGCTGTCCCGGGAGGTCTCCTGTGGTCTATATCCCATTTTGGATCTGCGTCTTTGCCGGCGCGGCGATTGATGCCCGTGAGCGACGCTTTCCCAATGAGCTTGCCGGCGCGTGTGCGGTGGCGGCGTTTGCGGGCGTGTGGCTGGATGCGGGCTTGAACACGGCACTTGACCACGCTGGCCTTGCGGTCATCGTGTACCTTTCTCTTGTGCTGACTGAGTCGCTTTGGCGGCGCCTCCGTCAAACCACGGGCATCGGCATGGGAGATGCCAAGGCACTCTTCGCGCTTTGCACGCTTGACCCTATGGGCGGCATCGTGGCATTTGCCGTCGCGCTCCTGGCCCTTGCCCTCTCCTGCCTCTTCACAAAATCGCGCTCCCTGCCTTTGCTGCCGTTTTTGGTGCCGATTTTTGCCATAATCGTGGTCGTGGGCTGCACATTGTAACCGATTGCGCATCCTTCTTAAGGAGCATGCCATGGCAACTAATCAAGAAACGGCCGTCATTAAGGCGCGCATGGATCGTATTCCCTCGGCGTTGTCGCCCGAACTTGTCGAGTGCATTTCCGCCGATCGTGCTTCGGGTGCTGTCAACCCGTATCGTTGCAACGACGATCAGGTCATTCGTCGTATTGATCGCGCTGCCGACAAAGGCACGCTTATGCGTCCTGCCTTTACGCGCGATACCGAAAAGATTCTTCATCTTCCGGCGTACACGCGTTATGCAGGCAAAACGCAGGTCTTTAGCTTCCGTAGCAATGATGATCTGTCGCGCCGCGGTTTGCACGTGCAGCTTGTCTCGCGCATTGCGCGCGACATCGGCCGCGCCCTGGGGCTCAACTGCGATCTGATCGAGGCGATTGGCCTGGGCCACGACTTGGGCCACACGCCCTTCGGCCATGCCGGTGAGCGATTCCTCAACGATATCTATCATGAGCGTACCGGCCGCTTCTTTTTCCATAACGTGCAGTCGGTGCGCGTGCTCGACGCCCTGTATGGCCGCAACGTGTCGCTTCAGACACTCGATGGCGTGCTATGCCACAACGGCGAGTACGAACAGCGTGTTTTTGAGCTTTCGGACATGGGTTCCTTTGACCAGTTCGACCGAACCGTCGAGGAATGCATTGCCACAGGCTATAGCGCGATTGAACACCTGCGCCCCATGACGCTCGAGGGCTGCGTGGTTCGCATCTCGGATATCCTTGCCTACGTGGGGCGTGATCGCCAGGATGCCATTGCGGCAGGCCTGCTGTCGCCCGATGCTTTTGACGATGGCCTGGGCGGTGCGTACAACAGCTGGATTCTTACGCATGCCTCCATCGATATCGTTGAGAACAGCTATGGCAAGTCGCGCATCGAGATGAGCGAGGACTTGTTCAAGGAAATCCGCCGCGCTAAGCGCGAGAACTACGAGAAGATCTATAGTAAGGGCGGTATCGAAGGCGACTCCGAAGCGGAGCTGCGCGAGGCGTTCGAAAAGCTCTACGACCGTTGCCTGCAGGATATAAACGAAGGCGACGAGTACTCCTACATCTTTAAGCACCACATTTCGCGCATTGAGCAGCAGCTTTCCTACTACGACCGTACCTATGCATGGCAGGACGATAAGGACCAAGTCGTGGTGGATTACATTGCGAGCATGACGGATGGCTATTTCTGCGAGCTGACGAGTAAGTTGTTCCCGGGTCTAAAGTTTCCGCACCGCACCTATATTAACGAACGGTAGTTCGTATCCTTTCGGTATACTGTTGGTCAACAACGATTTTGAATGATGCACGGGATGGCTATGGACGACCTTTTTTCTGCTTCGACGCGCGAGCGTTCCTTTCAGAATGCGCCGCTTGCGGTGCGCATGCGGCCCAACACGCTTGATGAGTACGTGGGCCAGCAAAAGGCCGTCGGTAAGGGCTCGTGGCTGCGTGCTGCGATTGAACATGATGTGCTATCGAGCGTGATCCTGTACGGGCCTGCCGGTACGGGCAAGACGACGCTGGCGCATATCATCGCCAACCATACCAAGAGCGAGTTTGTTGAGGTCAGCGCCGTCACGGGTACCGTGAAGGACCTGCGTCGCGTGATCGACGAGGCAAAGACGCGCCTGAATACGTATGACCGACGTACCATCTTGTTCATCGACGAGATTCACCGTTTTTCGAAGTCGCAGCAGGATGCGCTTTTGCATGCGGTTGAAAACCGTACCGTCATTATGATCGGCGCCACGACCGAGAACCCGTACTTCGAGGTCAACTCCGCACTGTTGTCGCGTGGGCGCGTGGTAGAGCTTGATCACCTGAAGGACGAGGATATCGCCACGCTCATCGAGCGTGCACTCGAGGCGCCGCAGGGTTTGAACGGCAAGTTCTCGGCCGATGAGGATACGGTTAAGACCATCTGTACGCTGGCTGCGGGCGATGCACGCTCGGCCCTGACGACGCTCGAGCTGGCGAGCGAGATTGCCGTCACGCGTCCCGATACCGAGGGGACGCCGGCTCCGGCGGCAGGGGAGCGCTATCCTATCACCGTGGATGACGTGAAGATTGCCAATCCGCGTCGCGGTTTTTCGTATGACAAAAACGGCGACATGCACTACGACATTATCAGTGCGTTTATTAAGTCTATGCGCGGCAGCGACCCCGATGCCACGATCTATTGGCTCGCGCGCATGATCGACGCGGGGGAGGATCCTAAGTTTATCGCCCGCCGCATTATGATTCAGGCTTCTGAGGATGTTGGCAATGCCGATCCGCAGGCACTTTTGGTGGCGCAAGCCGCGTTTAAGTCTGCCGAGGTCATTGGCTATCCCGAGTGCCGAATTAACCTGGCTCAGGCTGCACTCTATGTGTGCTTGGCGCCTAAATCCAACGCGTGCGAGGCTTCGATCGATGCGGCGCTGGCCGATATCCACAGCAGTGGGCTTCGCGAGGTGCCGAGTTATCTGCGCGATCGCCATCGCCCGGGCAGCGATGAATACGGTGTGTATAAGTATCCACATGATTATCCCGAAGGCTGGGTCGATCAGCGCTATTTGCCCGAGGGACTGGAGCGCGGCGCGTTCTGGCAGCCTGCCGGACGCGGTTGGGAAGAATGGCGCGTAGAGCAAAGCGAGCGCGACCGTAGCGGCAGGGCGCCAAAGTAAGCTTTTGGGAATCTTCCGTCCCCTTTGGGGTACCATGAACAACGTCTGTATTTCGATTCTTCCGGGAGGCTTGTATGAGTCCCATTCAAATCGCCCTGCTGGTGCTTGCCATTGCCGGCGTGTGGGCCATCGTTGAGCTCGCGCTTACCCTGCGCAAGACCCGCACCGTTGTCGATTCGCTCGATAAGACCGTGAACGACCTCAACAACACCATCGCCGAGGCGCAGCCCGTGGTGGCAAAGCTTGATGGCGCCGTTGACGAACTCACTCCGGCACTTGCCCAGGTGGAGCCGCTGCTCAAGTCGAGCAAGACCGCCATTGACGCCCTGACGTCCAACCTCGTTGAGGTTGAGGCCGTCGTTCGCGACATTTCCGAGGTCACGGGCAGCATGGCCGAGGCCAGCAATGCTGTGTCGAGCGTGACCGACTCTGCTGCCGGTGCCGTGCAGAAACTCTTCAATAAGGTGAAAGCTCCCGCGGCCGACGCCGAGCGCAAGCTTTCCGCTGCCGCCGAAGCCGAACAGCCGACCGAGCGCGTCCTGATTGGCGAAGCCGGGGACGAGGCCGCCGCGGGTGACGATGGTGCACAGAAGCCTGCCGCTAAAGCAGCCCAGTATTACACTTACACGCCCGCCGAGACCTCTGAGGAGTCCTGCGATGAGTAGCGAAGTAACCTGCCCTATCACGCTGACCGTTGCCGGTGACCCGCGTCTCGCTCGCCTTGTGCGCATGACGGCAGCCAACGTTGGTGCCCTGTGCTCTATGTCTGTCGATCGCATTGAGGACATCCGCATGGCTGCCGAGGAGGCTTTCATTTTTGGTTGCACCGCGGTCGACTGCGACGACATCACCATTAAATTCGATGTCGATGAGACCCACGTTGGCATGACTATTACCTTTGGCGATCAGGCTACGGTCGATGAAGACGACCAGGCTGCGGTGTATGCCGAGCTCATCCTTGCGAGCGTTTGCGACTCCTACGAAAAGACTGCGGCGCCCCTGACGCTTTCCCTCGACCTCAAGGCGGATATTTAATATGACCGAACGTTCCCGGAGCGGCAAGACCGCTTGGGACAAGGAGAAAACCCGCGAGCTGTTTCGTCGCTACAAGGAGACCGGTGATCCGGACGCCCGCGAGCAGCTCGTCATGTCCCATATGAACCTGGTAAGGTTTCTTGCCAACAAATTTAAGAATCGCGGCGAGCCGCTCGACGACCTCATGCAGGTCGGCTATCTGGGTTTGCTCAAGGCTATCGACCGTTTTGACCCCGAGCGCGGACTCGAGTTCACGACGTTTGCGACACCCACTATCTTGGGCGAGATCAAACGCCATTTCCGCGACAAGGGCTGGAGCGTGCGCGTACCGCGTCGCCTGCAGGAGCTCTCGGCCAAGGTCAACCAGGCTACTGACAAACTTACCAACGAGCTGCAGCGTTCGCCCAAGGTTGAGGAGGTCGCTGAGTATCTAGATGTGACCGTCGATGAGGTCCTCGAGGCTATGGAATCGTCTTCGGCCTATACCTCGGTGCCCATCGAGGCTCCTGGTGCGTCCGATTCCGACGATGCCCCCTCGATTCTCGATCGCTACGCCGACGACGACAATGAGCTCGACTTTACCGATGACCGCTTGGTGATCGAGGAAGCCATCCGTGATTTCTCGCCGCGCGAGCGCGAGGTTATCGAGCTGCGCTTTGTAAAGGGCATGACCCAGATCGAGATCGCCAAGAAGCTGGGTATATCGCAGGTCCAGGTTTCGCGCCTGCTGCGCCGCACGCTTAAGAAGATTCAGGACAAGATCGACCCCGACGGAGTGATGATTCGTTCATGAGTGAACACCCCCAACAAACCGATCGCGTGCTGCGCGACACCCGCATTCTGACGCTGCGCATTTGGGCTGTTGTCGGCTGCATTGTCATCGCCGCTGTCATCTTTAACCTTATGGGCATCCTGGCACCGGTTATCGAGTTTCTTGCCGTCGGCTCCATCATTGCTTTTGTGATGTCCCCGATCACCAACTGGCTCGAGCACCATGGCGTGAATCGCGGCATCGGTTCGCTTATCGCGCTTATTGTTGTCGTTGCCGTGCTCGTCGGCGTCGTTTGCATCTTGTCGCCGATTCTTTTTGGTCAGATCATGGAAGTCCTGAGCCGCCTGCCCGAGCAGCTTCGTGTTGCGGGCGGCGATCTCAATGAGATGATCTCGCATGCCAAGACGCTCAACAACACGCCGCTCAAGGAGTATCTGGACGACAATTTGTCCTCGCTCGTTACCGTGGCGTCGAGGTATGTTTCCCAGATCGCGGCCGAGCTTGGCCGTGGCGTGTTCCCACTTATCACCAGTACCGCCTCACAGCTGTTCGTCATCTTCCTTGGCCTGGTGCTTGCCTACTGGATGGCCTGCGACTATCCCCGTATGCACCACGAGGTCTGCACTATCATCGGCCAGGAAAAGGAGACCTCATACCGCTTTATGGTCGCCATTCTGTCGCGCTCGGTGGGCGGCTACATGCGCGGCATGGTTGTTACGTCTATCTGCGGCGGTATTCTGGCATTTATCGGCTTTGCGATCATTGGGCATCCGTACGCGGCGCTCATGGCTATCTTTACCGGCATCATGCACTTGGTTCCGGTCGTCGGTCCCTGGGTAAGCGCTGCAATTGCTACAGTCCTCGGCTTTATGTTTAGCCCGATGCTGGCGTTGTGGACGCTCATCGTGACGATGGTCGCGCAAAATATCACCGATAACGTTATCTCGCCAAAGGTCATGCAGAGCTCGGTCCAGGTACATCCCATCATGAGCCTAACGGCGCTCGTTATCGGTTCGGCGCTCATGGGCCCCATCGGCATGGTCATTGCCATTCCGCTGTGCGCGGCTCTCAAGGGCATCTTCGTGTATTACTTCGAGAACGAGACCGGTCGCCAACTCGTGGCCTACGACGGCGCCGTGTTTAAGGGCACGCCGTATCGCGATGCCGAGGGCAACCCGGTCGCCGCCTACGACGCACTCGGTGACGATACCTTCATCTATGAGTCTGAGCTCATCGGAAACGAGACCGCTCCCGAGGCCCAGGCCATGCCCAAGCCCGAGCTCGATAACCCTTGGATTAAGCTCTCAGGCTTACAGCCCGACGCCACGGGTTTCTTCAAGAATCCCTTCGCCAAGGATGATGACTCCAGCTCGGACGATGACACCAAAACCGGCATCGACGGCTCCATGGACGATTCGGATTCTAAATAGATCCTGTTAGCGTTTCTTGATGTTGTAAATGACAAGAAACGCTAACAAAGCGATTGATAAGGGACCAGCTACATAGAAATAGAGAATGTCAATTGCGCGTAGAGCGTAATAAGTCTTATCGCCGGACATTACTGCATACAATACGTAGCCAAATGCTGGTTGGTTTGCGTACCAGCAGGTGAAAGCCAAAAGCACTAAAAGTGCTATTACCAGAAGTGCATTCAGGACAAATCGTTTGCTTTTCATCGATCGCTCCTTCCGGATAAGTCTTATGTGTAATTCTACAGCAGTCATTTGTATTTCAAAGAATATGACTGTCCTAAATAACGTGCACTTTCGCTGGAGGGTCGCTGTTTGCCGGCCCTCTTTTTTGCACAGGCGCGGTGGGATGGTAATATCGTTACGTTTGAACTGTTTCGATGTGAAACCGAGGAGATTCCCTCTATGAGTGCTGACTACCCGTCAATGACTACGGCCGAGATCCGCTCTAAGTTCCTCAACTTCTTTGAGGAGCGCGGTCTTAAGCTCTATCCTTCTTCGTCCCTCGTTCCCGACGATCCTTCGCTGCTGCTTGCCAACGCCGGCATGAACCAGTTTAAGGAGTACTACCAGGGCAAGAAGACCATGAAGGAGATCGGCGCGATCTCCTGCCAGAAGTGCGTCCGCACCAACGATATCGACTGCATCGGCGAGGATGGCCGTCACCTGTCCTTCTTCGAGATGCTCGGCGACTTCTCCTTTGGCGGCGTCTCCAAGCAGCAGGCCTGCGCTTGGGCTTTTGAGCTCATCACCAAGGAGTTCAAGCTGCCGCTCGACCGCCTGTACTTCACCGTCTTTACCGAGGACGACGAGACCCACGACGTGTGGCGTTCCCTGGGCGTTGCCGAGGACCACATCTCCCGTCTGGGCGAGGATGATAACTTCTGGGCCGCTGGCCCCACCGGCCCCTGCGGTCCGTGCTCCGAGATTTACTTTGACATGGGCGAGGAGGTCGGCTGCGGTAAGCCCGACTGCAAGCCCGGCTGCGACTGCGACCGCTTCCTGGAGTTCTGGAACCTCGTGTTTACCCAGTACGACCGTCAGGAGGACGGCTCCATGCCGGAGCTGCCGCACCGCAACCTCGATACGGGCATGGGTCTGGAGCGCATGGCCGCTATCATGCAGCACAAGACCGCCAACTACGACGGCGATCTGATGCAGCATCTCATCAAGCTGGGCGAGGAGATCAGCGGCAAGACCTATGTCGCCGACGATTACTCCGGCGCCAGCCGCTCCCTGCGCATCATCGCCGACCACTCCCGCGCCGTCGACTTCATGATCTCGGACGGCATCCTGCCCGGTAACGAGGGTCGCGAGTACGTCCTGCGCCGCCTGCTCCGTCGCGCCGTGTTCCACGGCCGCCTGCTGGGCATCGAGGGTGCCTTCCTGACCAAGTTCATCGACGAGGTCAACGCTCAGATGGGCGAGGCCTATCCCGAGCTGCTCAAGAACGTCGCACTTGTTAAGGGCATCGTTGCCTCCGAGGAGGAGCGCTTCTCCACGACGCTCGACAACGGCCGCGTCTACCTGGACGAGGCCCTGGCCGCACTCGCCGAGGGCGCTGTCCTTCCGGGCGATGTTGCCTTTAAGCTGCACGACACCTTTGGTTTCCCCATCGACCTGACCGTCGAGATTGCCGGCACCGCTGGTCACGACGTTGACATGGAAGGCTTTACCGCCTGCATGGAGGACCAGAAGGCCCGCGCCCGCGCCAACGCCAAGGGCGATGCCTGGGGCAGCTTCAACGACGTGTGGGTCGAGCTTTCCGATAAGGTCGCCGCGACCGAGTTCGACGGCTATGACAACGATGTGATCGAGGGCGCCAAGGTTGTCGCCATCGTGCGCAACGGCGAGTCCGTCGAGTCCGCTGCCGCCGGCGAGGACGTCGAGGTCGTGCTTGACCGCACCCCGTTCTATGCCGAGATGGGTGGCCAGCAGGGCGACGCCGGCGAGCTTTCCGCCGAGGGCGTTGTGCTGACCGTTTCCGACACTAAGAACCACAACGGCCTGTATGCGCACGTCGCATACGTTGCCGAGGGCACGCTGACCGTCGGTGCTGCCGTGACCGCCGCGCTCGACGCCGAGCGCCGTGGCTTCCTGCGCCGCAACCACACCGCTACGCACCTGCTCGATGCCGCGCTTAAGCAGGTCCTGGGCGAGCATGTCTCCCAGGCCGGCTCGCTGGTGACGCCCGAGCACCTGCGCTTTGACTTCACGCACTTCGAGGCCCTGTCCTCCGAGCAACTCAAGGCTGTCGAGGACCTGGTCAACCAGCAGATCTTTGCTTCCAAGCCGGTCGTGACCCGCGTCATGGGCATCGACGAGGCCAAGGCCGCCGGTGCTGTCGCCCTGTTTGGCGAGAAGTACGGCGACGTCGTCCGCGTCGTCTCCGTGGGCGCCGAGGACCAGCCGTTCTCCCGCGAGCTCTGCGGTGGTACGCATGCCGCCAACACCGCCGAGATCGGTCTGTTCAAGATCATTTCCGAGTCCTCCACGGGCTCCAACGTCCGCCGTATCGAGGCCGTGACCTCCAAGGGTGCGCTCGACTATATGGCCGACCGCCTGGCACTCGTCGATGCCGCTGCCGCTGCGCTCAAGTGCCGCGTCGACGAGGTCCCCGCCCGTGTGGAGAACCTGCAGGCCGAGCTCCGCGAGGCTTCCAACAAGCTCAAGAAGGCTCTGACCGGTGGCTCCTCCGATGCCATCTCCAGCGCCATCGATGGCGCTGTCGAGCTCGACGGCTACAAGCTCGTTGTCGCTGAGCTTCAGGGTCTCGAGGCCGCTGACCTGCGTAACGTGTGGGACACCGTACACCAGAAGGTCGCCGGTCCCGTCGCCTGCGTCGTCGCCAGCGTGACCGAGAAGGGCACCCCGGCCCTGCTCGCCGCCGGCTCCGACGATGCCGTCAAGGCCGGTTTCCACGCCGGTAACGTGATCAAGCAGATTGCGGGCCTGGTCGACGGTCGCGGTGGCGGTCGTCCCAACATGGCCCAGGCCGGTGGCAAGAACGCCGCCGGTATCGCCGATGCCCTCGCGGCCGCCAAGACCGCGCTCGGCGCCTAAGAACCTAAGTAGTCGCTGTGGTCGCGCTCGCATTGGACATAGGGGAGACCAGGATTGGCATTGCCGTCTCGAGCCGTGATGGCAAGATGGCGATGCCCGTCAAGGTGCTCCCGGCTGCCGAGGTCACCGGTATGGCCAAGACGTTTCGCTACCTGGTCGAGGACTATGAGCCCGACATTCTGGTAAGCGGACGTCCCCTGACCATGGCCGGTGAGCCCGGCCCCCAGGCCGAGCGCGTCGCCGCCGTGGCGCAAAAGATTGCCGACGAGCTCGATCTTCCGCTGGAGTTTGAGGACGAGCGCCTGTCCTCGCAAGAGGCCAAGCGCATCCTGCGCGAGCAGGGACTCAACGAAAAGCAGATGAGGGGCAAGATTGACATGATCGCCGCCAGCCTGTTTTTGCAGACTTGGCTCGATCGTAAAAACGAGGAGGTTCAGCATGCCTAGCGCTTCCGACCCGCGCCAGCCGAATCGCCAGGGGCAGCCCGTGTCGCGCCCTGTCCAGGCAGGCCAGCGCCCGGTGCAGCCGACACAGCGTCCGGCTCAGCCTGTTGCACGTCCGGCGCAGCCCTCTTCACATGCGGCCCGCCCCGCCCATCGAACGACTCAGCAGCCAACTGCTCGTACGGCGCAGCCCACTGGCGGCACTCGTTTTAAGCAGCAGGCTCCTACGCAACGCGCGCAGGTACCTCAATCGCAATCTCATGCGCATCGCGCCCATGGCTCGCACGGTGTGGCTCCCGCGACGCGTTCGAGCTACAACACGCATGCCCGCCGCGGCGTCCAAAAGAAAAGCTCCCCGGTGACCATGATTATCGGCGCCGTGGTGGCGGTGCTCGTCCTTGTCGCGATCGTCTTCTTTGTCGTGCCAGCCGTCAAAGGCTTCTTTACCGGTGGGGATACGAAGGTCACGGCTGGTCAGCAGGTCACCATTACGATTCCCGATGGCGCCTCGGGTGATACGATCGCCTCGATTCTCTCCGAGAATCATATCGTCGAGAACCCCAAGGATTACTACGCGGCGGTCAAAAAACTCAACGCCGATATGTCGCTCAAGCCCGGCACCTACTCGTTTACCACGCTCATGGATGCGACGAAGGTCGTCCAGCAGCTCATGGAAGGCCCCAACGCCGGATCCAATACGCTTACGATTCCAGAGGGTTTGACCGTTGACCAGGTAGCCGACCGTGTGGCACAGGCTTATGACAGCATTTCTAAGGAAGACTTCCTTAATCAGGCCAAGGCATCCTACTACGTAAATGACTATGGCTTCCTGAAAGATGCTGCAAATGATTCGCTTGAGGGTTTCCTGTTCCCCAAGACGTATTCGTTGGGCGATTCGCCCACGGCAGATGATGTGATTCGCGCGATGCTCGACCAGTTTAAGGCCGAGTACAAGTCGCTCGACTTTGCCGGCTGCGAGGCCAAGATCAAGGAGCGCTACGGCGTGGAGATGTCGGACTACGACATCGTTAACCTTGCTTCTATCGTCGAGCGCGAGGGTCTCAACGCCGATCAGCGCGCGCATGTGGCATCGGTGTTCTATAACCGCCTGGCGGGCAAGCTTGATGGCCTGCGTTATCTCAACAGCGATGCGACCATGATGTATGTCACCGGTGGCGAGGTTACCGCCGACGACCTGCAGAGCGATAGCCCCTACAACACCTACAAGCACGAGGGCCTGCCGCCCACGCCCATCTGCTCTCCGTCGCTCGAGGCGCTCAAGGCCACGCTTGAGCCGACTGACTCCGATGACCTGTATTTCTACATTACGCAGGACGAGGAGTATTTCTCGCAGACCTACGAAGAGCACCAACAGTCTTGGAATTGATCATGAGGATTTTTAGCCCCAAACGATATGTTGCCTCGGTCGACTGCATCGACCTCGATACCCTGTGGGCCGACGGCAAGCGAGCCATTTTGCTCGACCGTGATAACACTCTGGTTCCGCGCGATACCGAGCAAGTTCCCGCCGCGGTTTCCGCATGGCTCAAAGCCGCCCATGCCAAGGGCTTTAAGCTGTGCATGGTGTCCAATAACTGGCATCGCGACCAGGTCATGGCATCGGCGCGCGAGCTGGGGCTCGAGGCCATCAGCCACGCCATGAAGCCGGCACCGTTTGCTCTCAAGGCCGGTCTTAAGCGCCTGGGCGCGACGGCCGATGAGGCCGTGCTGATCGGCGACCAACTCTACACGGACGTGTGGAGCGGCAATTTCGCCGGTGTCGACACCATCCTGGTTAAGCCGCAAGCCACTCAGGACTTGTGGTACACGCAGATCTTCCGTATCTTTGAGCGCCGGGCCCTGCGCGACCTTCCCTGCGAGGAATAGGTTTCGCCATGTCCCAGCACACCAAACACGGCTGCGACCATATTTTCTTTATCGGCTTTTTGGGCGCGGGTAAGTCGACACTTGCACGCAACGTCGGCACCATGTTCAAGCGCCGATTCATCGATACCGACCGCCTGGTCGTGCGCCGGTGCGGCAAGTCGGTGACCGAGATTTTCGAGACCGAGGGCGAGGATCGTTTCCGTGAGCTCGAGACCTCGGCGCTCCGTTCACTCCAAAGCGAGCGCAGCCTGCTGGTTTCGTGCGGGGGCGGTATCGTCGAGACGCCGGTGAATATTGAGCTGATGCACGAGATGGGTACGTGCGTGTATCTCGAGGGCGACTTTGAGGATTCGATGCGCCAGATTCGCCGCTCCGATACCCGGCCCGATTTCCGTTCGCCCGAGCACGCGGCGCGCCTGTTTGAGCACCGTCGTCCGCTGTATCGCCAAGCCGCCGACATTACCCTTGATATTCGCAACAAGTCCTTCGAGGACGTTTCCTACGTTTGTGCCGAGATGCTTTTGGAGCGTGGACTGCTATGATTCGCCGTCAACTTATCAATTTCCAAAACCGCAGCGTCGATGTCCGCGTCGGATTGGGCGCGTTCGAGGAACTGTCGCGCATGTTTGCCTCGGCTGTGGGCAAGCCTAAGCGCGCGATGGTGGTTTGGGGCGACGCCACATCCGAGCGTTTTGGCGAGGTTGTTGAGCATGCGCTGGTCGACGCCGGTTTTGCCGTGTCGCAACTCATCCTCGAGGCTTCGCCTGCCGGTGCCGCGCTGGCCGATGCCGATGTCGTCTTTGGTGCCCTGTCGGCTAATGGCATTACCTGCGATGACCTTGTTGTCGCCGTCGGTGACGCGGCGACGTGCTCGGTCGTTTGCTGGTGCGCCAACCAGTGGTGTGGTCGCACCGAGTGCGCCCTGCTGCCGACAACCTTCGATGCCATGCTCACGGTCGCGACGACTATGGAGCCGCTCGTGGCTTCCGCGGCCAATGCCCTTCCCGCCATCGCGTTCCGTCCCGAGCCGGGCTTGGTCGTGTGCGACCTCGACCTTGTTCGTGAGGCCGGCCCCGAGGACCTCAAGCGTGGCTATGCCGTGCTCGTGGGCACCATGCTTTCGAGCAGCAAGTCGCGTTGGAACCAGTTCACCGAGACCGTCCCCGAGATTCTCGCGGGCGAGGAGGTCGCGCTCGTCAATGCCGTGCAGTGGTCCCAGACCGCGCGCAAGGACGTACTGATGGCCACGAACCCGAGCGCCCGCCATGCACTCGATTTTGGCAAGACGGGGGAGCGCACGCTGCGCGCCTGCCTGGGCGATGCCGCGGCGCAGGTCCCCGCGTACCAGCTGTTGTCCGAGGGCATGCGCTTTGAGGCGCGCCTCGCCCACGATGCCTGCGACTTCGATATCGATTACGTCTTTGAGGTAGACGACTGTCTAGAGGACTTTGGTATTGAGGAGCTCGCTTTCGATCTTGAGTCCGCCGCCTTTATTGCGGAGTTCCGCAAGCAGCAGTTTGCACGCTCGAACCGCAGCATGTTGCCGCTGCCCGCGGCACTTGGCGCCATTCGCCTGACGAATGTCGAGGATGAGGTTCTCGAGCGCCATGCTCACGCATACTTGGCTTCTCGCAAAGATCTTCTCTAGGATTTATTGACATCCATTGTCTTTCGTATCATGTTGAGGGGCGGGTTTTCAATCGGTTGCGGATCGCATGCGATTTCATCTTCCGATCGAGGCCCGTCCCGCTTTTATGAGGACAATAAGAAAGGAATCTGCATGTCTGAGTTTGCTGCCGGTCCTGCCGGTCGTATCGAGCGTGTCCGTGCCCTGATGGTCGAACGCGGCTACGACGCTATCGTAGTGCGCGATGAGGCCAACCTTCGTTGGCTTACGGGCGTGAAGGGCGTCTTCGACTACACCTTCGAGTTCCCGCACGCTGCGTTTATTACGGCCGACCAGTGCCTGTTCCATACCGACTCGCGCTATCTCAACAGCTTTGAGGAGAACACGCCCGCCGGCAGCCCCTGGGTCTACGACATGGACGAGGGCACCATCCCCGGTTGGGTCGCCGGCAAGATCGCGGCCAACAAGTGCCGCGTCTGCGCTGTCGAGGACGATATGCAGATCAATTTCTTCCAGGGTATTCAGCGTGGTTTGGAGGATCGTTCCGTCGCCTGCATGTTGCCGCTGATGCATGACGACATTCGCAAGATGCGCGCCATCAAGGACGCCGAGGAGATCGAGCTCATGCGCCATGCGCAGTCGATCACCGACGCCGCCTTCCAGCATATGCTCGGATTTATTAAACCCGGCATGACCGAGAAGCAGGTTCGCAACGAGCTCGAGAACTTTATGTTCGCCAACGGCGCCGACAGCCTGGCTTTCGGCTCCATCGTGGCGAGCGGCCCCAACACCGCCAACCCGCATGCCGTCCCGAGCGACCGCGTGATTGAGAAGGGCGATTTCGTTCTTATGGATTATGGCGCGGGCTATTGCGACTACCGCTCCGACATGACTCGTACCGTCGTGATGGGCGAGCCCACGCAAGAACAGCTCGACCTGTACGCGCTCGTACGCCGCACCCACGAGGAGTGCGTCGCCGCCATCCATCCGGGCGTCGAGGGCAACGACATTTTCAAGCTTTCCAAGAAGATCATCGGCGATGCCGGCTATGGCGATTACTACAACCATGGTCTGGGCCACGGCGTGGGCATTGACATCCACGAGCTGCCCAACTTCAACCGCAGCAAGAATATCATCGAGGTCGGCTCGGTTATCACCATGGAGCCCGGCGTGTACCTGCCCGGTGTGGGCGGCGTGCGCCTGGAGGACTACGGCGTGGTCACCGAGAACGGTTACGAGCCCTTCACCAAGACGCCGCATGACCTTCACGTTATCGACTGCTAGCCCTCTTCGATAGATTTTTGGGCGGGGCGTCCGGAGCAATTCGGGCGCCCCGCGTTCTCTTTTTATGCGCTCGCTGCAGGCGCCGTCTGCAAGTGTATAATTTCGGTCGTATGTAATTTGGACGCTTGTGCGTTCTGCCCATAAGAAGAAAGGTCGCTATGCCTACCATTTCTACCGCCGACTTCAAGAACGGCCTCGGTCTCCGTATTAAGGACAAAGTTTATACCATCGTCGAGTTCCAGCACGTCAAGCCGGGCAAGGGCGGCGCGTTTGTGCGCTACAAGACCCGCGACATCAAGAGCGGCCGCGTCGTCGAGAACACCTGCAACGCCGGTACCAAGTTCGAGAGCGTCATGCTCACCACCCGTGAGTTCCAGTACCTCTACAACGATGGCACCGACTACATCTTCATGGACAACGAGTCCTATGAGCAGGTCCCCGTTCCCGAGGACATGGTGGGCGAGAACTCCAAGTGGCTGCGCGAGAACGACATCTGCCAGCTGCTCTTCGCCGACGACGAGCTCATGGGCGTGACCCCGCCGATGTTCATCGAGACCACCATCGTCCAGACCGACCCGGGCTTTAAGGGCGACACCGTCCAGGGTTCCACCAAGCCGGCCACGATCGACACTGGCGCTGTCATCCAGGTCCCCATGTACCTCAACGAGGGCGAGGTCATCAAGGTTGACACCCGCGACGGCAAGTTCGTCTCCCGCGTCTAGCAACCAACTCTTCTAGGAGGACTCATGCCCCAGGAAATTAAGATTGACGGCATCGGCATTTCGCCCGATGTTCTGACCGCCATCGTCTCGCGCGCCGTGTCGGATGTCGAGGGCATCGCCTCCGTTGGCGTCAAGGACCTTGCCACCAACCTTGTCTCCATGATGCTCTCGTCCAAGGCCCCGGCTTCCGAGCCGGCGGTCGAGGCCGAGGTCGTCGGTGACAAGCTCGCACTCACCGTGCGTGTCGTGGTGTTCTTTGGCTATCCGTTCAAGAAACTCGCCGAGGCCGTTCGCGCCGCCGTGGTCGCCGCCATCGATGCCCAGGTGGGCGTTGAGGTCGAGCGCGTTGACGTTTGCATCGACGGCCTCGTTTTCCCCAAGGAGTAACCTTTGAGCCTTAAGGTTTATCGCGGGCGCACGCTTGCCCGCAGTCAGGCGCTGCAGCTGCTGTTCCAGGCCGAGGCCACGGACAGCCCGCTCGAGCGCGTCCTCGAGGGCGATTTCCTGATTTCGAAGGGTCCCCTCGACCCCTATGCGTTGGAGCTGTGCCGCGGTGCCTACGAGCATATCGACCGCATTGACTGCGCTCTGCGCTCCGTTGCCAAGAACTGGGATCTTATGCGCATGCCCGGCGCCGACCGCAATCTGCTGCGTATCGCCGTCTATGAGATGCGTTTCCTCACCGACGAGGAGGTCTCCGACGCCATCGTGATCAACGAGGCCGTCGAACTTGCCAAGGCCTATGGCACCGACCAGTCCGCGTCGTTCGTCAACGGCGTGCTGGGCAAGATCGCTCGCAGTGAAGAGCTGCCGGGCGAGGATCTGTACCAGGAGCTTCTGGCCGAAGATCGCGCTCGCGAGGAGGCCCAGGCTGCCGAGGCTGCCGCTAAGGTTGCGGTTGCCCAGGCTGAGGCTGGTGTGCTGGCCGAGGATGCGGACGCTGCTGAGGCCGTCGTCGACTCCGTCGAGGAGTAGTCATGCCAGAGGGTTCTGTCCGCAACTTTGACGAGATCTCGGACCGTCTGGACCAGATTATCGCTACCGTTCGCTCCAAGGATACCTCCTTGGAGCGTTCACTCGATCTGTTTGACGAAGCGATTGAGCTGGGCTCCCGCGCGGTCGATATGGTCGACAAGTTTGAGTTGACGCCGCGTGAGGCCGATAAGCTCGAGCAGGAATACGATGAGGATGCGGCAAACGAATCCCAGGATAGCTAGGCCGCATCTCCGGATACGAATGGTTGATGGCATTCATGAAACGCGTGCGTCTTGATGACGAACTGATTTCACAGGGCATCTGCGCCGATCGCGCGGATGCCCTTCGCACTCTTATGGCCGGCTTGGTCTCGAGCGGTGGTGAGCGTTTGACCTCGCCGGGCCTTAAGGTGACGCCCGGTCTGCCCCTGCACGTGAAGGGCCGTATTCCCTACGTGGGGCGCGGCGGGCTCAAGCTTGAGGGCGCACTCGATGCGTTTGGGATTGATCCGACGGACCTTGCTTGCCTCGATGTGGGCTGTTCTACGGGCGGTTTTACCGATTGCCTGCTCAAGCGTGGCGCCGCTACGGTCGTTTCGGTCGATGTGGGTCGCGCCCAGTTCGATTGGTCGCTGCGCCAAGACGAGCGCGTGACGCTCCATGAGCGCACCAATGTGACGCAGCTGCCTGAGCTTGGCTATGCCGGCGCCATCGACTTGGCTGTGTGCGATGTCTCGTTTACCAGCATCGCGAATATCATCGACGCCGTGCTGGCGTGCCTGAAGCCTTCGGGTTCGTTCTGCACGCTCGTAAAGCCCCAGTTTGAGGCGCCGGCTGCACTGGTGGGCGACGGCGGTATCGTGACCGACCCCGCCGTCCGCCGCGATACGCTCGTGGCGGCGATTGAGCTTTTTGCCGCCAAGGGCCTGTTCCCGCTTGACGTGTGCGTGTCGCCCATCCATGGCGCTAAGGGCAACGTTGAGTTTTTCCTGTACGGCACAAGGTTTGCCCCCGGGGAGCGCGCCGACGATGAGCTGCAATCCCAGATATCGGTTTTGAGCGAGAAAGCTGCAACGCTATGAAGGTCTTTCTGGTTCCCAATTACTACAAGCAAGAGGCGGTCGAGAGCGGCCTGATGCTCGAGCTTTGGCTTTCGCGCCAGGGCTATGAGGTGGCATGGGCTGCCGATCAGCGCTCCAAGATCCAAAGCGCGCCCGATGTTGACGATGCCGACCTGGTCATTACGCTCGGCGGCGACGGAACGCTGCTGCGCGCTGCCCGCATTCTCAACTATCGCGAGATCCCCATTTTGGGTCTTTCCTATGGTCATTTGGGCTTTTTGACGGCCGCGAGTCCCGAGGAGCGCGACATTTTGCAGGTTGTGAGCGATGCCCTGTCCGGCGAGCTCCACGTGAGCCGTCGCGCCACCATCGCCGCCGATATCGTTTCGGTGCGCGAAGACGGCACGAAGGATGTCGTGCGCACGTTTGCCCTCAACGACATGGCACTTACGCGCGGCCCCCTTTCCGATATGGTTGAGTTTGACATCACGGTGTCCGGCCATCATATCGATCGCCTGCGCGGTGACGGTGTCGTCGTGTCGACGGCGACTGGCTCTACGGGTTACGCGCTCAGTGCCGGTGGCCCCATCGTGAGTCCTGACTATACGGGCATGGTCTGTGTGCCCATCGCCCCGCATACCATTCAGGCTCGCGCTTTTTTGACCTCGCCGAGTGATGTCGTCGAGATCTTTATGTCCGATGATCGCCCGAGTGTGCCGGCCATTGCCATCGACGGACAGTTTATTACCTGCGACGGCACGGTTGAGAGCGTGGCTGTGCGCCGCGGTCCCGGCGATGTGCTGCTGCTCGACTATGGCCCTGAGAGCTTCTATAACTCGGTGAGCCGCGTGTTCTATGGAGTGCGTCATGATCGATGAGCTGCAGGTTTCTAACATTGCACTCATTCGTGAGGCTACGCTGGTGCCGAGTGCCGGCCTGACTGTCCTGACCGGCGAGACCGGTGCCGGCAAGACCGCGCTGCTCTCGGCGCTCAAGCTCATATTGGGCGAGCGCGCAGATTCGTCGACCGTGCGCGAGGGAGAGGCGCTGGCGAGCGTCGAGGCGCGCCTATTCGATGGCCCGCACGACACGGAGGGGTTCACCGTACAGCGCAGCCTTTCTGCCGAGGGCCGCAGTCGCGTAAAAATTGACGGCCGTATCGCCAGCGTGCGTGAGCTTTCGGAGCGCGTCGGCGTGATGATGGATCTTTGTGGTCAGCACGAGCACCAGCGCTTGCTCGATCCGGTGCATCATGTTGCCTTGGTCGATGCCTGGGCTGGGCGCGCAGCGCTTGAGGCGCTCGAGAAGTATCGCGCCTGTTTTAAGGCTTCGCGTGACGCCGCCAAGGAGCTTCGCCGTGTGGAGGAAGCCTCGCGTGCGCAGGGGAGCCGTGTCGAGGAGGCGCGCTTTGCCCTCGAGCGCATCGGCGAGGTCGATCCCAAGCCGGGCGAGTATGAGGAACTCGAGGAACTGCTGCCGCGCTCGGAGCACGCCGAGGTCTTGGTGGCGACGGCCAATGAGGCACATGCATCGCTTGCCGCCGAAGGGGGAGCGCTCGATGCCGTGAACAGCGCCGTGGCAGAGCTTTCCCGTATGGCTACCGTCGATCGCAAACTGGGCGACATTGCCGATGCGCTTTCGGATGCCTGTATCTCCCTTGAGGATAGCGCGAACGAGCTTCGTGCCTATCGCGATGGCGTCGCCTTCGACCCCCGCGAGCTCGCTCGCATGCGTGAGCGGTATTCCGACCTCAAGGGCCTGTTGCGTCAGTGGGGTCCCACCATGGACGATGTTTTTGCCATACGCGATCGCTCGCGGGAGTTGTTATCGCTGGTGGACGATGGTGACGAGCAGATTAGGAAGGCGCGCGAGGCACTTGGTGCTGCTGAACGCGAGCTCTTTGCTGCCGCCAAGGCACTCAAGCGTGCGCGCAATACCGCTGCTCCGCGTTTTTGTCACGAGGTTGGTCGCCAAATGGCGCGCCTGGAGATGGGCGGCGCTGAGCTGGTCTGGGAGTCGCGTGATCTTCCGCGTGCCGAGTGGACGCCGGCGGGGCCTTCGAGCTACGAGCTTTTGTATCGCAGCGGCGCCGGATTGACGCCGCGCCCTCTGCGCCGCATTGCCTCGGGCGGCGAGCTCAGCCGTGTGATGCTGGCGAGCAAAGTTGTCTTAGGCAACGCGGACGGTGTTGATACGCTCGTGTTTGACGAGGTCGATGCCGGTGTCGGCGGCTCCACGGCGCGCGCCCTCGCTGGCGTGCTGGCCGACTTGGCTGCTACGCATCAGGTGATTGTCGTTACGCACTTGGCACAAGTCGCTGTTATGGCCGACAAACATTACGTGGTTAGTAAGGAGCCCGGCGACGTTCCTCAGACGCACCTGGACGAGGTGACCGGCGAGGCCCGAACCGCCGAGATTGCCCGCATGCTCAGCGGCGACCAATCGGAGGCAAGCATGGCCCACGCAAAGCAGATGCTCGAAGAAGTTCGAGGCTAGGTCGTATCAGCGGTGTTGGTGGGACAAAATAGACTGAAATTTTTGTCCCACTACGCGTTTTACTCAACGACCTTGTCCGGCTGGATGAGCTCCTCGTAGTAGCTGATATGTTCGCGAGCGTCCTCAATCTCGGGCAGCAGGAAGTTGTAGATGACCTCGATGATCATCGTGGCGCTGATCTTGGAGAATGCAAAGTCGCCCGTCGTCAGCAGTGCCTCGTGGTTCACCGTATTAAAGGTATAGTCGGC
This sequence comes from uncultured Collinsella sp., assembly GCA_934654515.1. GTDB lineage: Bacteria > Actinomycetota > Coriobacteriia > Coriobacteriales > Coriobacteriaceae > Collinsella. The sequence goes on along the minus strand of CAKUGA010000005.1, from coordinate 25,132 downwards.
TAGGCGCGCGAGCGGGGATTTGTTGTCGCCGCTGATAACTACCACGGTGGCGCCAGCCTCGCGTGCGGCCTTGGCCATGCGGTTGAGGCGCCGCGACTTACCGGAGTTCGAGATCAGCACGATGGCGTCACCGGGCTTTAGGGTCAGCGCAAAGCCGATGGCAGTTTCACTGATGGTGCTCGCCATGCAGCGCAGGCCCAATTGTGAAAACTTAAACGTCGCATCGAGCGCGACTGCGTTCGTATTGCCCACGGCCGCAAACTCAATAACCCCTGCATGCTTAAGGGCATGTACAACAGCCGCCAGCGTATCGTGGTCGATCCCGTCGATGGTCGCATTAAGCTCGCTCACCTTGGCAGCCAGGATGTTCTTAAGGCTCTGCTCCATATTGTCGAGTGAGACTTCGTCAGTCAGGCCCTCGTTGCGCTGGCTTTCCAAATCCCTCGCCAGCGAAAACTGAAAGCTGCGGAAGCTGCCAAAGCCAAGCTTGCGGCAGAAGCGCGAAACGGTCGCCTCGGACGTGGCGGCGGCGCGCGAGAGCTGAGCCGCCGTTAGGCGTGGCGCCTCGGACTGGTGCTCCAATATATAGTCGACAATGCGCTGCTCGGACTCGCTGTATCCCTGATGGGTACTAATGAGGGAAAGTGCGCTCTTGCTACTATCGGTCATGGATGGCTCCTGGTTGGCATGATAATCGGACTCGTTTTGTAATGTCATAGTATAGGGGGATTTTCAATTACAAGATACACCTTGCCGTTTCAAGTGTTGATGGTAAACTTTCACCTACCGTTTACGGTTATGAAAGAACCTTTCACCGGAGAATTGCGTCTTGTCTCTTCTCACGCGGACGGTAGGTTGGTATCTTTCAGTTGTGGAAAAGCGCGCAAGGACGCGCGTGTAGGGGAGCGCCTGCGGGCGCAAAACTTAAAAAGGAGGGACACATGGCTAAGTTTGACATCATCGCCGCCACCGGTTGCCCGACCGGCATTGCGCACACCTTCATGGCGAAGGAGGCGCTGGAGAAGGCAGCTGCCGAGCGCGGTCTGACCATTAAGGTCGAGACCCATGGCCAGGTCGGTGTCGAGAACGAGCTCACCAAGAGCGAGATCGCTGGTGCCAAGGCCGTCGTCGTCGCAGCCGACAAGGATGTCCAGGCGGAGCGTTTCGCCGGTAAGCCTATGGTTTCCGTTGGTGTTTCCAAAGCCCTGTCTGTCGAGGCCGCCGGTAAGCTGATCGACCGCGCGCTCGCCGCCAAGGGTGACGACACGGTTGCTGCCGCTGCCGATGTCGAGGACGAGGTCGAGGAGAAGGAGTCTATCGGCCACGTCATCTACAAGCACCTCATGAACGGCGTCAGCCACATGCTGGTCTTCGTCGTTGCCGGTGGTGTCCTGACCGCCGTCTCGTTCCTGTGGGGCATTACGTCCTTCGATTCGACGGCGTCTGACTACAACAGCTTTGCTGCGATGCTCAAGATCATCGGCGGCATCGCCATGAACCTCATGGTTCCGGTGCTTTCCGCCTACATCGCCGAGTCCATCGGTAAGCGCCCGGCGCTCGTCCCTGGTTTTGTTGCCGGTATGATCGCCATTCAGGGCCTGCCTGTTAACGCCGAGACCGGCATGATCGACGCCGGTGGCGCCGGCGTGGGCTTCGGCTTCCTGGGCGGCATCGTCGGCGGTTTCCTCGCTGGCTATGTCATCCTGCTGCTCGAGAAGGTCTTTGCCGGTCTGCCCAAGAACCTGGACGGCCTCAAGGCTATCTTCCTGTACCCGCTGTTCTCGACGGCTATCGTCGGCCTGGTCATGCTTGGCATTTCCGGCCCCATGGCTGCCATCAACACCGCCATGATGGACTTCCTCAAGGGCCTGTCCGCCTCTGGCGCCGTTGTCCTGGGTCTTGCCATTGGCTGCATGTGCGCCTTTGACATGGGCGGCCCGGTCAACAAGGCTGCTTACGTCACCGGTACCGCTATGCTCACCGAGGCACTGGCTGCTGGCGTTGGCACCGATACCTACAACTTCGGCACCAACTTCATGGCTGCCGTTTCCGCCGCCTGCATCGTTCCGCCGCTGATCACCACCTTCGCCGTCGTCGTCGGTAAGAAGTACTTCAGCCAGGAGGATCACGACGCCGGTATCGTCAACCTCATCCTTGGTTGCACCCACATCACCGAGGGCGCCATTCCGTTCATGACCAAGAACATCTGGCCGGTCATGCCCATCATGATGCTCGGTTCCTCTATCGCTTCGATCCTGACCATTATGTTCAACGTTCACGATCCGGCGCCTCACGGTGGCTTCCTGGTCCTGCCCGTTGTCGAGAACGGTCCGCTGTGGGTCCTCGCGATCCTCATCGGCGCTGTGGTCGGTGGCATCCTGTTCGTGGCCTTCAAGAAGTACGACTTCGAGAAGAATCAGAAGGCCGCTCCTGTAGCCAAGCCGGTTGAGGCTTCCAAGGCCGCTGCCGTCGAGGCCCCCAAGGCCGAGGCTGCCGACTTCGTGAAGGTCGAGAATGTCTTTATCGCCGAGGACTTCGCTTCTCGTGACGAGGCTCTGAGCTTCGTTTCCAACCAGGCTGTCAAGGCCGGTATCGCCAGCGACGCCGACGCCGTGATGAACGCCTTCCTGGCCCGCGAGGCCGAGGGCACCACGGGCATGATGGAGGGCTTCGCCATCCCGCATGCCAAGTCAGACGCCATTACCGAGGCTGCCGTCATCGTCGTTAAGGACGAGTCCGGCGTGACCGGTTGGGACACCATGGACGGCGCTCCCGTCAACGTGGCTATTGCTCTGCTCATCCCGGGCGCCCAGGCTGGCACCACGCACCTCAAGATTCTGTCCAAGGTCGCCGAGGCGCTCATGGACGAGGACTTCCGTGCCACCGTCAAGGGTTCCACCAACGCCGCCGAGATCGCCAAGACGATCAACGCCCGCCTGGTCTAATCCCACAGCTAGCGATTAACACCGCCCCCTGTATAAAAGGCGAGGACTCCACCAGGAGCCCCCGCCTTTTTCTATGCCGCCCAACCTAAGTTGCGGTGAAATAGGGACTGTTTAACCGTTTCAACCCCAAATTCAATCCCTATTTCACCGCAACTTACAGAGATGGGCATAGAAGCTGCTGCCCGCCGAGTCATTAGCGCGGACAGATCATCAGCCAGAATTCCGTTCGGCCGATATTACTCTGGACCGACTGAATTCCCCCAGCTTGCCCGCCCGCAGAGGCCCGGACGCGGCCTGTGAGATTTATCGCGAGTTCCGCACGAGCCGAAGAGCACTTAATGTGCTCTTCGTGCGAGCAGGACTGTAGAGCAGGAAATCTCACAGGCCGCGTCCGGGCCTCTGCGGGCGGGCAAGCGATCGGCAACGACATCTGTCCAATAATTCGTCCGAAACACAATGAAAAACCGTTTGATGTGAGTTAATATAAACAACGTCGTGAATCTGACTCCTGCCACATGCATGACAGGGGTTAAACACAAAAAAGGAGTCAATTATGGTTTCTGAGAAGGCTACCCTCGTTAATCCTCAGGGTCTGCACATGCGTCCGGCTGGTCTGTTCGCCTCCACCATGGGCAAGTACGCCTGTGACGTGACGGTCGTCACCCCCGAGAAGGAGGTCAACGGCAAGTCCCCGATGGCCCTCATGGCTGCTGGTATCCCCTGCGGCACCGAGGTCGAGGTCAAGTGCGACGGCGCCGACGAGGCCGAGGCTCTGGCTGCTGCCATCGAGCTCATCAAGAGCGGTCTTGGCGAGTAGAACTCAAACGGGTCGCATGTTGAACAATTAAGTTCATACTTGGGGGCGCAGTGACCTGTATCAAGGTAGCTGCGCTCTTTTGTCATGGATATGGCAAAACGCTTTATCACATGACACGGAGAGAGGAATGGGAATGTATCAGGGAGTCAACGCATCCGAGGGTATCGGTATCGGCACCGTCATGGTCGCCGTCGATCCCGACTTGACGTTTGAACCGCACGAGGTCGCTGATTCGGCAGCAGAGAAGGAGCGCTATCAGACCGCTCTTTCGGTCTTCTGCGAGAAGACCCAGGCTCAGGCCGACCACATGAAGGAGACGGTGGGCGAGGCCGAGGCCGAGATCATGAGCGGACACATTGTCCTGGCTCAGGATCCGGGCATGACCGACGCCATCAACGCCGCCATTGACGGTGGCACCTGCGCCGAGCAGGCGCTCATGGACACCTCGACCATGTTCGAGAACATGTTCCTGTCCATGGACGACGAGATGTTCCGCCTGCGCGCGGCCGACATCGCCGACATCCGCACCGGTATTCTGGCCGAGCTGCTGGGCAAGGAGGTCGTCGACCTCTCCGTCCTGCCCGAGAACACCGTCGTTGTCGTGCATGACCTTACGCCGTCCATGACCGCCACGATCGATAAGGCCCACGTTGCCGGTATCGTCACCGAGACCGGTGGCCGTACGTCGCACTCCGCGATCATCGCGCGCGCCCTCGAGATCCCGGCCGTCCTTTCGGTTGCCAACAGCTGCACCGCACTGCGCAACGGCATGACCGTCGTCGTCGACGGTGGCAAGGGTGTTGTCGAGGCCGATCCCGACGAGGAGACGCTCGCTGCCTACACCGCCAAGGCCGAGGCCTTCGCTGCCGAGAAGGCAGCCCTCGAGGCCTTCCGCGGCAAGCCGTCCGTGACTGCCGACGGCATCAAGAAGATCATCGCCTGCAACATCGGTAACCCCGATGACGTGCCCAACGCGCTCGATCACGATGCCGAGGCCATTGGTCTGTTCCGCTCTGAGTTCCTGTTCATGGACTCCGCTGAGCTTCCTTCCGAGGAAGAGCAGTTCAACGCCTACCGCAAGGTCGCCAGCGCGCTCAAGGGCGCTCCGGTCATCATCCGTACGCTCGACGTGGGCGGCGACAAGGAGATCCCGTACCTGCACATGGTCAAGGAAGACAACCCCTTCATGGGTTTCCGCGCCGTGCGTTACTGCCTGGCCAACCCCGACCAGTACAAGGTTCAGCTTCGCGCCCTGCTGCGCGCCAGCGCCTTTGGTGACGTCAAGATCATGATCCCGCTCGTCACCTGCGTCGAGGAGGTCTTGGCTGTCAAGGAGCTCGTCGAGCAGTGCAAGGCCGAGCTGACCGAAGAGGGTCGCAAATTCAACGAGAACATCGAGGTCGGCATCATGGTCGAGACGCCTGCCGCCTCGCTGCTCGCTGACCGCCTGGCCGAGGTCGCCGACTTCTTCTCCATCGGCACCAACGACCTGATCGGCTACACCATGTGCGCCGACCGTGGTAACGACACCATCTCCAACCTGTACCAGGTTTACTATCCCGCCGTGCTTCGCTCGCTCAAGAACATCATCGAGAGCGGCGTGAAGGCCGGCATCATGGTCGGTATGTGCGGCGAGGCTGCTGCCGATCCGCTGCTCGAGCCGCTGCTGATCAGCTGGGGCCTGGAGGAGTTCTCGATGAGCGCTCCGTCCATCCTGCGCGCCCGCAAGACCATCAGCCAGTGGACCAAGGCCGAGTGCGACGAGCTCGCCGAGAAGGCGCTCGCCTGCAACACCGCTGCCGAGGTCAAGGCACTGCTCGAGTCCGCAGCTCGCTAATTTGGTATCAGAGGTTACCGTGTGGTTGGAATGGGCCGACCACGCGGCCCTCACATATACAGGGGGTACTGTAAATGTTCTACACGCTAACCGCTAACCCGGCTGTCGACATGACGGTTTCGAGCTCTCCGCTCGAGCCCGACGAGAACGTCCGCACCGGCTCGGCCAGCTACACGGCTAACGGCAAGGGCCTCGACGTGTCCTTCGCCTTTAAGAAGATGGGCGTCGACACCGTCGCGCTCGGCTTCTTCGCCGGCTTCACGGGTAAGTTTATCGTCGAGGAGGTCATGAACCTGGGTTGCCTGTGCCGCCCGGTCTGGACCGACGGTATCACGCGCATCAACACCTACGTCAACGATGGCCAGCATGAGTACGGCATCCTCAACCCCGGCGCGCCGATCACGCCGCAGCACCAGGAGGAGCTCTACAACATCCTGGACACCGCGGGCGATCTTGAGTGCCTGATCGTCTCCGGTTCCGTGCCTCCCAAAGCTACGCCTGACTTCCTGGCAAAGGTCATGGAGCACGCTCAGGCCCGTGGCGCCGACGTCGTCCTGGACCTGTCCTCCGACAAGCTCAAGGAGCTCGCTCACAAGAAGCCGCTGCTCATCAAGCCGAACCATCACGAGATGAAGGCCATCTTCGGCGTGCCGGTCGACACCGACGACGAGGTCCGCGTTGCCATGAAGATGGCTCACGACGCTGGCGTTCAGAACGTGCTGCTCACCCGTGGTAGCCGTGGCGACGCCTACTTCTCCAACGGCGAGGACATTTGGTATGCCAAGCGTGAGTTCAACATCAAGCTGGTCTCTTCCGTCTGCGCCGGCGACTGCACCCTCGCTGCGTTCCTGCACAAGTGGTACAGGGATCGCGACAACGTCGAGGAGGCCATGAAGCTCGCTATGGCCACCGGCGCCAACGTCGCTGAGTCCGTTGGCATCGGCGACTTCGGTCACGTTGACGAGTACAGCAAGCGCGTTGCCGTCCGTAAGCTCGATCGCAAGTAAGCGAAACGCGACATATTCGTGCGCATACGGCGTCCCGGTTTGATCGGGGCGCCGTTTTTCGTGGGAAAAGTGAGATGAAACCGCCCTTCACCGCTTCCACACCGTTCGCCGAGTTGTTGTAGCCTTTTACCGATGCGTGGAATATACTTTCACTAACACGTTGCTTCGTGAAAGGAACATTCATGATTTACACGCTCACTGCAAATCCCGCTATTGACTACAACATTTCCTGCGACGGTCTTTCCGCCAACACCGTCACGCGTACCCGCGATGCGGTCTATACGCCCAACGGCAAGGGCCTCAACGTCTCGTTTACGCTCGATCACTACGGTGTTGACACAACGATCCTGGGCTTCTTCGCTGGCTTCTCGGGCGAGTTTATCGTTAAGGGCGCCGAGGCCCTTGGCGTGCCCGTCAAGCCCGTGTGGACTGACGGCATCACGCGTGTCAACGTGTTCCTCAACGCCGGTCCCGACACCGAGTACAACATGGTCAATGCCGGTGCCGCCATCAACGCTGCCAACGAGCGGGAGATGTTTGAGCTCATCGATTCGCTCGACGACATGACCTGCCTGGTCATCAGCGGTTCGCTGCCTCCCAACACCTCCGAGGGCTTCCTGGCCGAGGTCCTGCGTCGCGTTAAGGCCAAGGGTGCCGAGTTCGTTCTCGACATCTCCAGCCATCAACTGGCCGACCTTATTGCCATGGAGCCGCTGCTGATCAAACCCAACGACGACGAGCTGCTCGACATCTTTGGCATTAAGGTGAGCGGTGGCGACGATGAGTCCGTCAAGGGCGCTATGGCCGAGCTGCACGCCAAGGGCGCCAAGAACGTGCTGCTGACCCTGGGCGGTGCCGGTGCGTACTTCTCCAACGGCGAGCACATCTGGTTTGCCAAGCGCGACTTCGAGGTCAACCTGCTTTCCACCGTCTGCGCGGGCGACTCCTCGCTGGCCGCCTTCCTGTCCGTGTGGCACGACGCTCCCGAGCGCGTCGAGGACGCCCTGCGTCTTTCGATGGCCACTGGCGCCAACGTGGTCGAGTGCCCGGGCCTGGGCGATTTTGCCAAGGTCGAGGAGTATAAGAAGGGCATCGTTATCCGCGAGGTCTGCTAACTTCGGCGTAAAGCTTGAGTATTTCGAGTAGTTCGCATCCGTCTTGGGAACAGGGCGGATGCGTTTTTGTTTATCGGACTTGCGTGTGCAGGGGAGGCTGTTTCTTGCTAGACTTCTTGCAGACGCAATCGACAACCAATTTGATAGTGCAGGAGGCCACAGGTATGTGCAATGTTTCGCTCAACGGTACGCAGCCGACCGAAGCCTCCCTGCGAGTGCTGCGCGCGCTCGAGACAGCCGGTCTTGAGGCTTGGTACGTGGGCGGCTGGGTGCGCGATGCCCTGATGGGATGCCCCAGCCACGATGTGGACATGTGCTGCAGCGGCCTGTGGCAGGAGTCTAAGGTGGCGCTTGAGGCCGCCGGTATTGCGGTCGTGGAGTCGGGCATTAAATTTGGCGGCATCACGGCCATTAGCGATGGCGAGCGCATCGAGGTCACCACGTACCGCCTGGATGGCTTTTATACCGACGGCCGCCATCCCCAGAGCGTGGAGCGCGCGGCTTCGCTCGAGGATGACCTGGCGCGTCGCGATTTTACCGTCAATGCCATGGCGTGGCATCCCCAGCGCGGTCTTGTTGACCGTTACAACGGCCAGGGCGACTTGGAGCGCAAGCTGATCCGTGCTGTCGGCGACCCCAAACGTCGTTTTAACGAGGACGCGCTGCGCATGCTGCGTGCGGTGCGTTTTGCCTGCCGCCTGGACTTTATGATCGAGCCCCAGACGAAGCTCGCCCTTGCCGAGTGTGCGCCGCTGCTCGATGCCGTGGCACGCGAGCGTGTGGGTATTGAGCTCGAGGGTATTCTTTCGACCGGCCACGGGGGAGACGCGATGCTGCGCTATCCCGAGCTTATTTGCGCCGCCGTGCCCGAGCTTGCCGCGGGTCGTGGATTCGACCAGCGCAGCGTCTACCATGCCTTTAACGTGTACGAGCACATCGCCCGCGTGCTGACGGTGGCGGGGGAGCTGGCGCTGTGTGACGGCGTTACACCCTCAATGAGTCTGATGTGGGCGGCGTTTTTGCACGATGTGTCCAAGCCCGACTGTTTCACGGTCGACCATGCCGGTAGCGGACACTTCTACGGTCATCCCGAGCTCGGCGCCAAGAAGGCGCGCGTCATTATGGATCGCCTGGCGCTCTCGCACGACTTGGTGCGCGACGTGTGCCTGCTCATTAAATATCACGACAAGCCGCTGCGCCCCGAGCGCTCCTGCCTGCTCAATATGATGCGCGCGCTTTCGGGCGAGGGCGTCGATACGCCGCGTCTGATTGACGAGCTTATGGACCTTAAGCGTGCCGATACGCTGGGCAAGGCGCCATCATGCTTCTATTACGTCGAGACGATTGAGGAGATGCGCGCGCTGGCGCACGAGCTGCTGGAGGCGGGGGAGCCCTATACGCTCAAGATGCTTGCCATCAATGGTGGCGACTTGATCCGCGCCGGTGTGAAACCGGGGCCCGAGCTAGGCCAGCTACTTAACGACGCCCTCGAAGCCGTTATCGAGGACAACATCCCCAACGATCGCGAAGCTCTCTTGTCGCACCTCAACCTGGGATGATTTTTCTGGGACGGGGCTTAAAAAATCATTTTGCGTAAACGTTCACGTTGCAGGGTAGCTAAATGATTTTTTAAGCCCCGTCCCAGAAAAATCATCGGCTATGGCGTTGACCAGCGCTTTCCATAACCTGCCGACAAAATTTGGGCAATTTGGAATTTCTTCTTGCGCTCGCGTTTTTTGTCCCGTAATATATTTCCTCGCAGCACGGCAGTGCAGATGTCATGTGGCCCGTTCGTCTAGCGGTTTAGGACGCCGCCCTCTCAAGGCGGAGATCACCAGTTCGAATCTGGTACGGGCTACCACTTCTTTTCTGTTGAGGCTTATGGCCCGTTCGTCTAGCGGTTTAGGACGCCGCCCTCTCAAGGCGGAGATCACCAGTTCGAATCTGGTACGGGCTACCATGATTTAGATACCCGGTCTTCTTGGGAAGGCCGGGTTTTTTCTTACCGCGAGCGACCTGTCTGCTATTCCCATTTGCCTTATAGCTTTACGTTCTGCTTGTGGCCCTTACGGGTACAATATCCAAGATAATTTGACTGTGTTAGAAGGAGCCTCATGACGGAGTCCTCTCAACATACATCTAAGCCCCAGGTCGAGGTTGAGGCCTCGGGCGGCGATGACAACAAGGGTGCACGTCGCGGTGCCATTTTTATCGGCGTCGTGCTGGTGGGCTATATCGTTTATCTGATTGCGACCGGTCAGATGGGGCAGTTCTGGGCTGCCATGTCGAGCGTCCAAGCGTTGTGGCTCGTTGTTGCATGCTTTTGCATGTTCCTGTACCTGTTCTTTGGCATCGTTGCCTATGCGATCGCCGTCTGGCTCGATCCCAATTCGCCCGTTGGCATTCGCGACCTGATCTCGGTCGAGGCGAGCGGTATCTTCTTTGGCAACCTGACGCCCATGATGATGGGCTCCACGCCTGCCCAGATCTACCGCCTGACCAAGGCAGGCCAAAACGTCGGCGAGGCCGGTGCCACGCAGTTCACCCGATTTATCGTGTATCAGTTTGGCCTCGTTGCCTGGGGCGCCATTCTACTGCTTGCCCGCATGCCGTTTTTCGCCGAGCGCTATGGCGACATGACGCTGCTGTGCGTCTTTAGCTTTGGCGGTCACTGCTGCATTCTGCTTGGCATCTTTGCCGTCGCGCTCATGCCCAAGACCGTCACGCGCGTCGCGCACTGCATTATCAATTGGCTCGAGCGAATGGGCGTCTCGGCCACCAAGATCGAGGGCTGGCGCACGTTTGTCGACGGCGAAATCTACTCCTTTTCCGAGAAGTTCAAGCTTTCGGCCGGCCACTTTTCATCCATGCTGCTCACGGTAGTTATCACCATGCTGCAGCTTGCGTTTTTCTACCTCGTGCCGTACTTTTTGATGCTCGCCTTTGGCCACCACGAGGTCGACTTTTTCTCGGTCATGGCCGCGAGCGCTTTTGTGCAGCTGCTGAGCTCCGCGGTCCCTCTGCCCGGTGGCACCGGTGGCGCGGAGGGCGGTTTCGCTCTGTTCCTGGGCCATTTCTTTGGATCGGCATCGACTGCCGGTTATCTGCTGTGGCGTCTCATCACGTTTATCGCGCCGACCATTTTGGCCGCGCCCCTGCTGGGGCTTAAGAGCGCCCACAACGAGAGCATCCATGCACGATGGGATCGTGTGATGCGCAAGCTCGGCCGCACGCCTCAAACGCCGTCTGCGCCCGCTAAAGCTCATCCTGCGTCCCAGGTTACCGTTGACCCCAAGCAACGTGCTCAGAAGGCTTCTACGGCTTCTAGGCCGGCTCGTAAGGCCTACGTCCGTCAGACTGGCGACGGTATTCGTGTGTCGCCCTCCGCACTCAATAAAAAGAAGCGACCATAGGGCGATACTCAGCTCGTTTAGCTCCGGGCCCGTTTGTCTATTCCGAATGTTATCGGTGCAGGCAAGCGGGTCTTTCTACTAGGCTTTGCATTTCGTGCAATCTTGATGTTGCTCGCCATTCAAGCACTCGTTGTGGGATAATCCTCTTACGTGGAATATCTCTCATCTGTGGATGAATTATCTAGTTGGAAGGTGCTTCCTATGGCTGCTGCAAAGCCACGGCTTGACCGCCGTATCGTTCGAAGCCGCAATGCGATTCTTTCGGCTTTTGAGCGTCTGTTGCTCGAAAAACCGCTGGCCGATATTACGGTGAGTGCGATTGCTCGCGAGGCCAACGTCGACCGCAAGACATTCTACGTTCATTTTGGCACCGTTGACGGCCTGCTCGATGCCATTGCCGTCGATGTGGTGGAAAACATCGTGGACTCGGTCGAAAAGACGCTCTCGTCCATGAAGGGCGATACCAGCGAGCGTGCCCTCAGCGCGGCCGCCACGTTCTTTAGGACCATCAACGAGGCACTCTGCAACAATCTGGTGCTTAATCGTCAGCTCATCGAGAATATTCCGCTCGATGACTTTATGGCTCGCCTGCGCGTGCCGCTCGAGCATGAGATCACTGAGCGCGGCCTGCTGCCCGAGGGTCTCAAGGACGAGATGTTCGATTACTACCTGGCCTTTTTGCTGTCGGGCATTATCGGCATCTATCGCACCTGGGCGCTCTCGGATGGCTCGGTTCCCATCGAGCGCGTGTCCGCGGTTGCCAACGACCTGACGATCAACGGCCTGTCGAGCCTGGAATCGCGCTTCGAATAGCGTCAACGCCACATCCCCCCATAAGTTGCGGCGAAATAGGGACTGTTTTGGCTGTCAAACGGCCATTCAGTCCCTATTTCACCGCAACTTATGGGGGGATGGGTTACTGGTACCTCAGGCACTCCACGGGGTCGAGTTTTGCGGCTCGGCGGGCGGGGTAGAAACCGAAGATGACGCCGATGCCGACGGAGACCGCGAAGGCCAGCAGCACCGTCGCGATCGAGAAGCTCGGCGTAATGGTGCCGCTGGCGCCGAGTTCGCCAAGAACGCCAGAGCCGGCGGCAAAGAACGCCAAGCCCCAGGCCAGCAGATAGCCAATCAGGACACCCAGCAGGCCACCGGTGACGCACAGCGCCGAGGACTCGGCCAAAAACTGCGCGGTGATATCGCTACGGCTTGCGCCCAGCGCGCGGCGAATGCCGATCTCGCGGATGCGTTCGGTCACGTTGGTGAGCATCATGTTCATAATGCCGATGCCGCCCACGAGCAGCGAGATGCTGGCAACGGCGCCCATGATGAGCGAGAACGCGCCCATAAAGGAATTGAGGGCATCGATGGCGCTTTTCATGGAGGTTGCCGATACGCTGTCGTACTCGTCGTCCTCCGAGATGCCCTTCATCGTGCGCACTTTGGATTCGATCGTCTTGCACAGTTCGTCCATGTCCGTACCCTCGACGGCGAGCGCCGTCACGCTGGGAAACGAGGGGTTCTCGTCGCCAAAGAGGCCCGAGATCGTCTCGCGCGGCATGTACAGCGTGAGCGAACCCATGGAATCGCTGCCGCCGTCGATGACGCCGACAATCTGCACCTCGCCGTTCGACACCTTGATGGTCTTGCCGAGCGCGTCCTGTTCGTTGCCGTAAAGCTGGTCGGCGCCGCCGCGGCTGATGAGTGCCACGCGCGCGCCTGATTGAGACTCGGCGTCGGTATAGGTGCGCCCCGCGACAAGCTTGCTGGCGCCTACGGCATCGAGCATATCGCTATCGACACCCTGCGCCATGACGGTATAGCTTTTGTCACCGGCCTTGTACTCGGTATAGGCGCTGTCCACGATGCCGATCTGCTCAATCTGCGGCACCATCTTGCGGAGCTTCTCGACGTCCGACTCGGTGAGCTCCTGTGACGAATAAATCTGCACCATACGTGCGGCATTGAGGCCCAGGCTGTTGACTAGGCTGTTTTGGATACCGCCGATAAGTGAGGTCATAGCGATGACGGAGGCGATACCGATAACAATGCCCAGGATGGTGAGCAGGCTGCGCCCCTTGTTGGCCTCGAGCGAGTGAAGGGCTTCTTGAACAAGATCGCGCGTACTCATGCCTTCACTCCTTTCGTGGGGTTGGCGGATGCGGAAATCGTGGGCAGGCTCTCGACGACTCCACGCAGGGTCTGCGGTGCATGTGCGATGTATGCGCCCTCGTGGATTCGGCCGTCGCGGATGGTCACGGCACGGTCGGCCTCGGCAGCGATGCCGGGGTCGTGTGTGATGAGCACGATGGTCTTGCCGCGCTCCTGTAGCCTGTGGAATGTTTCCATCACGAGCGCTCCGGTGGCAGAGTCCAGATTTCCCGTCGGTTCGTCTGCCAGAATGATGGGCGGATCGTTGACGAGGGCGCGCGCGATGGCAACCCTCTGCATCTGTCCGCCCGAAAGCTCGGAGATACGGTGATCCCAGTGGTCGACCGGCAGCGTGACGGCTTGCAACGCGTGGACGGCGCGCATCTCGCGTTGGCTACGCGGCACATTGGTGTACGACAGCGGCAGCATCACGTTTTCGATGACCGAAAGGCGCGGCAGCAGGTTAAAGCTCTGGAACACAAACCCGATGCTCAGGGCGCGGACTTCGGTGAGTTCATCATCGTCCAGCTCGGCTACGTTGAGTCCCTGCAGGTAATAGTCGCCCGCCGTCGGCTTGTCCAGGCAGCCTAGGATGTTCATGAGCGTCGATTTGCCTGAGCCCGAAGGGCCGGTGATGGCCACGAATTCGCCGGGGTTTACCGCCAGGCTCACGTTGTGCAGAATATGGGCGCAGCCGGCTTTGCTCTCAAAGATGCGGTGCACGTTGCGGATGTCGATGACGGGGCGCATTACAGGCCCTCGTCGGCAGACATGCTGCCGGAGTCGCCGCCGTCGGCCGTCATGCCCGCGCTGGTGTCCATGACGAGGGTGTCGCCGTCGCGTAGCTTAGTTGTAGGCACGCCCGGGTTGATTTCGTTGCCCTGGTCGTCTCGCTTGACCTGCGTTTTGCCAACTACGGCCTCGTTGTCGTTTTGCGTCACGACGGTCACCTTCACGCGACGGGTTTGCTTGCCCTCGTCATCAGTCGCCACGTTGACGTAATAGTGTTCGCCGTCTTCGGTCATGAGCGCCATCGTCGGCACCATCACCACGTCGTCGAGCTGCTCGGTCACCACCGATACCTCGGCCGTCATGCCCGGCTTCAGGCGCGCGTCGGGCGCCTCGATGAGAATGTCGACGTTAAAGGTCACGCTGCCGCCGCCGTTGTTGGAGTCGGAGTTTGCCACCGAGGCGATGGCGGTGACCGTTCCCTGGCTCACGATATCGGGAAACGCGGGATACGTGACGTTGGCGCTCTGCCCAACGGCGATCTTGGCGATGTCCTTTTCGCCCACCTGCACGGTCACCTTCATCTTGGATAGGTCGGCGATCTGCATGCACTGCTTGCCGCCACTCGTATCGCTTTCGCCCATGATCATGCCGCCTGTTACCGTGGCGCCCACCTTGGCGTTGAGCTCCACGATGCTGCCCGAGCTCGGGGCCGTGACCGTACGGCTGGCGGCCTTGGCGTTCGCCTGGTCGAGGTTTGCCTGGGCCGATGCGAGGCTGCGCTGCGCGGCCGATACGGCGTTCGTGTCCGCTGATGCGGCGGAGATGCCAGCCGCTGCGGAAGCTCCATCGACGTCCGTCGTTGGGGTGGCCTGCGCGGCGGCTGCGGTTTTCTGTGCGTTGGCGAGGTCTTCTTGAGCGGCTGCAACTGCACGCTGCGCCTCGGCAACGTTGCGATCGAGCTCGTCGTTTTTAATGGTCATGAGCACGTCGCCCTCGTTGACGGATTGGCCTGCCTGCACGTTGATCGTATCGACCGTGCCGTCGACAGAAGGGGAGACCACTGAGGACGAAATGGGTTTGAGCTGGCCTTTCGCCTCGACCGTTGTGGTAAACGTGCCCTCGGTCACCATGTCGGTTACAGGTCCGCTAGCGCCCTGAGGCTGCGCATTGATAACCAGGGTTGCGACAATGGCAATGAGCGCGATGGCACCCACGATGCCGGCGGCAATACCGCGTCGAATCAGCTTTTTGCGTCGACGTTCGGCACGTTTTGCCTTGAGCTTGGCATATGCCTCTTCATCGGATATCTCGGCCGCATCGTTCGTGCGTCCGCTCTGCTTGTCGGTGTGTGCGTTTGTAATCAGAGGAATCGTTTCGGTGGCACCTTCGGGCGTGTGCTCGGTATCATCCGGGCCCGGAGTGATGGTGGGGACATTCGGCATAGCGTCTCCTTTATAGAAAGAACCTTGATAAGTATATGCGCCCACCGGTTGGGGTGGGCGCATAGAACGGTTTCTTTCGGAACTGTTAGATTGGTCGCAGCGGTTCCACGTTGTAGGAAAGCGCGCGTTGCACTATGAGTGGACAACCACGCACAGGCCGACTTTGATGCAGTCGTGAAGTGCCTTGGCGTCTGCCAGGCGCAGATTGATGCAACCGTGGCTGCCGCACCACTTGTAGGAGTTGGGGTCGTCAAAGCTCTTGTCGTTTTGCCACGTTGCATCGTGGAAGCCGACCATGTTTCCCTCAAACGGCATCCAATAGCTTACCGGGCTCTCGTATTTGGGCTTGCCGGTCTCGGGGTCCTTGGCACCGATGAGTTTGCTGGCGCCGTCGTTGCTGTTGATCTGCCAGACGCCCTCGGGCGTGGCGTCCTCGCCCGGCTTTCCCGAGATAAAGTTGGCCTCCCACACGATATTGCCGCTCTCGTCGTAGTAGCGCGCGTGCTGCTCGGACAGATCGACATCGACGTATGCCTTCCAGTCGGGCTCTCCCTTTGCGGTAAAGGTGTCGGCTTTCTGGGAGTATTTGATCTCGATTTCGCCGGTCTGCTTGTTGTTAATGGCATCCTCGACCTGCTTTGCGAGCGAGCTGCTGTCGATGGACCAACCAAAGTCGCCGCCTTCGACGGCGCACTGCTTGCCATCGGCGCGCGTCCACCAGCGAGTGGAGCCCACGGTATTGAAGCCGTTGGCGAGCTCGGCTGCCCAGCTGCTGATCTGCGACGTATCGAGCGTGGGGTTTGCGGGATCGGCAAAGCTGATCCACTGCAACACGGAGCTGCCATCAACCTTGCCGGCATCCTCGCCGTTGAGCTTGAGGGTCACGTTGACGCCCAGGAAGTTGTTGGCGGCATCGCATGCAGCCTGAATCTGATCATCGGTCAGCGTTCCATTGAGCGGCTCATAGGCATCGTTGCCGAGCTTGGAAAGATCTACGGTCTCGGCCAGCGAGGCAAGCTCGAGCTCGGCATATTTAATGACATGCTCGCGGTTGAGTTTTTCGTTGGAGCGCGCCTTCTCGACGGTAAACTTGCCGGCCTGCTCGTCATAGGAGCTATTGGCCTCGAACGCGCCCGAACGGCCCTCGTTAAACTCGTCGATGGCGGCGCCCAGATCCTTCTCAAACTGCTTTTGGTCAAAGCTGTCGGAGAGCATGGACAGGTCGACGTCTTGATCAAGATCGACTTCGTTGGAGCTAGCGGTTGTTTTGGTCTTGCCGCTTAAGGATTCTACAAGGCGGACCGGCCATACAAAGGCTTCGTTGTGGTTGATGATCTCTTTTGCGGCAGCTTCGCCGTCTACGATGGGCTCATCGGACTCGGGCTGATAGGTCCAGCTAAAGTCATCGCCCGTCACGGTGAGCTTATAGTGCTTCCATGCCGAGTTGACCTTGGCGGCGGCAGACGAAGCGTTGGAGAACGAGACGTCGACGCCGGCGATGGTGGTGTTGGGGTAGGCTACCTGCGAAAACGCTACGACGCCTACGATATAGACAATGACGATAAGACCCAGGACGACAAAGAGCGTCGTCTTTTTGCCCGACTTATTGTTCTCGGCGGGTTTGCGTGCGGTGCCGCGATCGCCTCGAGCGTGCGTGGGGGGCTGCTTGGGCGCATTGCCGTTTGCCTTGCGCTGCTGACGTTGCTGGTTCGGGCGTTGCGAAGTGTTTGTCGCACCACGCTGCTGACCGTGGCTCGGCGCGATAGGACGCGGCGACTGAACGCCGCCGGTGTGCCTGCTCGGCTGCTGCGGATCGGGAATCAGTTGAGTTCGATCGTTTTGCGACATCGTATGCATATCCTTCGAATTTCGCCTTGTGGCTCATCGTGTTTTTACTGGGCTTGCATTATAGCGATTACCTAGTTGATTGTGGTATGGAAACGGTGGCATTCAAAAGAGGTGGGACATTTGTCCCACCTTTAAGTCATTCTTTGCCGCTATCCGCACACACCGCATTTTGCACAGGCTGAAAGTGCGGCCGGAGCCTGCGCGATGCCGCCCTTTGCCGTCTCGCGCAGCGTGGCCGGCAACGCGTGGCCCACCGAGAGCATGACGTGCGCCATCTGGTCAAACGGCACCAGGCTCTTAATGCCGGCGAGGGCAAGCTGTGCGGAGCTAAAGGCAGCTGCCACACCGATGGCGTTGCGGTTTTGGCAGGGCACCTCCACGAGGCCACCGACGGGGTCACAAACGAGGCCCAGCAGATTACTCAGCGCGATGGAACTGGCGTCGAGCGCCTGCTCGGGTGTGCCGCCGAGCATCTGCACCAGCGCGGCGGCAGCCATGGCGGCGGCGCTTCCTACCTCAGCCTGGCAGCCGCCCTCGGCGCCGGCAACGCAGGCGCTCGTGGTGAGGTTGAGGCCGATGGCGGCGGCGCAATAAAGGGCGTCCATGACCTGGTCGTCGTCGAGCTGAAGGTGATCGGCGAGCGCCAGCACGCAGCCGGGCACGACGCCCGCGGAGCCTGCCGTGGGGGCGGCGACGATCACTCCCATCGTGGCGGAGCGCTCGAGCACGGCCATCGCGCGGGCCACGGCGTCGGTTTGAACGGTGCCCATCAGGCTCGTGCTCAAGTCGTTGCGGCCGGTGGCATCGACAAGCTTTGCCTCGCCGCCGATGAGGCCGCCGAGCGAGCGCTGTGGATTGGAAATGGGGGCTATGGTCTCTTCGCGCATGACGTCGAGTACGCGGCGCATGGCGGCGATAGCGTGTGCCTCGCCGGTCAGACGTGCCTCGCGCACGGCCATGACGGCGCCGATGTTGAGCCCCAGTTCCTCGCACGCATCGAGCAGCTGCTCGCCGTCGTCGAAGATTTCCTTTGCCGAGACGCCGGGGGAGAGCGACGAGGCAGAACCGGGGAGCTCGATAAAGGTCGCGTAATCGACATTGTCGAGCTTGCGTAGCATGGGGATAACGGTGTCGTCGGGCGCGCCGTCGGTCTCAAAGACGGAGTAGGCCTGGCCGCCCACTTCGGTGCGGTAGGTGCGGCAGAAGGCGATGTTCACATGGGCGTAGGCGAGCAGGTTGGTGAGCGCAGCGAGCACGCCGGGGACGTCCTGGTGCGCCACGAAGAGCGTGGAATACATGCCCGAGATGTCGACGCCGACGCCGTTGATGCGGCTGATGCGCATCTTGCCGCCGCCCAGGCTCTCGCCGCGAACCTGTGCTGTGGCGCCCGTATCGTCTTGCATGTCGATGTCCACGGTGTTGGGGTGGATGGAGGCGTCGTCACCTTTAATGTCAAAGTGATATTCGAGGCCCTGCTCGCGCGCAAGGTCGAAGGCCTGCTTGATGTTCTCATCGTCGGTGTCGAGGCCCAAGATGCCCGCGACGAGCGCGCGGTCGGTGCCGTGGCCGCGGTAGGTATGGGCAAAGGAGTTCCACAGGCCAAAGGTGACTTTGGTGATGCGGCCTTCCAGCAGGCTGGCGGCAACTTGGGCGCACCGCAGGGCGCCGGCGGTGTGCGATGAGCTGGGGCCGACCATGACGGGACCCAAGATCTCGAATGCCGAGGTCGTAGCTAGTGTTTGCGGCTTGCCTGCCATGGCTGCTCCTTTGTTTTGTCCCGTCGTCCCGAGGGGCGGGGCATACTCTGTCCCGTCGTTCCGAGGGCTTTGGTATTTGGTCGCCTGCTCGGACAGTCCTGCTCGCACGGAGAGCACATTAAGTGCTCTCCGGCTCGTGCGGAACTCGCGATCGACCAAATACCAAAGCCCTCGGAACTTAGGATACATGGTTGGCGCAGCCAGGTGGCAAAATTCATTAGCTGGAGACGCTGTACGGTTTCATATCGAAACATCACCACCACCGGTTTAATAAAAAAGAAGTACCGCTTGGGGGCGGTACTTCTTTTTAAAGCGTGTGTGTTGTTGCGACCTTAAAGGTTCTTAATTAGAGGCCGCAGGCTGCTTTGAGTTCTTCGACTCGGTCGGTATTCTCCCAGGTGAAGTCGGCGTCTTCGCGGCCGAAGTGACCGTAGGCTGCCGTCTTTTCGTAGATGGGGCGACGCAGGTCCAGATCGCGGATGATTGCGCCCGGGCGCAGGTCGAAGGTCTTCTCTACGGCTTCAACAATCTTGTCCTCGGCAACATGCGCGGTGCCAAAGGTGTCGACCATGATTGAGAGGGGCTTGGAAACGCCGATGGCGTAGGCAAGCTCGACTTCGCAGCGGTCGGCCAGACCGGCGGCGACCACGTTCTTGGCGACCCAGCGCGCGGCATACGCGGCGGAGCGGTCAACCTTGGTGCAGTCCTTGCCGCTAAAGGCACCGCCGCCGTGACGGCCGTAGCCGCCGTAGGTGTCGACGATGATCTTGCGGCCGGTGAGGCCCGTGTCGCCCATGGGGCCGCCCACGACAAAGCGACCGGTGGGGTTCACATAGATGTCCGCGCTGTCCCACGGCATGTTCTCAGCGGCCATGACCGGGGTGATGACGTGCTCGATGAGGTCGGCCTTGATCTTGCCCATGTCCTCGATCTCGGCGGCGTGCTGCGTGGAGATGACGATGGTCGTGACCTCCACGGGCTTGCCTTCCTCGTAACGCACGGTGACCTGGGTCTTGCCGTCAGGACGCAGATAGGCGAGGGTGCCGTCGTGGCGCACGGCGGCCAGGCGCTCGGCCAGGCGGCTTGCCAGGTAGTGCGGCATGGGCATGAGGGTCTTGGTCTCGTTGGAGGCATAACCGAACATCATGCCCTGGTCGCCGGCGCCGATCAGGTCGATCGGGTCGGTGGTGGCGCCGGTCTGGGTCTCGAAGGACTCGTCGACGCCCTGGGCGATATCGGGCGACTGCTCGTGGATAAGGCTCATGACGCCGCAGGTGTCGCAGTCAAAACCGAACTTGGCACGGTTGTAGCCAATGCGACGGATAACGCCGCGGGCGATTTCCTGTACGTCGACGTAGGCCTGGGTGCGAATCTCGCCGGCGACGATGACGGTGCCGGTGGTCACGAGGGTCTCGCAGGCGCAGCGGACGTTCTCCACGTTGGCAGGCACGCCGTTGGGCGCAATGTAGCCCTGCTCCTGCAGCTCTATTTCTTTGGCGAGGATTGCGTCGAGGACGGCGTCACTGATCTGGTCAGCGATCTTATCGGGATGACCTTCGGTCACCGACTCCGACGTAAATACAAAGGACCCGTGTTGGGGTGGGATGGAACGAAGCTCTTCTGACATGATTGTCCTTTCAAAAACGTGTCCCGGCGACCGTTACCATTCCGCCGGGCTCTGTATGCAAGGGCACATCATAGCGCGTAAATCAAACATTCACACCCTTTCCGCACCTACTCATTGGGGACATACTCATTGGGGACAGACTTAAATGACCAGCCGGGCACTCATTGGGGACAGACTTAAATGACCGGCCTTACCTAAGTGTCGACAGGTTGCCCAAAGACTGGTCATTTAAGTCTGTCCCCAATGAGTGGGTCATTTAAGTCTGTCCCCAATGAGTAGGTCGGTGCCCTTTGTGCGGAGGTTGCTTTGTTGCTTTATACTGGTGCGGTTAGACATCCATCCTGTAATCGAGGAGATTTCCATGGCATCAGACGTTCGCGTCCGCTTTGCACCCTCACCCACGGGCAAGCTGCACATCGGCGGCGCCCGCACCGCTATCTATAACTGGGCTTTCGCCCGCGCAAACGGCGGCACGTTCATCCTGCGCATCGACGACACCGATCCCACCCGCTCCACCGACGAGAACACGCAGATCATCCTGCGCGCCATGCGTTGGCTGGGTCTGGACTGGGACGAGGGTCCCGAGGTGGGCGGCGACTTTGGCCCCTACGCGCAGACCGAGCGCCTGGACCTGTACAAGCAGGCCGCCCAGAAGCTCTGGGACGAGGGCAAGGCCTATCCCTGCTTCTGCACTAAGGAGCAGCTCGACGCCGACCGCAAGGCCGCGCAGGAGCGCAAGGACCCCTTCCAGGGCTACCAGCGCCGCTGCCGCGATCTTGATCCCGAGGAGGCCCGCCGCCGCATCGAGGCCGGCGAGTCCTACGTCCTGCGCATCAAGGTGCCCGAGGACCGCGGCGACGTCGTCATCCACGACGCCGTCCACGGCGAGGTGACCTTCGACGCCAAGGAGCTCGACGACTTCGTCATCTTCCGCTCCGACGGCACGCCCACGTACAACTTCGCGACCGTTGTCGACGACGCCATGATGAAGATCACCCATGTCATCCGCGGCGACGACCACCTGTCCAACACCCCGCGTCAGGTCATGGTCTACGAGGCCCTCGGCGCGCCCGTGCCCACGTTCGCCCACATCTCCATGATCCTGGGGGCCGATGGCAAAAAGCTCTCCAAGCGCCACGGCGCCACTTCGGTGGAGGAGTACCGCGACGCCGGCTACCTGTCCGACGCCTTCGTCAACTACCTGGCGCTGCTCGGCTGGTCGCTCGACGGCGAGACCACGATCATTCCTCGCGATGTCCTGGCCAGCAAGTTCTCGCTCGACCGCATCTCCAAGAACCCGGCGACCTTCGATCCCAAGAAACTCGACTGGGTCAATGCCGAGTACATCAACGGCATGTCCGATGCTCAGTTTGCCGACGAGATCATGGTCCCCGAGCTGCACGAGGCGGGTCTCATCGAGGGTAACGTCGAGTACGGCGAGGACTGGATTGACGCGCTTGCCGCCATCGTCAAGCCGCGCACCAAGATGCCGGCCGACGCCGTGACAGTTGCCGCCCCCATCTTTGCCACGGCCGAGACGCTCGAGTATGACGAGAAGTCCGTCAACAAGGGCCTGGCCAAGGAGGGCATGGGTGCCATTCTGGACGCCGCCAAGGCCGCGCTCGAGGGCGTGGACGAGTGGACCTCCGCCAACATCGACGCCGCGCTTGAGCCGCTGCCCGAGCAGATGGACCTTAAGAAGCGCGTGGTGTTCCAGGCCGTGCGCGTCGCCGTCTGCGGCAACATGGTGAGCCCTCCGCTGGGCGAGACCATGGCGCTCGTCGGCCGCGACGACTGCCTGGCGCGCATCGACCGCGCCCGCACGATGGCGCTGTAATCGCTGCGCAAACGTTTGTATCCGAGCCCCGTTCACCCGAGCGGGGCTCTTGTTTCTGTACCGACGAGTGGGTTGCTGGGACAAACACTACTGATTATTTTGTCCCAGCCCTTTCAGGTCCGTTCGTTAGAGGTGGTGTATGGCTCAACAACTGTCGCTGTTTGGTTCGTCGGAACCGGAGGAGACTCTGACGAAGCCTGTGCCTGCCGCTGCCCCGGCAAAGCCCGAGCCTGCGCCCGAGCCCGTCACCGCCTACGCGAGCGTGGTCCTCGACATCCCAACACGTGCGCTATCCGAGCCGTTTGCCTATGGCATCCCGCAATCCCTTGCCGGCGAGGCTCAGATCGGCTCCACGGTCCTGGTCCATTTTGGCAACCGTGCAGCCGCCGGCTACATCGTCGACATCGCTCCTACACTTGACGACCTGCAGGGTAACGACGCCCTCGACCCCGCGCGCGTCAAGCCCATCGAGGCTATCCTCAGCAAGCCACTTTTTACCGCCGAGGCTGCACGCATTGCGCGCTGGATGAGTCGCGAATATGTCGCGACGCTTTCCGAGTGCCTGCGCCTGTTCCTGCCGCCGGGCGGAAGCCCGCGCGTGGTCAAGGGCGATGACGGTGTGTGGACCGTTGAGCGCCCCGCCGTCAAACCCATCCAAAACCGCTGGGTTATGCTTACGCCCGAGGGCTTCGACTATACACCGCCCAAAACCGCGGTTCGTCAGCGTCAGCTTATCGAGGCGCTCCAGTGCGGTCCGGTCACGACGCGCGACCTCAACCTGCTCTACAACAGCATGTCCGCTACCATCAAGGCGCTCGAAAAGCGCGGCGTCGTGGTGGTTGAGGAGCGTCGTGCGTGGCGCGGCTGCAGCGAGCAGACCACGCTGTCCTCAGCGAGCGGCAAGGCTCCGGTGGCACTTACCAACGGTCAGCAGCAGGCGCTCGCGCAGATCGAGCGCGCCCGCCTGGACGCCCATGGCGATGTGGTGCTCGTCGATGGCGTCACCGGATCCGGCAAAACTGAGGTTTACCTCTCCGCCATCGAGCACGTGCTCGCAGCCGGTCGCTCTGCCTGCGTGCTGGTACCCGAGATTTCGCTGACGGCCCAGACCGTCGGCCGCTTCCGCTCGCGCTTTGGCGAGACGGTCGCCGTGTTCCATTCGCGCCTTTCGGCCGGCGAACGCCTGGACCAGTGGGATATGGTCGCCAGCGGTGCCGCCCGCGTTGTCGTCGGAGCCCGCTCGGCGCTCTTTTGTCCGCTCAGCGACCTAGGCCTCATCATTATCGACGAGGAGCACGAGACCAGCTACAAGCAGGGCTCCAGCCCGCGCTACCATGCACGCGAGGTGGCGGCCGAGATCGCGCGCCGCTATCGCTGCCCGCTCGTGCTGGGGTCGGCCACGCCCTCAGCCGAGGCGCTCGACCGTTGCCGCCGCGGCACGTACAACGGTGCCACCTGGACACGCGTTGAGATGCCCGAGCGCCCGGGGCATGCGGTCCTACCCACAGTCCGCATCGCCGACCTGCGCCGCGAGTTCTCGCACGGCAGCCGCTCCATGTTCTCAAAACCGCTGATGGAAGGCCTGGAGCGCGTTGTCGAACGCCGCGAGAAGGCCGTGCTGCTCCATAATCGTCGCGGCTTTGCACCCTTCCTGATGTGCCGCGAGTGCGGTTGCGTCCCCACGTGCAACCATTGCTCCACCGCCCTCACGTACCACGAGCGCACGCATACGCTGCAGTGCCACACCTGCGGATCGTCCTGGCGCGTGCAGCCCTATCCAGCACCCACGAGCCGCTGTCCTAAGTGCGGCAGCCGCTACCTGGCAAAAATGGGTCTGGGTACGCAGCAGATTGAGGACGCTCTTCATCAGATGCTGCCAGATGACGTCGCCATTATTCGCATGGATGCCGATTCCACGCGCGGCAAGGACGCGCATAAAAAGCTGCTCGAGCAGTTCGATGCCGCTGATTGCGCCGTACTGCTGGGCACGCAGATGATCGCTAAGGGACTCGACTTTCCCGAGGTCACGCTCGTGGGCGTGGTCAATGCCGACTTTGCGCTTAAGCTGCCCGATTTTAGGGCAGGGGAGCGTGCCTACGATCTACTGGAGCAGGTCGCAGGCCGTGCCGGCCGCGGTGACCGCCCCGGCGAGGTGATCATCCAGACCTATCTGCCCGAGGACCCGGTCATTCGCGCCGTCGCCGAGCACAACCGTTCCATCTTTACCGACTACGACCTGGGCCAGCGCCGCGACGCCCTGTATCCGCCGTTTGTACGCCTGGTCAACATCTTGGTGTGGTCGGCGAGCCAAGACGACGCGCAGGATTACATCGGGCGCATTGCGAAGCTCCTCAAGCGCCGCTGGCATGCCGCCGCGCCCGACTTTTTGCGGGCGGGGAGTGCCGTGCCGCAGGTGCTGGGCCCGGCTTCGTGTGTAATCGAGAGAGCCAAAGACCGTTACCGCTTCCATCTGCTTGTGAAGTCGCCGGTAGGGTACCATGTCTCTGATGATATCGACGCCTGCCTTAAAGAGGTGGGCTCCGTGCGCGGCGTGAGCGTGAGCGTTGACGTCGACGCCTATGATTTGATGTAACAACCCGAAAG
>CAKUGA010000004.1 GCA_934654515.1 uncultured Collinsella sp. | reverse complement strand
GACGTCCCCGCCGGCGCCGTCGTGGCCGGCGTTCCCGCCCGCGTCATCAAGATGCGCGACGCCCAGACCGACAGCAAGACCGGTCTCGAGGAAGGTTTACGTCAACTTTAATAGTTACGGCGTTTTACCAAACGCCGTAACTACCCGACGCTGCAAACGCCCCTAGGCGGCAATCTGACGTTCAATCGTCGGTCGCGTACCGAAGTACGCTTCCCTCCTCTTTCACGTCACCTTGCTCACCTAGGGGCGTTTTCGCTGACGTATGCTCAGTCTGCAACTCAATTCAGCTCCAAGCAAAAAGGCCGAAGTCCCGAAGGGTTTCGACCTTTGTTTTTCTGCAGCTTACAAGCGCAGTTTATCGATTCTCAATTGACCCGATGTTTTTGAGCTCGATGGAGATGAGGCCGTTGGGCTCGTTGACAAACTCGATGTACTCGGAGTTCGAACCCATCTCGGCCGGGAAGCTGATCTCGATACCCGTATCGGTACGAATCTTATGATTGCGCACGGCCGCACGCTCAACCTGCTTACGCTCCACGGGCACGCGCTCGGGCACCTTCTCCTCGGTCAGTGCCGCACGCACGCTCTCTTTGATGACCGGCTCGTCCTCAAAGACCTCGTCGACGATATCCCAAGGCGGCAGCTCCTCGTCGTCTTCGACCTTCTCGGCAACAGCGGCCTTGACCTTGGCGAGCGCCACAGCCGTGTTGGCGCCGTGCTCCTCGGCGACCTCCTCGACCACGCGCGTCACGGTGTCGATGATTTCCTTGCCCGACACGCCCGTATCGCACTGCAGCAGACCGTCGGGAATAAGCATGCGGTCCTCGCCGGCAATCTTGCGCTTCTTGTCCACATAGCCGATCTCCATAGTGCTCGCGCGCACGATGGCGTAGCTCGGCACCTTTTGCGAGGGATTTGGCAGGATGGCGTAATGACGCGCGATATCGTTGCGCACCTCGCCCTCCTCGCGGCCCACCTCGTGCATAAAGGCCTGCTTGGAGCCAAGCAGCATCACGGCAAACCAGCGGGCGTCCTCGTCATCGTCAAAGTCCGCCACAAGCACGTCGGTGGACTCGGCCTTTTCGGCCTTGGTAAGCTCCGAAGAGATGAACTCCGCAATCTGCTGCGACAGGTCTACGAACTCGCGCTCGCCAAAGAAATAACCCTTGAGCTCGCCGCCGAATGCGGAGTTCTCCGCAAACGTGGCACGCTTGTTATCGGCAGACGTGCGAGCGCGGCGCAGGTGCGTGGTCACGAAGTTGCGCACGGTACGGCTCTCGATATCGAGCTCGCGCTGGCTCATGACGTTGACAGCCGAGTCAAAGTCCAGGATATGCAGGATTGCGTGATTGATTTTCATATACGGCATTCCGTTCTAGATCGATTTCAGCACGAATCAGTATAGCGGTCGAGCCCGCCCCACGCGCATCGGAGATTGGTGCAAGGGGGTCAGGTTACCTTGCACCAATGGCTAGTGCAGGAGCTCGGACTGCCACGCCTCAAGCTGCTCCGCCAGGCTCTTGCCAGCGCCAGGAACGTTGAACTCAGGGCGTTTGGGCAGCAGCGCGCATTTAAGGATCGCCGCGATGGTCTGCGAGATAAAGCGGCGCGTATCCTTGTCGAAGCCCTGAGCAGCCTGAAGCATCACTGGCAGGCTCTCGCGCAGATTCCCTGCGATATCCGCGAACCGTTCGGCGCCCGTGGCTTCAAACACGGAGAACAGCGCATCTACGAAGCGCTCGCGCTCGGCAGGCTCCACTGCAAGCAACATCTCACGAATAGAGCTATCGACGTATCGCGCGCCGGCAGACAGGCGCTCGCAATACACAAAGTCGCAGCCGTCAACGACCCAGCTAAAGGGATTATGTTGCAGCAGGCTGAACTCCGTGCTCTCGACGATGGCATAGTCCTCCTGCATCTCGAACATCATGCCGAAAATCGACGACTGCGGCAGGGTTTTATCGATGCGACCGGACAGGCCCGCAAAGGCGTCGCCACTCAAGAACTCCTCGACAAAGCCGGGACCATCATGCGAGAAGGCCCGCTCAATCCGGTTGTGAACAGCGCCGGAACACATCGCAGCGCCATACACCGCCAAGTTTCCGCCCTTGGAATGGCCTCCGCACAAGAGCAGTCCATCAATCGCGGCCGCCGCCTCGTCCACGTAGCGCGCCGCAGATTCCTGGGAGGGCACGGGGCACCGGAACGCCATGTTAAAGTCCTCTTTCCAGCCCACGATCGTGCTGTCGGTCCCGCGGAAGGAAAGGTAGCTAAATCCTGCCGGAAATCGGAACGTCATGGCTGTAAATTGCTCCGTCATCGACGCATCGTTCACGTCACGATAACCGCAAACGCGCACGCCGCGGTAGCGAGGACTTGCCGCAACAGCCTCCAGCAAGGCGCGACTCTCCTCCGGGTCCCACAGGTCACCAATCATGTCCTGGTAGCACTCGGCACGTAGCAGCTCACGCACGTCCAGCCCCTGCCAGCCGACAAGCTCCGGCATATCGTCCGGAAGATGCAAATACGACAGCCACGCAAACACCAGGCTGTCCACCGCGCAAAACGGCCGATCCTCAAACGAATCAAACGCCGTCTGGGCATACGTCAAAAAGTTAGGCGAATCCGACATGCCTCTCCCCATCAACACTGGTGCAAAGTAACCTGACCCCAATGCACCAAAAAAGGCGCCCGGGCCGTGGGGCCTGGACGCCTTCATTGTAGCTTGCTGACAAACGAGCTGGATTTAGCAGGAGAAATCGACGCTGTCGATGATGTCCTTGAGAGCCTTGGCAGAAGCGGTGAGCTCGCCCTGCTCGGACTCGTTCAGCGGCACGGGGACGCGGCAGACAACGCCATCGCGGCCGACGACGGTCGGCATGGAGATGGCCAGATCGGACAGGCCATACTCGCCCACCATGAGCGAGGAGACGGGAAGAACAGTCTGCTCGTCACGCATGACAGCGGTGCAGATACGCTTAACGGCCATGGCAACGCCGTAGTAGGTGGCGTGCTTCTTCTCGATGATGGTGTAGGCGGAGTTCTTGACGTCCTCGGCGATACGCTTCTCGGCAGCCTCGTGCTCCAGATGGCCGTGAAGCTCGCAGAAGGTGCTCAGCGGCACGCCGGCAACCTGAGCGCTGGACCAAGCGACGAACTCGGAGTCGCCGTGCTCGCCCATGACGTAGGCCTGGACATCGCGCGGATCGACCTCGACGTGGGCGCCGAGCATCTGCTGCAGACGACCGGTGTCGAGCACGGTGCCGGAACCGATGACGTGGCCCTCGGGCAGGCCGGACATCTTGATGGCGGCATAGGTCAGAACGTCGACCGGGTTGGAGACGATCAGCAGAATGCCGTCAAAGCCGGACTTCTTAATCTCGGGGATGATGGACTTAAAGATGTTGACGTTCTTGTTGACCAGGTCCAGGCGGGTCTCACCGGGCTTCTGGGCAGCGCCAGCGGTGACGACGATCATCGCGGCATCGGCGACATCGGAATAATCGCCGGCATAGATCTTCATCGGCTCGGCAAACGTCATGCCGTGCGCAATATCCAGGGCCTCGCCCTCGGCGCGGTTCTTGTCCACGTCGATGAGGACCATCTCGGAGAACAGACCGCTCTGCATCAGTGCGAACGCCGAGGACGAACCGACGAAACCGCAGCCGACAATAGCGACCTTCTTCTCGTTAACCATTACAAACTCCCATCTCTCTCCACAAACAAACCGCCCAGGGCGACCCGAGCGGCTTGCCGTAATCCCAATACATCCAATCGGGACTTTGATTATGCTCCTATTCGCAGCCAAAAATCGACCGTTTACCGAAATTGTTTGCAGAATTCGTAAAATAACTGCACGAAATCGGTTTCGAGCTATTGACGAGTCGAAACAGCCTTCTAATACAGGCCCGCTTCACGAATAGCCTCGACTGCCAGCGCGATCTGATCGGGCGGCAACACCAGCGCCATGCGCACGTGCCCCTCGCCCGAAGGGCCAAAGCTCGCGCCCGGTGTCACGACAACGCCGGCCTTCTCCATGAGCTCCTCGCAAAACGCCATCGAGTCAGTGCGGCCACCGGGAAGCTTGGCCCACACGAACATGGAGCCATGCGCGTTGGGGCGCTCCCAGCCCAAGCCCTCAAGACCGTCGCACAGGGCATCGCGGCGCTCCTGATACTTCAGGCGCTGCGCCTCGACCTCATCGCGCGGACCGTTCAGGCAGGCAATAGCCGCCTTCTGAATCGGGAAGAACATGCCAAAGTCGATCTGGCTGCGCAGCTTGGCAAAGGCCGAGACCACATCCTCGCGACCGACCAAGAAGCCGATGCGGGCGCCGGTAACGTTAAACGACTTGGAGAGCGAGAAGAACTCCACGCCCACCTCGAGCGCTCCAGGATACTGCAAGAAACTGCCGCCCGGCTCGCCGTCGAACACGATGTCCGAGTAGGCGTTGTCGTGGACGATCAACAGGTCGTGCTCGCGGGCGAAGGCGATGATCTCCTCGTAAACCTCGGGCGTGCCCACCGAGCCAACCGGGTTGGCGGGCAGCGACACGATCATGTACTTGGCGCGGTCGGCGACCTCAGGATCGATGCCCGCCACGTAGGGCAGGTAGTTGTGCTCGGCGACCAGCGGGTAGTACTCGAGCTTGGCATCGGCAATCTTGGCACCCGCCTCAAAGACCGGGTAGCACGGATCGGGCACCAGAATCGTATCACCCGGGTCGAGCAGCGCCAGACCCAAGTGGCCCACGCCCTCCTGCGTGCCGTTGCACGACTGCACCATGGACGGCGTAATGCCCGAAACGCCAAAGCGGCGCTCGTAGTAATCGCACACGGCCTGCTTGAGCTCGGGCAGGTCGCGCAGGGCGTACTTCCACATCTCGGGGTCCTGGGCGGCCTGGGTCAGCGCCTCGACCACGTGGTCGTACGGCTTAAAGTCGGGCGTGCCCACGCTCATGTTGTAAATGGTCTTGCCCTGGGCCTTAAGCGCAAGAAGCTTGTTGTTGAGCGAGGCGAAAACCTCCGCGCCAAAGCGGTCGAGACGCTGCGATGCCTGCATGGTGCCACCTTTCGATACAAAAAACGCGGCGCTCCGACCAGAGCGCCGCGCGATACGGGCCATCAGATTGCAAAAGTGTAACGCTAGAATCCCCTGTTTTGGTTCAATTTAGCCAACCTGAGCCAATCGGGGCGCAGTGTTAGTCGACTGGGCGCAGCGCGTCGATCTGCGCGAGCCACAGACGCGAGCTGGCGTCGCTCGGCATGCGCCAATCGCCGCGCGGGCTGAGCGTGACCGAGCCCACCTTGGGACCGTCGGGCAGGCAGCTGCGCTTAAACTGCTGAGCGAAGAAGCGACGATAGAACGTGCGCAGCCACGTGTGGATGGTGGCCTCGTCGTAGACGCCCTCAAAGCTCTTGAGCGCCATGCGGTAGATCTTGCCCGGCTCAAAGCCAAAGCGCAGCAGGTAATAGAGGAAATAGTCGTGCAGCTCGTACGGACCCACCAGATCCTCGGTTTTCTGAGCGATCTCGCCATCACCCGTCGGGGGCAAGAGCTCGGGCGACACCGGCGTGTCGAGGATGTCGAGCAGTGTGGCGGCGATGCGACCGCCAAAGACATCGGCAGCATAGCGCACCAGATGGCGCACAAGCGTCTTGGGCACGCTCGCGTTGACGGCATACATGCTCATATGGTCACCGTTGTAGGTGGCCCAGCCGAGCGCCAGCTCGCTGAGGTCGCCCGTGCCGATGACAAAGCCGCCGGCTTGGTTGGCCAGATCCATCAGAATCTGCGTGCGCTCGCGCGCCTGGCTGTTCTCATAGGTCACGTCTTGGACCGTCGGGTCGTGCTCGATGTCCTTGAAGTGTTGCTCCACAGCCGCGTGAATCGAGACCTCACGGAAGCTCACGCCCAGGTCGCGAGCGAGCGATTCGGCATTGGACTTGGTGCGATGCGTCGTGCCAAAGCCAGGCATGGAGACGGCCGTGATACCGGTACGTGGCAGGCCCAGGGCATCGAACGCACGAACAGTCACGAGCAGCGCCAGCGTGGAATCGAGGCCGCCCGAAAGACCGATGACGGCCGCCTTGGTTCCCGTATGCGCAAGGCGCGTCTTAAGACCGGCAGTCTGCAGGTCGAGGATGGTCTCGCAGCGCTCGGCCAGGTCGTCGTGGTCTGCCGGCACAAAGGGCGCGCGCGGGAAGGCACGGTCAATATCGCAGGCATCGCGCAGGGCGGGTTCTTCTGCGAGCGTGCCCTCAAACGAAAACTCAACGGTCGTGGCCTCCGGCGCTTCATCCGGGCGCGTCCACGTCGTCGAGCGGCGACGCTCAGCCACCAGACGATCGAGGTCAACGTCGGCCACTGCCATATCGCAGGTGAGGAGCTTGGTCGCGGCGAGCTTCGAGCCGTTTTCGTAGACGAGGTTCTCCCCCGCAAAGACCATATCGGTCGTGGACTCGCCCTCGCTCGCGTCCGCGTAGGCATAGGCGCAGTACAGGCGCGCGCTCTGGTTGGAGATGAGGCTGCGGCGGTAGTCGGCCTTGCCGATTATTTCGTCAGAAGCAGACGGATTGAGAATCACCGTCGCGCCGGCAAGCGTCATCTCGGTCGAAGGCGGCGCCGGCACCCACAGGTCCTCGCAGACCTCAACGCCAAGCACCATGTCCTCGGCACCCTCGTCACAGCAACGATAGATAAGCCCCGAACCAAGCGGCACCGGACCCTGGCCGGCAAATTCAATCCACATGGGATCGGCGGGTGCCGGAGCAAACCAGCGGCGCTCATAGAACTCGCCATAATTGGGCAGGTGCTTCTTGGCCGTAAGGCCCAAAAGCTCGCCCGCGCAGCACACGGCAGCGCAGTTGTAGATGTTCTCAGCCACCGCAACGGGAAGACCGACCGTAAAGACAATCGGCAGCTCGCGGGTCTCATCGAGAATACGCACAAGCGCGGCCTCACAAGCATGCAGCAGCGTGCGGTTATGGAATAGGTCGGCCGCGGTGTAGCCGGTCAGGTTAAGCTCGGGCAGCACAAGCGCACGAACGCCGCGCTCGGAAGCCTCGCGAACAGCCGTCAGTGCCACCTCGGCATTGCCCTCGACATCGGCCACGCGAATTCGCGGCGAGGCCGCCGCAACACGCAAATAGCCATCAGACTGAAAAAGGTGAAGATCCATAAAAACGCTCCCGTGCGTAGCCGCCGTTCTAAACATAATCAGCAAGTCCCATTGTAGTTCAATCGCCATGCTCGACCGCATCCCACCGATTTGGTGAGCTATTGATAACTTGATGGTATCTGACAAACGACATATGCGTTTCACATTGAATGGGTACCCTGATGGCTGCATGAAACGAAGCAGATTTACACCGGGAGGACCCCGTATGACTACCAAGTACACCGATGCGCCACGCACGCGTGTCATGACTCCCGCCGCACTCAACAACGGCGTTCACGAGAACCACTCCATCGGCCAGACCATGGCCATCGCGCCCAAAAAAGGCCTGTTCGATGACATTTCCATTCCCCAGATCATCGCCGGTGCCGCAGCTGCGGCCACAAGCGTTGCGCTTGCCTCCAAGATTGGCATCGCCGGCTCGGTGATCGGTGCCGCCGTGAGCTCGGTCATCACCGTCGTGTCTTCGCAGGTCTATCGCCACTTTATCTCCGCCAGCGCCGAGGCTATCAAAGGAACGCACGCCGCCGTCGACTACCCCGCCGGCACCTACGAGCCCGTTGAGCCCAATGCCAACGAGCACCTAGGCGGCGCCGCGACCACGCAGGAGATGCGCCAGATTGCAGGACGCGCGACCACGGCCCGCGTCGCCCCCAACAGTCTACGCGCTAAGGCCGCGGCAGAGCGCAGCCAGACGCAAAAGAAGGTCATCATCTTCTCGGTCGCGATTGCAATCGTTGCGGTCATTGCCTGCGCCGGCGCCATCCTCATCACCACCGCCGGCGAGGGTTTGGGCGCGCGCCCCGAACCGATCCTTTCATCGCGCACGACCGAAAGCGATGCAAATGGCAACGCGCAGTCGCAGGATCAGCAGACACAAACGGACGACACGCAAGACAGTTCCACCTCTGCCGATTCGTCCTCAAACACTCAAAACCAATCGCAGAACGCCGATTCCTCTACGGCCAGTAGTGGCACTCAGTCCGGCACAACTGACTCAAGTCAGACGACCGACGGCTCGCAGCCGAGCACGGGCGACCAGACGAGCGGCAACACATCGGGGGCAGGTACGACCGACAGCGGCAACACCAGCAGCTCAAGCGGCACCGCATCCGGCACGACGTCTGATAGCTCGAGCCAGGGCACTACATCGGGCAACTAGACGCTCCACTCCACTGATAGACGACCTGCATAGCGGGCGCGAATCGACTACGGTTCGCGCCCGTTTGCCTTAGGCGCCGTCATGGCAAACCCCGGGCGATGGTAAGATGCTCTACGTGTGTAAAGAGGAGATTTGCCATGAGCAAGACAATAGTTAAGCCCACGCTTTCGCTGGGCAACCACATCTATCTGTATCGCCTGCTGCGCGACGCAATCGGATGCGGCAAGCAAACGTTTATGACGCAGGTCGAAGAGGCTCTCGCCGCTGGCGGCATGACTGCTTATGACTTGGGCTTCGAGTCCACGCGCGAATTGCTCGAGGAGCTCGACGACTGCATTAAGTTGACCGTCTTTAAGGGTGGCCGCCTGTATGCCACCGTCATCGCCAACGAGGCCTGGGATGCCGCCCTTGCCAAGGGTGAAGACAAGCCCAAGGCTACCAAGGGTGCCAAGCAGTCCTACAAGAAGAAGAAACGCGGCGAAAAGGACCTCAAGGCCGTACGTCCCAAGCATGTCAAGCGCGTCGAGCCCGAGTCCGCTGTTGAGGTTGAGGTCGCGTCGGAACCCGAGGTAGAGCTCGAAGCCGCCGTTGAGGCAACGGCAGAAATCGAAACCGAAATTGCCGCCACGATCGATTCCGAAGCTACGTCCGAGCAGGAAGCCATCGCGGAAGCCGACGAGGCTCCCGAGTCGGAAACCGAAGAGGTCGCCGGCCAGCCCGAAACGCCTGTGTTCCAAAACAGTGACATCTTTGGCGACGATGCCAAGGATGGTCAAACCAACGAGCCCGCAGAACAGGACGCCCCCGCAGCAACGCCGGAGCCCGAGGCACCCCAGCCCGCCATCTCGCTCACGGTGGTCTACGACCCCGAAAACGCCAACGCCGGCATCACCACCATGGCATCGACACCCGTCGAGGCAAAGCCGAGCGTCGAGAACGAGAAAGCGACACAGGTTGAAGTTGAGACCGTAACTGCAAACGCGCCCGTTACGGTGATTCCCGCAGATTCCACAGCCAAGCCGGAAGAGGCGCCGGAACCCGCGCCCGTCACCGAGCCCGTGCCCGCCCCTGCTTGTGACCAGATTCCCGCACCTGTACCGGCTCCGGTCCCCGCTGCGGTTCCAGCCCCCGAGCCCACAGCACCGTCCATCCCCGAGGACTTCCCCGTTGACTTTGCGACCGAAGTCTTCTGCCCCGGCCCGCTCCTGCACCAGCTGTCGACCTATCTCCCCTACGGCGCCGACACACTCGGCATCGTCGGCGAGTACTACTGGATCGCCCGCGAGCGCGGTACCATCGAGGCCGCGCGAAACCGCGCAATCTTCCCCCTGCGCTACACGCAGGCCGGCGAGCGCCGCGAAGTGACCGTGCGCATCCGCCGCAACACCACCGGAGGCCTCGGCGCCACCTGGGCCATCGACAAAGTCGAAGAACTCGAACAGTAACGACAAAACGGCTCAAATCCAAATTCGGATTTGAGCCGTTTCATTTTGCCGACCAGGTAGCAATCAACCGCACGCCAGCACGGTGCCCGCAAGGCTATTTACGAAAGAGCGCATATCCCTCAAAGGGGCGAAGTTCCTGCAGGTCCTCAACATCCCCATAAGAGCGCAACAGCACGTCCCACTCCCCTTGAGCCAGCAGTTCCCGGACTTCCGGTCCCACCTCGCTCATATCATCGGAGAAATTGGCAACCACAAGCATCGATCCAGGCGCGGACATGTCTTCGATCGTCGCCACCGACGCATCATAGGGTTCTCCGACAGGAAGATTGCCAAATCGCCCATACGCGAGCACGGGCGCACTGTCCGCGTCAACAAAACGGACCTTGCCCGTCGCCACCACAGGCAACTCGTGCCGCAGCTCATTCACCTGACGATAGAACTCAAAAATTGAATTCGAAACGCCCACTTCGAGCTCCGCCGTTATCTCATCTTGGCTACAATCCTTCGCATCGCGAGCCATCGGAACCCAAGGCTCAGCGATCGAAAACCCATGGTGCACCTCGCCATTCCACTGCATAGGCAGGCGGCCGTTATCGCGCGAATGCATGTTAATGATCGCGAGCGCCTCTTCGGGCGCCTTTCCCTGCTCGAGCAAGATGCGGTAATAGTTGCGGCTCTCGACATCGTTGAACTCTTCGATGCTCGTAAAGTGTGCGTTGGTCGAGCCCAGCTCGTCACCTTGATAGATATAGGGCGTGCCGCGCAACAGGTCCATAAAGAGCGCGAGCATCTTTGCCGCGGGAATGCGCAGGAACCCGTCGGTCCCAAAACGCGAGAGGGCGCGTGGCTGGTCGTGATTGTCCCAGAACACGGCATTCCAACCACCGCCCGCCTGCATACCCTCCTGCCAGGCAGCAAGAGTCTTTTGCAACAGCGCGAAGTCAGGAACCTTGTTAACCCACTTCTTCCCGTTCTCAAAATCGACCTTCAGATGATGGAAGTTGAAGGTCATAGCGAGCTCGTGGTTTTGAGGCTGCGTATATCGAATGCAAGCCTCAAGGCCCGTCGAATTCATCTCTCCGACCGTCATCATGCCCTCGATGCCGCCCTCACGCACCAGCTCCTGGATGTAGCTGTCCACACGCGCACCGTCCGTGTAAAAGCGGCGACCATCACCCTCGTAGTCGTCTTCCCATGAATCTGGCTTATCGATTAGATTGATTACGT
Source organism: uncultured Collinsella sp. (assembly GCA_934654515.1). Classification (GTDB taxonomy): domain Bacteria; phylum Actinomycetota; class Coriobacteriia; order Coriobacteriales; family Coriobacteriaceae; genus Collinsella. The sequence goes on along the minus strand of CAKUGA010000004.1, from coordinate 44,527 downwards.
CGAAGCGAAAGCCGTCAACGCCCTTCTCGCGCCAAAAACGCAAGACATCGGCAACCTCATGCCTCACTTCAGGATTTTTCCAGTTGAGGTCGGGTTGGCCCGGGTCAAATAGGTGCAGGTACCATTTGCCAACATGAGGTTCCCAGGTCCAGGCGGGACCGCCAAACTTCGAATCCCAGTTGCAGGGAAGCTCACGCGGTGTCCCCTCTTCAAAAATAAAGTAGTCCTGGTAGCGCTTTTCGCCCGCGATGGCTCGCTGAAACCACTCATGCTCGCTCGAAACATGGTTAAATACCATGTCGAGCATAATGCCGATGTCGCGCGCATGCGCCTCGCGCGAAAGCTCTTCGAACTCCTCCATGGTTCCAAATCGCGGATCGATGCTTCGGTAATCGGCCACGTCGTAGCCGTTGTCCTTTTGCGGCGAGACAAAAAATGGGGTTATCCAGAGGTAATCGATACCAAGCTGCTTGAGGTAGTCGAGCTTTTGCGTGATGCCGGGCAGATCGCCCCAGCCGTCGCCATTAGAATCGTTAAAGCTCTTGGGATAGATTTGGTACACGACCTTATTACTGATATCGAGCATTGCTCGTCCTCGCTCATCACCAGGGAATATGAAATACAAGAGCGCCGCTGATGGGCAAAGCCACCGCGGCGCTCGTAGGGCACGTAGGGTTACTTATCCTGAGCGGCCAACTCCGCGCGAATCTCGGCGGCACTGGCCTCGGCCTCCTCGCGAATGCCCTTCTTGGAGCCCACGATAACCGTCAGAACAAAAGGAACGACCAGCACGATGAGCATACAAACCGCAAACATCGCCCAGCTGTCAGGCTGCATCGAAAGGATTCCCGGCAGACCACCGACGCCAACGGCGTTTGCGGTGCAGTTTGTCACCACGCTCAAAAGACCAGCAAAGGAGGAGCCAATCATGGCACACACAAACGGGAACATGTACTTAAGGTTGACGCCGAACATGGCAGGCTCGGTAACACCCAGGTAGCAAGAGATGATGGCGGGGATATTTACCTGCTGGTCACGATCGTTGGAACGCTGCAGGTAGGCCATGCCCAATACAGCCGAGCCTTGCGCGATATTGGAAAGCGCGATCATGGGCCAAAGCATAGTGCCACCAAAATCGGCAATCAGCTGCAGGTCGATGGCGTTAGACATGTGGTGCAGGCCGGTAATAACCAGCGGCGCATAAAACGCACCAAAGAGAGCGCCGAACAGGGCACGGAACGGGCCGGTGATGCCGGCGTAAATGATGGCGGAGATACCGCTACCGAGCCACCAGCCAATGGGTCCAAGGACAAAGTGGGCGGCCATGACGGCAAGCAGCAGGCTGCAGAACGGAACGACGATCATCGAGACGACCTCGGGCGTGATCTTGCGGAAGAAACGCTCCAAGAAACCAAGTGTAACTGCGGCGAGAATCGCGGGGATGACCTGCGCCTGATAGCCAATCATATTGACCTGGGCAAAGCCAAAGTCCCAATGCGGAATCTGATCAGCCGGCGTGCCGGCAACGGCATAGGCGTTAAGAAGTTGCCCGGAGATGAGCGTCAGGCCCAAAACGATACCGAGCATAGGCGTGCCACCCATCTTTTTGGTGACCGACCAACAGATTCCTACTGGAATGCCAGTATGGAAGACCGCCTCGCCAATCAGCCATAAAAAGCTGTCAACGCCAGCCCAAAATTGACTCAGCTGCACGAGCGTCTGCGTACCGTCGCCAAACACATACAACGAATCGATGCAATTGCGGAAACCGAGAATGAGGCCGCCGACGATAACAGCGGGAATGATAGGTGCAAATACCTCGGCGATAACCGTCATGGCGCGCTGAATGGGATTCTGGTTTTGGACGGCGGCAGCCTTGGCTGCGTCCTTGCTCACGCCCTCGATTCCGGCGATCTCGGTAAACTCCGAATAGTAGGCTTTGACGTCGTTACCAATGATGACCTGGAACTGCCCAGCCTGCGTAAAGCTGCCCTTGGTATATGGAAGCGCCTCGATAGCCGGCACGTCGGCCTTCGATTCATCGTTGAGCACGAACCTCATGCGCGTCATACAGTGGCTCACGGCGGCAATATTGTCCTTGCCTCCCACCAGCTCGAGCAGCCTGGTCGCGTCGTCCGCATACTTGCCCATGCGTTCCTCCTTTTGCGTTATTCGATAGAACCATAGGTGGCCAACCCATCTTTTGGATAACAGCTTATTTGAATAAGTTGCTATCCAACAATTAGTTTAATCAGATAGATTCTATGCTGCTCGACTTATTTGAATAAGTGGATGAACGGTCGTTTTTGCGCGGTGAACGGCAGGCATCATGCTCGAACGGTATACTGAAGCACAACTTATTTAAATGATTGAAAGGATGGCTATGAAAGCCATTTGGCAAGGTATTTACAACGATATCAAGGGCGACATTCTTGAGGGGACGTATCCGTTTCAGTCGTTTCTCCCCTCCGAGGCCCAACTCGTCCAAAAATACGAGTGTTCGCATAACACACTTCGACGCGCGCTCACTGCGCTCGCCGACGAGGGACTGGTGCAACCGATTCACGGCAAGGGCGTCCGCGTCATCTGGCGCCCACGCAGTCGCGCCCTGTTTGAGGTTGGAGGTATCGAAACATACGACGAGTCCGTCAGACGCATGGAGCTTGATTCCGAAACAAAGGTGACGCTCTTTGAGCAAGTCAAAGCCACCGAAAAGGCAGCCCACAGAACGGGGTTTGAAGTCGGGTCAGATCTCATTCATCTCGAGCGCGTTCGTTCCATAGCCGGTTGCCCAGTCATTCACGATGAAAGCTATTTTTTGGCAAGCGACGTACAGGGGCTCGATGCCGATAAGGCCTCAAGCTCCATTTATCGATATCTCGAGCAGGACCTTGGCCTTAAGATTGCCCAAAGCAGTCGCCAAATAACCGTCGAACCCGCCACCAAGCGCGATTATGAGCTGTTGGACCTTCCCGAAGACTGCTACATGGCCGTTGTGTCCAACCAAGTCTTTACCGCCGCCGGAGAAATGTTCGAATACACCTGTTCGCGACACCGCCCCGACTACTTTATCTTTCACGATATCGCTCGACGCAAGTAGCAGCGAAAAACGGCTCAAATCCAAACCCGGATTTGAGCCGTTTTTATTTGTTGATGTTGCGTAACCAACAGCGAGCGGGTCGCAAGTGCCCCAGGTTGCCGTGAAAGAGAAGCGACGCGTACTTCGGTACGCGAGCGACGGCTTGAACGGCAAGATGGGGTGCTTGCGGCCCGCGCAGCGTCGAGCAGTTACGCGGTTTGGTAAAACCGCGTAACAAAACTAGTCACGCGTCAGCTTGCGATGGATGCGATGCGGCTGGGCTGCGTCCTCGCCCAGGCGCTCGATGCGGTTGGCCTGATAGGCCTCGAAGTTGCCCCCGAACCAGTACCAGTTGCCCGGGTTCTCATCGGTGCCCTCCCACGCTAGGATGTGCGTGGCCACACGGTCCAGGAACATACGGTCGTGGCTAATGACCACCGAGCAGCCCGGGAACTCGAGCAGCGCCGCCTCGAGCGAGGACAGCGTCTCGACGTCGAGGTCGTTGGTGGGCTCGTCGAGGAGCAGCAGGTTGCCGCCCTGCTTAAGCGTGAGCGCCAGGTTCAGACGGTTGCGCTCGCCGCCGGAAAGCACGCCGGCGCGCTTCTGCTGGTCCTGGCCCTTAAAGCCAAAGCTCGCCACATAGGCACGGCTGGGGACCTCGGTCTCGCCCACCATCATGTGGTCCAGACCGTCCGAGACGACCTCCCACAGGTTCTTGTCGGGGTCGATGCCCTCGCGGTTCTGGTCGACGTAAGAGATCTTGACGGTCTCGCCCACCTCGAGCTCGCCCGAAGTCAGCGGCTCCAGGCCCACGATGGTCTTGAACAGCGTGGTCTTACCGACACCGTTGGGACCGATCACGCCCACGATGCCGTTGCGCGGCAAGGTAAACGAAAGGTCGTCGATAAGCACGCGGCCGTCGAACTCTTTGTGCAGGTGATGGGCCTCCAGGACCTTGTTACCCAGACGCGGGCCAACCGGGATACGGATGTCGGTCCAGTCGAGCTTCTGGCTTGCGCGGGCCTCGGCCTCCATCTCCTCGTAGCGGGCCAGACGGGCCTTGTTCTTGGCCTGACGGGCCTTGGGGCTGGAGCGCACCCATTCAAGCTCGGCCTCCATGCGCTTGGCGAGCTTGGCGTCGCGGTTGCCCTGAGCCTCGATACGCGCGGCCTTGGTCTCCAGATACGTGGAGTAGTTGCCCTTGTAGGGATAGAGGTGACCACGGTCGACCTCGCAGATCCATTCGGCGACGTTGTCCAGGAAGTAACGGTCGTGTGTAACGGCCAGGACGGCACCCTGGTAGTTGTGCAGGAAGTGCTCGAGCCACAGGATCGACTCGGCGTCCAGGTGGTTCGTGGGCTCGTCGAGCAACAGCAGATCGGGAGCCTCGAGCAGCAGCTTGCACAGGGCCACGCGACGGCGCTCGCCACCGGAGAGCACATTGACCGGCATATCGGAATCGGGCAGCTGCAGGGCGTCCATGGCCTGGCCGAGCTTGGAATCGATATCCCAGCCGTCGGCGGCGTCGATCTCGTCCTGGAGCTTGCCCATCTCGGCCATGAGGGCGTCCATGTCGCAATCCGGGTCGCACATCTCCTCGCCGATCTTATTGAAGCGATCGACCTTGGCGATCATGTCGCCAAATGCCATGCGCACGTTCTCGATGACGGTCTTGTCGTCATCGAGCGGCGGCTCCTGCTGCAGGATGCCCACGGTGTAGCCGGGGGTAAGTCGGGCGTCTCCGTTGGAGACCTCCTCGATGCCGGCCATAATCTTGAGCAGGGTCGACTTGCCCATACCGTTGGGGCCCACGACGCCGATCTTGGCGCCGGGATAGAAGCTCAGGGTCACGTCGTCAAGAATCACCTTGTCGCCATGGGCCTTACGAGCCTGATACATCTGGTAGATAAACTCCGCCATTTGCCTGTTTTATCCTTTCTACCTGCTGCTTCCCTATTCTTGTTTCGCTTTAGTGGAAACGAAATGAGGAAACCAGCTCTGAAACTTAACGAAAAAGGGGCATGGTTGCCCACACCCCCTAATACTACCTGGGAAAAGTCCCCCAGAACATACTATGAACTGCGTACGCTAGTTTTCCGCAACCTTAGCGAACGGCTCGCTGCGATTTGCGCCACAGCAGATACGAATAGACGTAGGCAGCGCCAGCTGAACCAAACGCCAGCACCGCAATCACCGCGGCGACGACTTCACTCGAAAGCACGCTACCCGCCACGCCCATCACAATCAGGCCAATACCCAGCACCATAAAGCAGGCACCGCCAAAACGCTGCGTACGGCGCCAGTTCTCGGGATCGGCAAGCGCCCAGGGCGTCTTGATACCGAGCGTATAGTTCTGCTTCACACGCGGCAAGTAGTTACCCACACCAATGAAGAGCAAGCCGATAGCGCCGGAAATCAGCAGGTTGACCGAACCGACCGCCGGCACCACGCCCCAGACCGTAAGCTCACCCAACCAGCTTATGGCACACATGAATACCGTGAAAGCAATTACAAAACCCTGATAGAACTTGCCCGAAGTCCGATACGCCTCGCCCTTAGGGTCGATGCGTGGCACGACGTAGAACATCGCGAGAAGTGCCAGAGGCAACACGCCGAGCGCGGAGGCCATCCAGCTAGGGCCCCAACCGTCGACGGCGCCGTTCGCGCCCCAGTGCGTGGGAATCTGCGCAGGCAAGCTCGGCATCACCCAGAGATGCGCAGCAACATTGATAGCGCAGACCACAACAAGCATGGCCCATACACGCGGCGATACCCCCGTGGTGTGAATGCCCTTGTTTTCGTTATTCATCCTTATCACCTTCAGTGTCTGTAAAGCCCATAAACCAGCCAATCAAGTCCTGCATGACGGTGGTGTTTAAGCTGTATACGATGTTTTGGCCATGACGTTCGTCGGTCACCAACCCCGCGTTTTTGAGCGTCGCTAAGTGATGGCTCAGCGAAGGCTTACTGATGTCAAAATGCGCGGCAAGCTCCCCCGCCGTGCAATTGCCCTCGCGCAGCAGCTCCAAAATACGCCGCCGCGTCGGGTCTGCCAGCGCTTTAAAACCCTCTCCCGGCATAGGGCCTCCTCTCAGCATTTCGTTCGACGCGCACACTATAGTCGATATTTAGATGTTTGTCTAACCATCTAATACAGTAACATCTATAGAACATTCGTTCGTGTTTAGCTACAATGGAAGTTGAAGCAGATGGGCCAGCTCCCTCTACCCGAGAAGGAGATGGACTATGAGTATTAACGATGTCCTGACGTTGTTGTTGCTTGTAATCGCGGCCGTGGAGCTCGGCATCCACATTGGAGGTCGAATGAAATAGCCGCCCCCGCGTAATGCGAAGACGGCCACTTCTCACGCTACAAACGTGTTTGGGAGTTGGCCAACCCGCGGCAACGGGTGCCATCTGCTTCATCTTATGCGAATCCCTGCCTCATTTCAACAAGCCCCTAGGGCTCAAATGGAATCGCGATAATACCTATAATGGCGATAGCTAAAACACGAATCGCTTCCCCATCGGAGGATGTCTATGACCGAAACCACAGCCGCAACTCCCAACGAGACACGCGACACCAAGCTCGAGATCATCATGGGCCGCGAGGCACTCGATAAGCTCGCCGATGCTACGGTGCTGGTGCTCGGTTGCGGAGGCGTGGGCTCCAACTGCTGCGAGGCACTCGCCCGCGGCGGCATTGGTCATTTTGTAATTCTGGACAAGGACATCATCGCACCCAGCAATATCAATCGCCAGGCCATCGCCTTTCACAGCACCATCGGCAAGCGCAAGGTTGACGTGATGGAAGCCATGATCCACGATATCAATCCTGCCGCCACCGTCATCAAACGTACCGAATACCTGCTGAGCGACAACATCGATGATTTCTTCGCGAGCGTTTTGGAGCAGACGGACGGCAAGCTCGACTATGTCGTCGACGCCATCGACACCATCTCGGCCAAGCTCACCATTGCCAAATATGCTCAGGACCACAACATTCGTTTGGTTAGCTCCATGGGCGGGGCCAACAAGCTCCATCCCGAGTGCCTCCGCTTTGCCGACATTTTCGATACGGTACGTGATCCCATGAGCCGCATCATGCGCAAAGAATGCAAAAAACGCGGCATCAAGAGCCTGCACGTGCTATTTAGCTGCGAGGAATCGGTTAAGACCCAGCCCCGCGACCCTTCCAACATCCACGAGCGCACCGAGCTGGGAACTGCGAGCTTTATGCCACCCATCATGGGACAGATGATCGCCGGCGAGGTTATCCGCCAGGTCAGCGGGCGCGGGTGCGAGCATGTGCGCGCCGACGGCCAGCGCCTAGACTAGCGGAGCGCGCCGAGATGGAGCCCCGGTTATTTGATGCACACTGCCATCTTGATTTGATGGCTTACCCGAATGCTGTTGCCGATGAGGCGACAGCGTCTGGGCTGGGACTCTTTGACTGCGGCATCGATCCATGCGACTTTTCGGCCGCAAACGAGCGCGCCCGTCGCCACCCGGGCATCATCGCCGGCGTTGGACTTCATCCCTGGTGGCTCGCCGACGGGCGATGCGGCAACGCAGAAATTGACCTGCTCTGTCAAATTGCCGCCCAAGAGCGCTATATCGGCGAAGTCGGACTCGACTTTTCCGCGCGCTTTACCGGAAGCGAACCGCTGCAAACACAGGCACTTGACCGGCTCTGCGACGCTCTCGTGCAACATCCTCTTACCGGGCGCGTGATATCAATTCACGCCGTTCGTTCGGCAGGAGCCGCACTGGACGTCCTCGAATCGCATGGACTACTCATCCCAAACCCCGACTCCCCCGTTATCATCTTCCACTGGTTTAGCGGTACTTCGGACGAACTCGTCCGCGCGCGTAATGCGGGTTGCTATTTTTCCGTGAACGAGCGGATGCTCGCCACCAAGCGCGGTCGCGAATACGCCCGACAGATCCCACTCGACCGTCTGCTGCTCGAAACCGACGCTCCAGCCGAAGCGCAAGCAGATATAAACGCACGGCAGCTCATCACATCGCTAAAAAGCGTCTCCCGGCACATCGCCGAACTTAAAAACTGCGCCGCGGAGGGCGTCGAATCGATCGTTTTGGCAAATTCGCGCTCCATATTTGACTTCCAATGACCCCGGTGGGCAAAAAACACCAAATATGAGTACTGTTGCAATGCTAGTAGCATTATTTTGCGACAAATGAACGCCTAGATAATGCACAGCCGTTCATTATCTAGGCGTTTTAGCATGGCTAAAGCCGTTTAAAACAGGCTTTTATCGCTCCCAGGCGGTAGCGCGCAGAGATGTGGTGTAAGAGGCGGGGCATGCCCCGCCTCTTCCCTTTCTTGAAAGGAAGGGGACACCGCCTAGAATTCGTCGTTGGAGTAATGAAGGTGACGAATGGAAGGAAAGGCGATGCCCCAAGAAGAGAGTGTACTGCGCCTCGGCCGCGACGAGGCCCTCGAGGCGGCGAGGCTCTGGCAGGAGTGCGGAGATGCGCGCGAGTTCGCGTGCAGGGTGCTGGGCGGCGTGATGAACGCGCTGATGGACTCCGAGGCCCAGCAGATGTGCGGCGCGAGCCGCAACGAGCGCAGCGACGGCAGGGGGAACAGCCGCAACGGCTACCGCCCCAGGTCGCTCAAGACCGCCGTGGGCGACGTGGAGCTCGAGATACCCAAGCTCAGGCACGGCACCTACTACCCCGAGGGCATGCTCGCGCGATGGTCGCGCGTCGACACCTCGGTGGCCGCCATCGTGCAGGAGATGTACGTGTGCGGCGTGTCCACCCGCAAGGTCGAGCGCGTGGCGTCCAGGCTGGGCATATCCTCGCTGTCGAGCTCGGAGGTCTCGAGACTCTGCTCCGACCTCGACGCCGAGGTGGCGGAGTTCCGCCGCCGCGACCTGTCGGGCACGCCGTGCTGCTACCTGTGGCTCGACGCCACCTACATGAGCTGCAGGGTCGGCTCGTCGGTCGTCTCGCAGGGCGTCGTGACCGCGATCGGGCTGGGCGCCGACGGGCGCAAGCACTTCCTGGGCTGCGACGTGGTCGACACCGAGAGCGAGGACTCCTGGGCGGCATTCCTCGGCGGGCTGCGCGAGCGCGGGCTGTCCGGCGTGCGCCTCGTGGTCTCCGACGGCCACGCCGGGCTCGTGGCCGCCGTCTCGCGCCTGTTCCAGGGCTGCGCCTGGCAGCGCTGCGTGACGCACCTGCAGCGCAACCTCCAGAGCGCCTGCTCGGGCAGGCCCGAGGGCTCCAAGGCGGCCGTCAGGGACCTCGTGCACGCCGCGGTCTACCAGGACGACCCCGACCTCGCGCGCTGCGTGTGGGCCGAGGCGGCGCCCTGGGTGGCGTCGGTGTCCGCCAGGGCCGGCGAGGTCTTCGAGCAGGCCGAGGACTCCGCGCTGGCGTTCACGGCCTTCCCCAGGGCGCACTGGGCCAAGCTCCGCACCAACAACGTCCAGGAGCGCGCCAACCGCGAGATCAAGCGCCGCTACAGGGTCGTGCAGTCCTTCCCCTCGAGGGAGTCGATGCTGCGCCTGACGTGCGCGAGCCTCATGGAGACCGAGGGGCAGTGGTCCCAGCAGCGCGTGTTCTCCGAGGCCTCGGCCGCCGGGGGCTTCGCCGAGCCCGCGGACAGGCCGGCCCCGACAGAGGGGAGGCGCCGCGCGCTCGGGCGGCGCGCCAGGGAGATAGTGGACGAGATAGTCGAGAAGCACGGTCTCAAGAAGGAGTAACATCGGGATTTGCAGCGACGGACCTCAGGACGCTCTTACACCACGTCTGCGCGCGCGACCCTCCCAGGCACTCAGCTAGGGCCTCAAAGGCTTGATTTTGCTGTTACTAAAATAGTTACAGTACTCATATTTGGCATTTTTTGCCCACAGGGTCCCGGGAAGACAACAATTCGACTTCCCGGGACCGCTCAACTATTCAAAAATCGGCGCTCCGTGGCCCCAAGAGCCTTCCATGCCGCACACGGTCGAGGCAAACCCGGCAGCAAAGTCGAGCGCGCGCTCGATGGCCTCGGCGCCATCCTCACCACGCTTGGCGGAATCGAGATAGCACATCAAAAACGAGGTGAGGAACGAGTCACCCGCACCCATGGTGTCCTTCATATCCGTTACCGGTTTAGCCAGTTGGCGGTAATAACGCTCGCCATCGTAGGCAATGCAGCCCTCAGCGCCAGCCGTTGCCGATACAAAACGCGGACCTAGGCTCTTCACCCATGCCAGACGCTCGCGAATCTCGTCCTCGCTCGCGGCGTCTGCCGCACTAAAGAAAGCAAAGTCGACGTACGGAGCGATCTGCTCGTAGTACTCATCGGTCGAATCATCCGAGAAGTCAAACGAAACGGTAATACCCGACGCCTTCAGCTTAGGCAGCTCACGCTCGGTAAAGCAGTAGTTACCCGAATGGACCACATCGAACTGCTTCATATATGCCAGATCAAAACGATCGAGCACATAGCGCGCATCACCACGGATGCCGCCCTCGTTAGATCCCAGAAACACGCGGTCACCATCGACCACGGTAACACGAGCCGCGCCGTTCTCGCCGATGAGTTGTTTACATTTGGCGAGCTCGACGCCCTCGTCCTCAAGGCTCGCGATGACATGCTCGGCCGCGGCGTCGTTTCCAAAGATACCCACATACGCGGAGCGCGCAGCCCCGCACTTCTTGGCATACACGGCAAAGTTCACCGCATTGCCACCCGGATACATAGTGTGGATATGCTCGTAGCGATCGACGACGTTATCGCCAAACCCAAGAGCGCTAACGTTAAATGTCATAGCACCGCTCCCCTCTCGTCCTAACGAGATCGCTGTAATGGCTGCCGTGCCACCCTGGCCCTACGCGAGTTCCAGCAAATCCGGCAGCTGGTCGATAATCTTGTCCGCGGCATCCTGGCTAAAGCCAAAGCGCTCCTCGCGCTTGGCAATGACTGTCAGGCCGGCTCGCTTGCCGGCAGTGATGCCAGGCACCGAATCCTCAACGCAGCAGCAGCGACTCGCGGGCAGCCCCAGCAGGTCCAGCGCATGCAGGTAGATGTCGGGCTCGGGCTTGCTCTCCTTAAACTGTTCGCCGCTCACCACATACTCAAAGGCATCTGATAGCCCACACGCATTGAGCACTTCCTCGATGCTATCCATGGGAGACGAGCTGGCAAGCGCCACGCGAACGCCGCGGCGCGGCAGCTCTCGAATCGTATCCACGGCGCCTGGGTTAATCAAAGCCTGATAGTCGCGCGGACGTTTATGCGCCCACTCATCCCAACGGGCCAACGCTTCCTCGCCAGTGAAATGCCCCTTACCGGCACGCTCAAACCAATCGACCAGCATGCGGAGAAAGAACTGATGCGAGGTACCGACCTGCCCGTTCAGCTCCTCTTGGGTTAGGTTCAACCCAAGCTCCTTGGCAAACGCGGCAGTCTCGCCCAGGTAGTAATACTCGGTATCGACAATGACGCCGTCCATGTCAAAGATAACGGCGTCGAACGGAAATGCGGACACGGCACCCTCCCTAACAAAAGGGCGCCTGTACGCAGGCGCCCGAACTATGCATTATCGGCGATTCTAGCCCAGCAGCTTATCCAGCGCCACCGCGATACCGTCTTCGTTGTTATTGGCGGTCACCATCTGGGCAACTGCCTTAACCTCATCGACGGCGTTGCCCATGGCTACACCTGTGCCGGCCCACTCAATCATGGACTTGTCGTTCTGGCCGTCGCCAAACGATACGACCTCACTGGCATCGATGCCGAGCTTGGGCAGGGCACCCTCGAGCGCACGGGCCTTGTCGATACCGGGCGCCGTGTACTCAAAGTACCAGTCGGCCGTAAACATGCCCGAAAGCGTCTGCTTAAAGGGCGCATACATCTCCTCGTAATGCGCCTGCAGGTAGGCTGGATCGCCCGCCGTCAGTAGCTTGTCCACGGAACAAGCGTCCACGACCTCATGCAAGCTCTCGACCTCACGGATCTTAAGGTCGCACGCATCGCGCTCATACTTGACGATATTCTTCTGCGAACCGTCCGGCAGCGTGATCATGCAGCGATACGAGTCCACGACGTGCAGGTCCCGACCGAGCGAGATCATGGGAATCACGTCGAAATTGCGCAGATGATCAATCAGACGGTGCAGCTCGTCAGCCGGCATGGCCTGGTCAAAAAGAACCTCATCGGTCTGAGCGTCGACCACATGTGCGCCATTAAAGGCAACTAGCAGACCGTCATGGTTTTGAAGGTCGAGCTCCTGCGCCAAGGCGTGCAGCCCCCATGCGGGACGACCCGAAGCCAAGATGAGCTTAATGCCCGACTCCTGCGCCGCGAGCAGCTTCTCGCGCGTACGCGGGCTGATGACCTTTTGGTCGTTGGTGAGCGTACCGTCGATATCCATTGCGATGGCTTTGATTGCCATATATGCCTCCTTGCATCGTTTTTATCGCGCACTATCTTATCCGAGCCGGGGCACGTTCGCACAGCGCGCGCATAACGGTTGCAAAACCACCCCATTTGAAACAAAGGCAAAAAAGTACTTGCAAAGACGCGTTCCGACATATAAGTTGATAAAAGACCGCCGTTGCGGTTTTAAGTAGATCGAGCATATGAAGTTTGAGTTTTAGCGTGTAAGAGAAGGAAGATCGGCAAAGTACAACCCCAAACGCAATGACAACTTAATGAGGTAACTGCCACATGTGAGGCACCCAGGGCATTGCTGTCTCGATTTTGAGCACGATGCCTTCCGCCTTGCATGGGCCGTTCCATCCCGCCCCTGCAGCAACTGCCTCACGGGCTCATTGAAAACCGCATAGCACCCCAACGTCAGCACATCACCCACGGCAAGCACATCACTCACGGCAACCAACACATCAACAAACAGCACGAACATCAACCGATTGGAGAAGCTATGACAAACCACCACGCTGAAGACGGCGATAAGAAAAGCATTCTGGATGCCCGCATTGAGCGAGCATATGCAAACGAATATGACGCCGCCTTTGCCGCCGCGACCATCAAGAACTACGCGTCGCTACCGCTCGCGACGATCTTGGCCGACCACCCTCAACTGCTGAAGCGCTGCACAAAGATCATGGGCGACCCCGACATTCGCAAGCTGACAGACCCCTATGCCCCAAAACGCGACAACGATTCGTACGTTCTTACCGTAGGCTGCCTAGCCCATATGCTTACGGCGCTCGACACGAAACTCAAGCTCGAATGGGAACCCGACGAGCGTCATGAACTCGAAAGCAAGCGGAACACCCTGCGCACCGCACTGTTCCTTCCGTTGGACGGCCTCAAGCGCTGCAACGTCGAGCTCAATACACAGGCGCGGCAAAAGCCCGGGACCACGGGGAAGAATCCAAGACCCCATGCGGCCATCGTCGACCGCAACCGATATAACCGCATGACCGCGCATTTTTCCGCCGAGGGAGCAGCCATAAGGACGCTGATCGACCTGCTGTGCCTCCTGAGCATCAACGAGCTATTTGAGGGCTATCTCGCCCTTGTTCCCGCGACGGCACCCAAGTCGGTAGCAAAGATCATCGAGACCTGCAGACGCCAGTTTGAGCGCCATCGCAATGGCAGCGAGATGAACGCCAGCATCGCGCAGTACTACGCGGCTCATTACAAAAACGACGGATGTGCCCCTGTCGAGCATCAGCTGCGGCTCGCCTACACCACGCCCGCCGCAACGCTCCATCGCTTTGGAGCCCTTGGCGCTTGCGAGCCGCACGAACAGGCAGCCTGCCCCGCAACCGAGCTCGATCTCAGACTCGGACGAACCCTGTAGCCCGCCAGCCCCTCCGCGGGCAACAATCCTATTCCACAACACAACCAACAGAAAGGAGTCCTCATGGACACCAATCATTCCCCCATCATCAGCCCCCTCACCATGCGTGAATCCGCCCGAGGTATCACGCTCACCAGCATTTACGATGAGATGCTCGCCCGTCGCGAGCTCTCCGTCATGGGAGACATCGAAACCCCGATGGCCCACGACCTATGCCAGCAGATCCGCCTGCTCGATGCCACCGACCCCAGCCGCCCCATCACCATATTTGTCGCCAGCGCCGGCGGAAGCGTGCGAGCGGGTCTTGCGATCTATGACGCCATGCGCCTCGCATCGTGCCCCATCCGCACCGTCTGCCTGGAATTCGCCGCGTCCATGGGCGCCGTGATCTTTATGGGCGGCGACGATCGCCGTATGGCGCCCCATGCAGAGCTCATGATTCACGACCCGCTGATCCCCCAGGGGGCAGGCGGCTCGGCACTTGCGCTGCAGGAAACCAGCCGGCGTCTCATGCAGACCCGCAAGACCCTCACGCAAATCCTCTCGGACCGCAGCGGCCTCACGCCCAAGCGCATCCAGTCCCTCACTGCAAAAGACACCTACCTTTCGGCCGAGCGCGCCGTCGAGCTCGGCTTTGCCCACAGCATTCTCACCTCGACCAAGGAGACCGCCCATGTCTAACCTCAACGCAGCCCTGCACGCCCCGGCCCCCACCATCCTTGCGCAAGCCCACACACTCTCGTGTGACACGCGTCAAACGGGCCTCAACAACAATATGCTTGTAATCGGGCCTTCGGGCGCCGGCAAGACCCGCAACGTTCTTAAGCCTAACCTGCTGCAGATGAATGCGAGCTATATCGTGCTCGATACCAAGGGGACGCTCTGCCGCGAAGTCGGCCCCGTGCTCGCCGCACATGGCTATCGCGTAGGACGTCTCAACTTCGCCGATCTTGACGACACCGCCCCCTTGCCCGAGGGCGTCGAGCAATGCGGCTACAACCCGCTCAACCACATCCGCCGCAGCCGGGACGGCATGCCCAACCAGCAAGACATCATCTCGGTCGCCAAGGCCATCTGCCCCATCGAGGACCAATCCCAGCCGTTTTGGGACCACGCGGCCGCCAACCTGCTATCTTGCCTCATCGCGTATGTATGCGAGCAACTGCCTGTTGAGGAGCAGACGCTTTCGTCGGTAATCGACCTTTGCGAGCATCTCCAGGACCGCGCCACGGCTCGGCTCTTCGACGACCTGCAGACCACCGACCCCACAAGCTATGCGCTCTCGCTGTGGCGGCGCTACTCCCCCACCATCACGGCAGAAAAGATGCACGCGAGCATCATGGGCATCCTTGCCGAGAAAGTGATGTGTCTGGGCTTTGACAGCGCGCGCCGCCTGTACACCGATGCAAACCAGATAGATTTCGCAGGCATGGGTCGCGAGCGCCGGGCACTCTTCATCACCGTCAGCGATCTCGACCGTAGCCTCGATCCGCTCACCGACTTGTTTGTAACGCAGGCCTTCGCGGAACTCATCCGCCACGCCGACGCGCAGCCCGACGGCCGCCTTGCGATACCGGTCCGCTTTATGCTCGATGACTTTGCCAACCTGCAGATGCCACAAATCGATAACGTTTTGTCCATCATCCGCAGCCGCGAGATCTGGGCAACCCTATTGCTGCAGTCAACAAACCAGCTCGATGCGCTCTATGGCGAAGCGCGCGCTCGCTCCATCATGGGCAACTGCGATACGCAGCTCGTGCTAGCCTTTCAGGACCCCGAGAGCGCTCGCGTCTTTTCCGAGCGTGCTGACGTGCTGCCCAGTACACTCATGGCAACGCCCGTCGACCGATCCTGGCTGTTCGTCCGCGGCCGCGCTCCCCAGCAGGTCGAGCGCTTTAGGCTCGAGGACCACCCGCTCTACGCAGAGCTCCCCGAAGCCCAAGGCGCTCAGGACGAATTCGACCTCTGACGACGTCACGCGACCCATCGAATCCGACCGACAACAGAAAAGGGGCCCGCATCCCAACGGATACGGGCCCCTTTCGGCCATGACCTATCTCAGCAACAAAGACTACTTGCGGTGAGCGCGGTAGAACTCGATGAGCGCCTGGGTCGAAGCGTCCTGCTCGGCCTTGGCAGCGTCGTCGTGGAAGGCAGGGGTGATCTGCTTGGCAAGCTGCTTGCCCAGCTCGACGCCCCACTGGTCGTAGGAGTCGATGCCCCAGACCGTGCCCTCGACAAACACGATGTGCTCGTACAGGGCGATGAGCTCGCCGAGTGCAAACGGGCTCAGCGTGTCACCGAAGATAGAGGTCGTCGGACGGTTGCCCTCAAAGCAGCGGGCCGGGACGATCTGCTCGGGCGTGCCCTCGGCGCGCACCTCGTCGGCCGTCTTGCCAAAGGCGAGCGCCTTGGTCTGGGCCAGGAAGTTGCCCAGGAACAGCTCGTGGACGTCCTGGCCGTTGTCGGTCGCGGGGTTGGCAGTGTTGGCGAAAGCGATGAAGTCGGCCGGAACCACCACGGTGCCCTGGTGCAGCAGCTGATAGAAGGCGTGCTGGCCGTTGGTGCCGGGCTCGCCCCAGAAGATCTCACCGGTATCGGAGGTCACAGCGCTGCCGTCCCAGCGGACGTGCTTGCCGTTGGACTCCATGGTGAGCTGCTGCAGGTAGGCCGGGAAGCGGTGCAGGTACTGGCTGTACGGAAGCACGGCGTGGCTCTTGGAGCCGAAGAAGTTGACGTACCAGACGTTGAGCAGGCCCATCAGCGCAACGGCGTTGTTCTCGAGCGGCGTGTTGCAGAAATACTCGTCGATGGCATGGAAGCCCTCGAGGAACTGCTGGAAGCGCTCGGGGCCGAGCACGACGATCAGCGACAGACCAACGGCGGAGTCAACAGAGTAACGGCCGCCGACCCAGTTCCAGAAACCGAAGGCGTTGGCCGGGTCGATACCGAAGGCCTCGACCTTGTCGAGCGCGGTGGAGACGGCGACGAAGTGCTTGGTCACGGCCTCGGCATTCTGCTCATCGGAGCCGTCGATGGCGCCCTGCGCCTTGAGCTGCTCGAGCATCCAGGTCTTGACCTCGCGGGCGTTGGTGAGGGTCTCGAGCGTGGTGAAGGTCTTGGAGACGATGATCACGAGCGTGGTCTCGGGGTCCAGACCCTTGAGCTTCTCGGCCTGATCGTTGGGGTCGATGTTGGAGATGTAGCGGCAGTCGATACCGGCGTCGGCATAGGGACGCAGGGCCTCATAGGCCATGACCGGACCCAAGTCGGAACCACCGATGCCGATGGACACCAGGTGCTCGATCTTCTTGCCGGTAACGCCCTTCCACTCACCGGAGCGCACGCGCTCGGCGAAGGCGTACATGCGGTCGAGGACCTCGTGCACGTCGGCGACGACATCCTGGCCGTCAACGATAAGCTGACCCTTCTCGCTTGCCGGACGGCGGAGCGCGGTGTGCAGGACGGCACGGTCCTCGGTGGTGTTGATGTGCTCGCCGGAGAACATGGCGTCGCGGCGCTCCTCGAGCTTCACCTCGCGGGCAAGATCGCACAGCAGCTTGACGGTCTCATCGGTCACCAGGTTCTTGGACAGGTCGAAGTGCAGGTCACCGGCGTCAAAGCTCAGCTTGTTCACGCGGTCGGCGTCAGCAGCGAACCAGGCCTTAAGATCGATGCCCTCGGCCTCGAGCTTCTCCTGATGGGCCTCGAGCGCCTTCCAAGCGGCGGTCGACGTAGCGTCGATAGGTGCGGCAACAGTTGCCATAAAGTCCTCCTCAACATACGGGCGCATACCTCCATGCGCCCGGATAATCAGATAGCCCTATTCTAGCGCAGGTCAAGACCGTAATCAGCGAGCGTTGCCAATCCGCCCCCAAACGGCGACCGACCAAAAAGGGACAGGTTTATTTTGGCAGGTCAAACGCTTTACCAATCAAAAATAACCTATCCCTTTATGGTAAATATTAGGCCGCGGCGCATACACTGCCGAGCAGCTCGCGCAAGGGCGAGCCGATACCCTCCAGCAGTTCGGGAGCGATGATGGCGAAAACGGGAACCTCGCCGGCACCCACAACGGCGGGCACTTTTCCCTCGGAGACGATGCATCCGTAGGGAACAAAGCCGTCTTCGCCGGCATCGAGCGCCGCCATGCGACGCGCGAGTTCGCGCGCAAAGCCCGCCGTATCGGCATCGCCGATCGCCAGGACAAAGTCCACGCCCTCATCGGTCGCCAGGGCTACGGCCTCATCGACCAAATCGTCTCCCCCGTCGCCCCCGACCAAGCCGCAACGAAAGAGCACGCGTTCGAGCAGGGCGCGATCGAGCGAGCCGATTGCCGCCGAAACGAGCTCATCATGCGTGTGCTTGTCGCCTCCCAGCACGACCAGTGCCTTGGTGCCACCGTAGTGAGCGACCAATCGCCCGCACCAGCGAGCCACGTCCCCATCCGCAACCAAGCGCGTCGGCATACCAAACCCATAGTTGACCATTATCCCCACAACCCTTCCGTGCTTTATAGTGGTATCAATCGTTAGCCTCATGCTACGAAGCGAGCTTTTCCGAGCTGTTTCGCGCTCTTTAGGGCTGCGTTAAAAACCCGATGCAGCCGCACGACCATACCTGCCAAAAAGGGACAGGTTTTGACGGTGTCCGGTCGAGCAGGTATTATCGAACAGGTATTCGATAAGAACATGTGTTTGATGGGAGGGCTCGGATGGCGCACGAGCAGCACACCTACATCTGCATCGACCTCAAGACGTTTTATGCCAGCGTCGAGTGCGTCGATCGTGGGCTCGATCCGCTCACCACCAACCTGGTCGTTGCCGACGAATCGCGCGGACGCACAACCATCTGCCTCGCCATCACGCAGGCCATGAAGGACCTCGGCATCCATAACCGCTGCCGATTGTTCGAGATCCCCGATGGCATCGACCACATCAAGGCCGTGCCGCGCATGCAGCACTACATGGAAGTGTCTGCGCAAATCTACGGCATCTATCTGGAATACGTCAGTCCGCAGGACGTTCACGTCTACTCAATTGACGAGTGCTTTATCGACGTGACACCCTATCTGGACCTCTATCACACCGATGCCGAAGGATTCGCCTGCATGCTGCGCGACGAGGTCTTGGGACGCACCGGCATCACGGCAACGGTCGGCATCGGCCCCAATCTATTCCAGGCAAAAGTGGCGCTCGATATCACCGCCAAACACGTGCCCAGCCGCATCGGCAAGCTCGATGACGAAACCTTTCGCAAGGAGATCTGGCCCCACCGCCCCATTACCGATATCTGGGGCATCGGTCCCGGCGTGGCAGCGCGGCTCGAAAAGTACGGTGTCTACGACCTGATGGGTGTTGCCGCTCTCGACGAGAACCTGCTCTACGACGAGCTCGGCGTCAATGCCGAGTACCTTATCGACCACGCCTTTGGACGCGAACCAACGACCATCGCCGATATTCAGGCTTACCGCCCGCAGGCAACCTCGACCACCACGGGACAGGTGCTCTCGAAGGGCTATGCCTACGAGCAAGCCTATACCGTTTTGCGCGAAATGGTCGATGCCGCCGTGCTGGACTTGGTCGATAAACACGTGGTGTGCGACAGTATTTCGCTCTTTGTGGGCTATGCGAGCGAGCGCGCCGACATCCGCCGACTCGATGCCAGCGGCACGGCGCAATACGTCGACGGGTGTGGGCATCTGCGCTCGAGCACGTCGGGCATCGAACCCGCAGCGACTGACGGCCCCGAGCTCGCGCCCCGTGCCCCCAAACCCGTTCAGCAGGATGACGAACGACGTCGTTTGGTGCGAGAAGCACAAGCGATCGACGGCGTCTTTGTGGGCGAGCACGGCGGCAAGCCGCGTGGTGGCCATGCCGCACTCTTTGCGCACTCCAACGCCTCGCGCAAGCTGCCCGAGCGCACCAATTCGTTTAAGAAGATCATGGGCTATTTCGATGAGCTCTGGGCGCAGACTGTCGATCCCAAACGACCAGTCAAGCGCATCAACCTGGGATTTGGCAACCTCATGCCGGAGGAGTTTGCCACCATCGATCTATTTAGCGATGTCGAGGCCGATGAGCGCGAGCGCGAGCTGGCCCGTGCCGTGCTGGCTGTAAAAGGCAAATACGGCAAGAACGCGCTCGTCAAGGGATTGAGCTTTACCGCCGGCGCCACCGCACGCGAACGCAACGATCAGGTTGGAGGACACCGTGCCTAAACCCAAACAGCAGCCCATGAGGCCACCGACCGCCTTCGAGCGCTTGGCGGACCCCGAGGGGAGGCGTCGCGCCGCCGACCCAAACCTCACTGCCAACGGTGCCGTCCGCGCCAACCGCGCCGCACAGTTCATGCCCTTTGCCGCGTTGACGGGATACTACGAACTCGTACGCAAACAGGAGATCACCGTTGAGCCCAAGTGCGAATTGACAGAAGAAAAAGCCCTCGAGCTTTCACATAAGCTCGAGGGTCTCAAACGCGGCGATTTGGTTCGAGTCACCTATTACGACACGTACGGCTATCGCGCCCGCACCGGCATCCTCGACGAGGTGCTCCCCGCCTTCAAGCTGCTCAGGCTCAAAGACATCGCCATCGACTTCGACGATATCCAAGACGTTGAGCTGCGCGGTCGAGCCTAGGAACGTTTCCTGCGCCAAGCACGCGCCCTACAGTGTCATGACGTAGTAGCCCGCATGCTTCACGGCCGCTTCGAGGGCACAGCGATCAACCGGCTGCTTAGAGCGCACGCGTGCCGTGTGGTCCGCATACGTCACCGTTGCCCACACACCGTCCAGCGCATTGAGGGCATTGGCCACGTTCTGAGCGCAGCCGTCACAGCTCATGCCGCCGATAAGCAGCTCATCGCTATAGGGATAGTGTGACGCATCGGTATCCACCACAACAACCTTTTTGGCCTTCTTGCCGCTCGTACCATCGCTGCAGCAACTCTTCCCGTGTGTCGAAGCGGCAATGCGACGCAGTCCAAAAAACATGCCGACGGCAATGACGGCCAGCACGATGAGATTCGCAGGGTTGAGCAAGTCACTCATGCGCTCCCCTTTCAAGTAGCACTATCTAGATACCCCCATGGGGTGTCCCCATCTTAACCCAAAATCATGTCCGTTCGGTCAATTAGTTTCCCTCTTCAAACTTTTTTGTTGACCATGGCTTACTTTCGTGTATAAGTTTTCCTAGGCTAACAACTGAGGACCCGAAAGGAGCATCGTGACTCGAACCATTGACATCCCAACATACCAAACGGCTGTCGTGCGCAACTGCTCCCCTACGCTCGCAGGTATCAAGCCGGCTTCGCTCTTTACCTATCCCGGCGTTTACGCCAACCAAAACGGAAAACCCGGCGCCGCCCATATCGAAGAGCGACGCTCTCGCCTGCTCGCCGTCATAGCCCAATGCAACCGCGAGCTCCAGCCACTCGGAATCCATATGAGCGTTTTGGTCTGGCGCCCCTGCGGAGCGCTCATCTATGTGTACCGCCCTGCGGACCTCATGAGATACCTCTCCGACCCCCGCGCCACGACGGCGCTTGCCGCCGAAGGTTACGATGTCCACAACCTGCCCGCGTCCCTGGTGCATCTTGCCGCGCGCATCACGCTGGCAAGCAGCAATGCCGCAGAAAGCGCCTATGACGGCAGCGTCTGCGCACTCGCGCGAAATAGGCACTGCGATACGGGGTGCATGTGCGAGTTCCCCCACGAAATTGGCTATTTTTTGGGCTATCCCTACGAAGATGTCCATCAGTTTATCGTCCAGCACGGAGAAAACTATAAGGTCTTTGGCGCATGGAAGGTATACACAAACGTTGAGCAGGCGCTCACGACCTTCGATTCCTATCGTGCATGTACGCAATACCTTACCTACATCTATCAACAGGGCTGCACCCTGGAACAACTTGTCCAGGCAACCCGATAGAGCATACAAAACGCGGCCGCACGCCGCACAACCGAAAGGAAAACATATGAGCAAGATCGCAGTCGTCTACTGGAGCGGTACTGGCAACACCGAGGCCATGGCAAACTTCGTTGCCGAGGGCGCAACCGATGCCGGCGCCGAGGCAGAGGTCATCTCCTGCGCCGACTTCTCCGCAGACAAGGCCGCCGACTATGATGCCATTGCCTTCGGCTGCCCCGCCATGGGTTCCGAGGAGCTTGAGTACGATGAGTTCCAGCCGATGTGGGACGAGGTCAAGGAGACCCTCGGCGACAAGAAGGTCGTCCTCTTTGGCTCTTATTCGTGGGCCGAGGGCGAATGGATGGACAACTGGAAGGCGGACGCCGACGAGGCGGGCGTCAACGTCGTCGATTCCGTCATCTGCTACGATGCGCCCGACGACGAGGGCGAGACCGCTTGCAAGGCCCTCGGAGCCGAGCTCGCGTAAAGAACCCAGGGCCTCCAAGAGAGCCTGCATCCAAGCGCATCCCCATCCCTACAAAAGAGCGGGGGCTGGATTCAAGTCCAGCCCCCGCTCTTTTGTAACGGCAGTTACATCAACCGGCTACGAAATATTGCCCAAGAACGCCTTGGTGCGCTCGCTCTTGGGGTGGTCGAAGACCTCGCTCGGCGTACCCTCTTCCACAATGACGCCGCCGTCCATAAAGACGACGCGGTCGGCGACATCGCGGGCAAAGCCCATCTCGTGCGTCACGACGATCATGGTCATGCCTTCGCGCGCCAAGTCGCGCATGACGCCCAGGACGTCGCGCACGAGCTCGGGGTCGAGCGCCGAGGTGGCCTCGTCAAAGAGCATCACGTGCGGATTCATCGACAGGGCGCGGGCGATGGCCACGCGCTGCTGCTGGCCGCCCGATAGCTGGCTCGGCATAAAGTCGATGCGCTCGGCCAGGCCAACCTTGGTCAGCTCCTCGACGGCGATCTTCTCGGCCTCTTCCTTGCTGCGCTTGAGCACCTTTTGCTGTGCAAGCATGACGTTCTTTTTGACTGACAGGTGCGGGAACAAATTGAACTGCTGGAACACCATACCCAGATGCGTGCGCACCTTGTTAAGGTCGACACCCTTGGCGCACACATCCACACCCTCAACGATAATCGAGCCACTCGTGGGATGCTCCAGACGATTGATGCAGCGAAGCATCGTCGACTTGCCCGAGCCCGAGGGGCCCAAGACCACAACGACCTCACCCTTGTGCACATCCAGATCGATATCTCGCAGAACGACGTTGTCGCCAAAGGCCTTCTGGAGGTTCTTGATGCTGACGACGACCTCGTTCGAGTTATTGGTTTCGCTCATGATAGGACCTCCTTACAGACCGGCGATGTGATCGGCAGGCGTCGCGACAACCTGTCCGGCGCTCTTGGTGGGACGCTTCTTTTTGGTTTCGGCCGTCCCCAGAAGTCTCGCCTCAAGACCGCTCACCAAGCGCGCAAGCGGCAGGGTAATGACCAGATAGAACAGAGCGGCAACCACATACGGCGTGATGGAGCCCGTCGTGGCCACGATGGTGCGGGCGTTCATGACGATCTCGACGACACCCACGGCGGCAAGCAGCGACGTGTCCTTGTAGAGCAGGATGAACTCGCTGGTCAGCGTAGGCAGGACATTGCGGAACGTCTGCGGAATCATGACATAGAGCAGCGTCTGGAAGGCATTCATGCCCAGCGAGCGAGCAGCCTCGTTTTGGCCCTTGGGGATCGACTGAATACCGGCACGGAAGATCTCGCACAGGTACGCAGACGAGTTCATGGCCATGACGATAACACCCAGCACATAGTCGTCCACTTTGACACCGGCCAGCGGCAAGCCAAAGAACGCAATGTAGATCTGCAAGAACGCCGGCGTGCCGCGGATGATATTCACATAGATGCCGGCAAGGCAGCGAAGGATGCGCGACTTGGAAATGCGCATGAGCGACAGCGCAAAGCCAAAGGGAATGGCCAACGGAAATGCCACGAGCACGATCGAGAGCGACATAAGGAAGCCCTTGAAGACGATCGGCAGGCTCTGGACCAAAATGACCGGGTTCAGGAACAGGCGCAGGAACATATTGGAGTTCCACGCCTCGACCCACGGCTGCTCCTTAAGGTCAGCCAGGAAGTTATCGAAGGCCGTCACGCCCTTAATCTCGACGGAAGGAATCTTAGAAATCTTCTTGGTCGAACCGTCGGCGAGCGTATAGGTGCCGCTAAAGGCCTCTTCGCCGCCCTCGACGGGAAACGTCACGCCGTAAACCTCGACACGGAAAAAGCCGCCGGCAGGCGCCGTCTCGCCAAAGTCGATCTTGAGCGTCTGGCCGTCAGCCTTGCACGTGGGCTTCATGGGCGTACGATCCATGAGGTCCTCGCCCGAGAGCATCGTCAATCGCGTGTCATCGGTGTCAAACGTCGTACCGTCAACAAACGTCAGCGAAAGACCGCTCAGCTCCTCGTCGGCATCGGCCTGAACTTCCCAGGTAATGCGTGTCTCGGTGCCGCCGACCACAGCGCTGCCCGAACCGGTGTTGGGTCGGGCGGTAATCTTTGCGGTCTCAAGCGCCTGGGCGGTCGTGGGCGCATATGCCCCCGCGCACACCAGCGCGAGCGCCACGGCCATGACGCAGGCTAGCTTTTGGAGCAAGGCGGGCAGTGAAAAACGCTGTTCCGCGGCCCCTTTGTTCAGTCGAGACAAGGTGGCTCCTATCGTAGAAGTTGCCGGCAAAAAGAGACGGAAACGCTTTCCGTCAAGAGAAGCGCAAAGGCCCTCTCCGCAAAACGGAAAGGGCCCGCGCGCAATCAAGTAGCTATTTTACTTGATATTGTACTTAGCCATGAGGGCGTCGACGGTACCGTCGTCGGTCAGGTCCTTGATGGCCTGATTGATGTCGTCCTTGAGCTTGGTATTGCCCTGGTTGATGGCGATGGCGTACTCCTCGCCGGTGCTGATCTGCTTGATGGTCTGGCAGGTGTTGAACTGCTCGGCGGTCAGCTGGCTGGCAACGGAGCGGTTGGTAACTACAGCGTCGCCCTTATCGGACTGCAGGGCGCTGAAGCACTCGGTGGCGTCCTTGTAGGGGACGATCTTGGCCTTGGGGAAGTTCTCCTGGGCAAAGGCCTCGGCGGTCGAGCCAGACTGGACGATGATGGTAGCGTCGGCGTTGTTGAGCTTCTCGCTGTAGTTGTCGGCCGTGATGTCGGTGTTATCGACCTTGGTCACGATAGCCTGATCGTCCATGTAGTAGGAATCGGAGAAAGTGACTTCCTTCTCACGCTCGGGAGTGTCGGTGATAGCCGCGATGGAGACGTCATACTTGGCGCCCGAAGCGACGCCCGGAACCAGCGTGTCAAAGTCATTGTTGACATACTCGACATCCAGGCCCAGCTTGTCGCCGATAGCCTTGATGAGCTCAAGGTCAAAGCCCTGATAATCGCCGTTGTCATCCTTGTACTCAAACGGAGCGTACTCGGCAGAGGTGCCGACGGTCAGCGTACCGTCCTTGACGAGCGCGTACTCCTTGGAGCCGTCGACCTTCTCGACCTTAGCGTCGTCAGAGCTGCTGGAACCAGCATCAGAACCAGAGGTGGCGTTGGACGAGCCGCAGCCCGTCAGAGCAAGGGCGAGCGCCATAGCACCCGTGGCGGCAAATGCGCCGAGCTTCTTCAGCTTCATAATCAGTCTCCTTCCGGTGACCTCGTTTGATTCAGAGGTCTGCAAAAACTGTTGGCTATTATGCACCCGGAATTACGAATCTGCAATGAGAAAACTGATTGAAACAAACCCATAATGTGAATGGAATACTCTACTTTGTGACAGTCATTACTGCTGCAATGACCTTAATAGTCTAATTTCAGCTGCATAACCTGCAAGTTCGTTCGGAGTCTCCAAAATAAACGGCAGCGAACGCAAACGGCCATTCGATACAATATTCTGCATAACCTGCATACCGCCACCAAATTCCTCGCTGCCAAGGTATCCCTTGCCGATGCACTCGTGACGATCTTTATGGGCGCCACAAGGGTTCTTCGAATCGTTGATATGTACGGCATGCAAGCGCTCGATACCCACCACGCGGTCGAACTCGTCGAGTACGCCGTCCAGATCATGGATGATGTCGTAGCCGGCATCGCTCACATGGCAGGTGTCCAAACAAACGCCCAGCTTATCGGACAGCTCTGGGCGCTTGGCGGCAACGCCCTCGATAATGCACGCCAGTTCTTCAAAGCTACGGCCCACCTCGGTGCCCTTGCCTGCCATGGTCTCGAGTAATACCGTCGTCTGCTGCCCCTCAAACATCACCTGGCACAGCGTGTCGACAATCATCTGAATGCCGACGTCGGAGCCCTGTCCCACATGCGCACCGGGATGGAAGTTGTAGTAGTTGCCGGGCAGTGCTTCCAGACGCTGCAAGTCCTCGGCCATTGCCTCCAAGGCAAACTCGCGCGCCCGCTCTTTGGCAGAACAGGGGTTGTAGGTATACGGGGCATGCGCCACCAGCGGTCCAAAGTCGTTTTGTGCCATAAGCTCGCGCAGAGCCGCCACGTCATCCATGTCAAGTTCTTTTGCCTTGCCACCGCGCGGGTTGCGCGTAAAGAACGCAAAGGTATTGGCACCAATGGACAACGCCGTCTCCCCCATTGCCCGATAGCCCTTCGTCGTCGAAAGATGACACCCGATCGTTAGCATCTCCAACTCCCCCTCATCAGTTGCGGTGAAATACGGTCTATTGGTGCCTTATTTTGGCGCAAACAGACCGTATTCCACCGCAAGATATAAAAGGGGCATCGGGGGCACGGTCCGCCGAGCCCCCTTGAGCACCAGCACCGCAGCCTAGAGCGTCAAGCGAATCGCATCGATGATCTGCGCGCAGCGCTGTGTGGCGGCAAGGGGCATGACGGGACTCTCGAGTTTCCCCGCCCGGATGAGCTGGGTCGCATGCGAAGCTTCGCCGTAAAAATCATCGACCTCAAATGGGGCGTCGATTTCGAGCACTCGACCGTCGGAGTACTTCACATGGGCGAGCTCGGGGCGATGGAGGCGCTCGATTTCCAACGAGCCCCGCTCGCAGGCAATCGTTAAGCGGCTTTCATATGCTGCTTTGCCGTCGTACACCATATGAATGGGTATACCGCCGACACTCATATGGATCTCATCGGCCCAATCCACGCGGCCGCCCGATACGTCACGCCAGCGAACTTCACGAGACGAAACATCGCACGCACCCGCAAGCAGATCCTCAAACCACCCGACCGCATAGCAGCCCATGTCATATAGACAGCCACCCTGCAACGGATCGAGCAGATAACTCGAAGGGGGCTCACCATAATCGAGTTTTTGCACGCTTTCGATCGAGACGATACAGCCGAGCTCGTCCGACGCAAGCAAACCCTTCACGCGAGTGCGCATCGGGCAAAACCGATTCTTCATCGCCTCCATAAACAGCACGCCGTGCTCGCGAGAGGCGGAGGAAATCGAGAGAGCCTCTTCCTCACTCAAAACGGCCGGCTTTTCGCACAGCACGGCCTTTCCGGCGCGCAGCGCGCGACAGGCCCAACGCGTATGCATGCCATGCGGAAGAGCCAAGTAGATTGCGTCGACATCGGGGTCGGCAATCAGCGCGTCATAAGCCGCATCGCCGCTATCGTCAGCCGTGGCATAACTGTGCGCGGCATCAATCGAAAACGCCCTGCAAAACTCCTCAACATGCGAAGGGGTGCGACCGGCGGCAGCCACAAGCCGTGCCCCGTCCACCTCCTTGAGCGACGATGCAAATCGATGCGAAATGTGCCCAGTGCCCAAAACGCCCCAACGAACCTCGCGCAAATCATCACATGAATCCCGATGGCCCACGACGGCCCCCTTCAGTTGCGGTGGAATAGTTCCTGTTTAAGCCCCATTCTGCCGCAAACAGGAACTATTCCACCGCAAGTTATAAAAGGGTCATGAGGAGCGCGTTTTGCAAAAGGCTTTAAGCGCAGCCGTCACGGGGCCAGGCTGAAAACGGCGGCGTACGTCGTCCAAGCGCCCGGGGATATCGATGTGCTGCGGGCAGTGACGTGCGCATTTGCCGCACTTGACGCAATTGCTCACCAGCTTGGGCTCGTTCGTCCGCACCGCGCTCGCCGTAAAATACTGCGACAGGCCCGTAAACCAGCTGTGCGCGTAGCTCGCGTTGTAGGCGCCAAAGCAGCCGGGAATATTGATGCCCTTGGGGCACGGCATGCAGTAGCCGCACCCCGTACAGGGCACGCGATTCGATTTCTCAAACTCTCCCAGCACACGTGCGATGGTATCGAGCTGCTCTGTCGTCATCGAATCCGGCAGTGCGCGATCCGCCAATGCCACGTTCTCGTCCACCTGCGCGGTATCGGTCATGCCCGAAAGCAGCATCGTGACTTGAGGATGGTTCCACACCCACGAAAGGCCCCAAGCAGCCGGCGACTTCAGGTACGGATCGCATACGTGATCGAGCACGGCGCGGGCCCGCGGAGGCAGCTTGTCCGCCAAGCGTCCACCCAAAAGCGGTTCCATCACAAACACCGCGAGCCCGCGCTCGGCGGCTGCCATGAGTCCCGCCGTTCCCGCTTGGTAGCGCTCTCCAGCGTAGTTGTACTGGATCTGGCAAAAATCCCAGTCATACGCGTCAAGCATCGTGAGGAAGTCCACCGCACTGCCGTGGTACGAAAAACCTATCTGGCGAATACGCCCCGCAGCCTTTTGGTGCGCAATCCAGTCCTCGATACCCAACGCCACCACGCGTTCCCACTGGGCGGGCGAGGTAATGTTGTGCATAAGGTAATAGTCGATGTGATCGGTCCGCAGGCGGCGCAGTTGTTCGTCGAAAAACCGGTCGAAATCCTCCGCGCACTTGCACGAAGCGTGCGGCAACTTAGTCGCCAGCAACACCCGGTCGCGCAGCCCCAAGCGCTCAAGTGAGGCGCCCACGCACACCTCGTTACCGGGATAGAGATACGCGGTATCCAGATAATTAATCCCCTGCTCCACCGCACGGGAAATGATGGCATCGGCTGTCTTCGCATCGGGGTGTCCCGGCGCACCGGGAAATCTCATGCAGCCCAGACCCAGAGCGGATATTCGGTTACCACTTTTGGGGTCAACGCGGTATTGCACGGCCCCTCCTTTCGCCATCAGCGCCCCGGCAAGGCGAAACACAATGGTCACGCGGCCGAAACATCGTGGAATCGCAATCGAGAACGTATCGTAACGCAGCAGAAATCGAGCTGTCACGGCACCGCTTTAACATCAGCAAAAAGCCCGATGAAAGGAGTCACCCATGCCCACGCTCGACCTTTGGAATCTCGCATCCCAGCTCAAAAGCACCGATTATCGCTGGGTAGACCTCACCCACACGCTCTCGTGCGACACTCCGCACTGGTTTGGCTTTAAGCCCTTTGAGTCCACCAAACTCTTCGACTACCTGCCCGACACGCCCGAAGACATGCTCGCGCCCATGCGCTGCTTCCAGTATTCGGTCGCCTCGCAGTACGGCACCCACGTCGACGCGCCGCGCCACTTCCATGTCGATGGCCGCTCCCTTGGCGAGATCGAACCTATCGAGTTTATGCATCCGCTCTGCGTCATCGACAAACACGAGGAGTGCGCCGCAAACCCCGACTTTATTCTGACCGTCGATGACCTCAAGACCTGGGAGAACGAGCACGGCCGCATTCCCGAGGACGCCTTTGTCGCCTTCCGCTCCGACTGGTCCAAGCTCGCCGACCTCGAGAACAAGGACGAGGACGGCCAGCCCCACTACCCCGGCTGGGACCTCGACGCCATCAAGTGGCTTGTCGAAGAGCGCAACATCGGCGCCATCGGCCACGAACCGGCAGATACCGACCCGGCGACCATCACCACGCGCGAGGATGCCTACCCCTACCCCGGCGAGCAGTACATCCTCTCGGTTGACCGTTATCAGATCGAGGTCATGGACCATCTGGATGAGCTCCCCGCCACGGGCGCCGTCATCTTCTGCACCTTCCCCAAGGTTCGCGATGGCGTCGGGTACCCCGCGCGCGTCTTTGCGGTCTGCCCCGCGGCATAAGTCCAGCGCATCCGTTCTTCTATATATCCGCCGTCCCGCACATACAAGGCGCTCCGGCGGCTTACAATCCATCAGGCGCCCCGCACGCGGGCGCCTTTTTATGGGGAGATGATTCACATGCAGATCAACAAGATCGCCTTTATCGGCAAAGGCGGTGTCGGCCTGCTCTACGGCAGCATGATCGCCCAAGCGCTCGGCAACGACGCCGTCGAATATGTTATGGACGACGCGCGCTTCGAGCGCCACGCGAACGACGCGCTCACCGTCAACGGCAAACCTTGCGCGCTCAAGTCCGTCCGCGCCAGCGAGGCTATGCCCGCCGATCTGGTCATCCTCACGGTCAAGACGACCGGCCTCGACCAGGCGCTCAGGACCATGGAGCGCGTCGTGGGTCCCAGCACGCTCATTGCCTCGCTGTGCAACGGCATCACCAGTGAGCAAAAGATTGCCGAGCGCTTTGGCTGGAAGCACACCGTCCTGGGTATCTGCCAGGGCATGGATGCTGTATTCCTCAACGGCGAGCTCACGTTTACCAACACCGGCGAGATTCGTTTTGGCGCGGCCGCCGGCACCGACCCCGAGACCGTTGCCGCCATTGATAAGCTTTACACGCGCTGCGGCATCACCCACACCGTCGAGCCAGACATCGCACACCGCATGTGGGCCAAGCTCATGCTCAACGACGGCATCAACCAAACCTGCATGGCCTACGGCGGCACATACGGAAGCGCCACGGAACAGGGCTCCGAGCAGCGTCGCTGCTTTGTTTCCGCCATGCGCGAGACGCTTGCAGTCGCCAACGCCGAAGGCATCGAGCTGACCGAAGCAGACCTGACGCAGATGGTGCACCTCATCGAGGGACTCGATCCCGCCGGCATGCCGTCGATGGCGCAAGACCGCGTCGCACAACGCAAGACCGAGGTCGAGGAGTTCGCGGGCACCATTTGCCGCCTGGCAGCCAAACACGATATCCAGGCGCCGCAGAACGAATGGCTCTATCAGCGTATTCGCGAAATCGAGGCAAGCTGGTAGTGCCCGATTCGCCACGTCAACAGACTCGACAGTAAAGCCGCCGCAAGGAGCGTTCCCCTTACGGCGGCTTTTTTCTTCATCTATAACCAGCAGCCGATGTCCCGACGGTTAGAGCTGCGACTCCGGAGCCTCGTCCTCGTCATCGCGACAAAGGACCACACCTGCGCTGCCCAGCAGCGCAGCCACGATCAGCGCACCGACCACGATAGGAGCGGCCCCGCACGATCCTTGCATGCCCGCGACAAGCGCGGCCGTAGGACCAAGGCAGCCAAGCACCAGCGCAACGGCGGCAACGGCGATATCTCGAGCGTTCACAAGACCACTTCCTCCACGAGAAAGACCTTATTTCTCATGAACTAGTGTGCCCCGCGCCCATATGCGCGGCGTACCGCCACGGTAAGGGCTCTGTTAACTCAAGCGCATACATAGAACGGGCGTCTTTACGTTGCCCGAAAG
This sequence comes from uncultured Collinsella sp., assembly GCA_934654515.1. GTDB lineage: Bacteria > Actinomycetota > Coriobacteriia > Coriobacteriales > Coriobacteriaceae > Collinsella. The sequence continues at coordinate 13,154 of CAKUGA010000004.1, read as the reverse complement.
CTCGGTAAAGACGCCCGTCCGCCAAGCATCTGTTAAGCCGAAAAGATTACCAGCCAGTGTAGTAGTCGGTGGTTCCGGCAGCACAGCCAGAGTCATAGACCTTACAATCGCCCTTGGAGCCCGTAAAGGTCGAGCCCTGGGCCATATCGCCCGCAGCCACAACGTAATAGCCATCGGAATCACGCCAGAAGCCCTCGGAATCCTGGGTCCACTCGCCCGTACGATAGTGGTAAAGCACATTGCTGCTGTAATACGTCTCACGACGACCGTTGTAGTTATTGACGCCGGCAGAACGCGTCAAACCCGACCCGTTCGCATAAGACGCGGCAGACGTGTTGGACGAGCCATAACCAGCGTTGTAATACGAAGCCTGCGCGGCTTGAGCAGCTTCAGCGGCCTCAGCCTCGGCCGCCGCCTCGAGCGCCTCGCGCTTGGCGTTCTCAAGCGTGGAGCGAAGCTCGTCGAGCTCGGTCGACTTGGCGTCGACCTCCCCCATCGTCAAAAGGTTACCCGCACCGTCGATGCAACCCTGCAACACGGCTCGCTCATCATCGGTGGCATAGTCGCCATACATGTTCATAATGATCTGTGCGCGCATCTCCAAGGAATCGCGCTTGGCCTCCATCGAGGCGTTCCACTCCTGCATGGAGCCATAACCATCGCCGCGATAGTCGACGGGCTGTACCAGCGTCGCCTCGGACGGCGTAGATCCGACCGTATCGGACAGTGTTGCGGCGTGGGCATCAGTTGCGCCGGCGCCCGCCAAAAGTGCCACAGCCAGAGCGGCGGAAAGGGCGGCGGCTTTCGGTTTTCGTGAATCGATCCTCATGTAGCTGGAAACCTCCGTAGTGCGTTTTTGCTGCGTTTAAGCTGCGTGTGATTCGATCGCGCTGCATAGTACCCCGAGCAAATCGCGACCTGCGGTTTTACTCAAAAGGTGCACGTCAATTGCGTAAAACTCACATCCTCTCAACAGGAGTTTTCCACAACTCGCATGCATAAAGCGTCTCAAAAACCCTGTTTTGGCATGCTCCCTATGCAAAAAAGGCGCCTGTGCAAACATTGTTCGCACAGGCGCCTTGAGCAGGCATTTTATGCAGTTGTACCTATCGAGCCGCAAGGGGTCCTTGCACAAGTCGCCTTACTCGTCCAGCGCGGCGAAGGCCTGCTTCAGATCCCAAATGATGTCCTCGGCGTTCTCGGTACCGATGGAAAGACGGATCGTGGAGGGCGTGATGTTCTGCTCGGCGAGCTCCTCGGCAGAGAGCTGGGAGTGCGTGGTGGTAGCCGGGTGCACGACAAGCGACTTGACGTCGGCAACGTTGGCGAGCAGCGAGAACACCTGCAGGTGATCGATGAACTTCCAAGCGGCCTCCTGGCCACCCTTAATCTCAAAGGTAAAGATCGAGGCACCACCGTTGGGGAAGTACTCCTTGTAGAGCTCGTGATCGGGATGCTCAGGCAGGCTCGGGTGGTTCACCTTGGCGACATGGCTGTCGCCGTTCAGGAACTCGACGACCTTCTTGGTGTTCTCGACATGACGGTCGACGCGCAGCGACAGGGTCTCGGTGCCCTGGAGCAGGATCCAGGCGTTGAACGGGCTGATGCAAGCGCCCTCGTCACGCAGCAGAATGGCGCGGACATAGGTTGCGAAGGCAGCAGGACCGGCAGCCTCGGCAAACGAGACACCATGGTAGGAGGGGTTGGGCTCGGCGATCTGGGCGTACTTGTCACTCGCCTTCCAATCGAAGTTACCGCCGTCGACGATCACACCACCCAGCGAGGTTCCGTGGCCACCGATGAACTTGGTTGCAGAGTGGACGACGATGTTGGCACCGTGCTCCAGCGGACGGAACAGATACGGGGTACCGAAGGTGTTGTCAACGACAACCGGCAGACCATGCTTCTTGGCGATCTCGGAGATGGCGTCGATGTTGGGGATGTCGGAGTTGGGGTTGCCGAGCGTCTCGAGGTAGATGACCGTGGTGTTGTCCTTGATGGCGCCCTCGACCTCGTCCAGGTTATGGGCATCGACAAACGTGGTCTCGACACCAAACTGGGAGAGCGTATGCTCCAACAGATTGTAGGAGCCACCGTAGATGGTCTTCTGAGCAACCACGTGGTCACCGGCCTGGGCAAGTGCCTGCAGGGTATAGGTGATGGCAGCGGCACCGGAAGCAACGGCGAGACCAGCCACGCCGCCCTCGAGCGCGGCGATGCGGTCCTCGAAGACGCCCTGGGTGGAGTTGGTCAGACGACCGTAGATGTTACCGGCATCGGCAAGGCCAAAGCGGTCGGCGGCGTGCTGGGCGTTGCGGAACACGTAGCTCGTGGTCTGATAGATAGGCACGGCGCGGGCATCGGATGCGGGATCGGCGCTCTCCTGGCCAACGTGCAGCTGCAGGGTATCGAAACCAAAGGTGTGCTCGGGGTTGTTGATGAACTGGCTCATGATGATCTCCTTGATCGAACGAAAGTAAATAAATAAGAGAGAAGTAAGTCGCTGTCTCCTGATCACGCCGACGGGCGCAAACAGGAGCCCGGCATTCGTCTTGGTAAGCAATTCATATGCGGGTCTCCTTTCGCATCCCGGTTCCGTGGTCGGCTTAATTACCTACCGCCTTTGTGTGTTTTGAATAGTACGAGCATTGTTTCGCTCGGTCAATCACTTAAAAGCGCTAACCTGTTATCGGTTTTTTAGATAGCTATCGAAAGGACGGGCACCGATGACCCTCCAGCAGCTTCGTTTTCTTATCGCCGTGGCAGAGTCCGGCTCAATCAACGCCGCAGCTCAGCGCCTCTATACCGCTCAGTCCAACATCTCAAACGCCGTCAAAAGCCTGGAACAGGAACTCCATCTGGAGATCTTTACGCGCTCCAGCCGCGGCGTCACGCTCACCAACGACGGCACCGAGCTTTTGGGCTATGCGCGCCAGGTCGTAGAGCAGGCCGACATGCTCGAGGCACGCTACGAGGACGGCGGCACCCCGCAAGCACGCCTCGCCATTTCCGCCCAGCACTACGCCTTTTCGGTCGAGGCCTTTGTCAACGTGGTCGAGCGCTGCCGCGACAGCAAGTTCGAGTTCATCATGCGCGAGACCACCACAGCCCAGATCATCGACGACGTCCGCGCGTTTCGCAGCGATATCGGCATTCTGTATCTGGACGACTTTAACGCCCGCGTTCTGCAGAAGGCCTTCGCCGATGCCCGCGCAAGCTTCCATCCCCTCTTCGACGCGACGGTCCACGTCTTCGTTAGCGAGCGCCACCCGCTCGCACGCCGCCCTCAGCTGTCCCTTGCCGACCTCACGCCCTATACGCGCTACAGCTTTGAGCAGGGAACCTCAAACTCCTTCTATTACGCCGAGGAACCTTTTAGCTATATCCCTTGTGACCGCAACATACGAATCTCGGACCGCGGAACACTTACTAACTTACTTATCACATCGAACGGTTACACCCTGTCGACCGGTGTCCTCTCCAATGAAATGCAATGGGGCATGGCATCGATCCCGCTAGCAGACGCCCCAACGATGCACGTTGGCTACATCATGCACGACGAGCGCAAGCCCTCTCCCCTGCTGCAGCAATATCTCGATGAGCTCGACCGCATCATCCATGCCAACTAACAGTCGGAAGACGGGGTAGAAATCGTAGATTGCTGGCCCCCAGCGGGCATGGCGCTACAATGGTCACTCACGAGAGAAGCACTCAGCGAAAGGAACCATGTGAAGGTCATCATCTATACCGACGGCTCGGCCCGATCAAATCCGGGACGCGGCGGCTATGGTGCCGTACTCAAATACACCAACCCCGCCGGCAAGACCTTCACCTCCGAGCTTTCGCGCGGCTATGCCAAGACCACCAACAACCGCATGGAGCTCATGGCCGTCATCGTGGCGCTCGAAGCGCTCAACCGCCCCTGCGAGGTCGAGGTCCATTCCGACTCGCAGTACGTCGTCAACGCCTTTAACAAGCATTGGATCGACGGCTGGAAAAAGCGCGGTTGGAAGACCGCCAACAAGCAGCCCGTTAAGAACCGCGACCTGTGGGAACGCCTGATCACCGCAAAGAGCAAGCACAAGGTCGAGTTCATCTGGGTTAAGGGTCATGCCGGCCACGAGCTCAACGAACGCTGCGACGAGCTCGCCACCACGGCGGCCGACGGCGCCAACCTCGATATCGACACCGGCTTTAACGAGAGCGACCTGTAACGGCGTTTTCGCACGTTTTTTCGTTCTCCCGCGCTACACTCATCCTGTAGACCAAACAACGCAAGGGGGACGTATGCTGCGCATCGCGACCATCGGCACATCCATGATCACCGACGACTTTATCCAAGTCGTCAACGCCAACGACCAAGCCGCGTTTGTGGGCACGCTTTCACGCGATGCCAATCGCGGTGCTGCCTTTACCGCCGAGCGCGGTGGCGAGCGAAACTTTACCTCACTCGATGAGCTTGCGGCAGCCGCCGACGTCAACGCCGTCTATATCGGCAGCCCTAACGCACTTCACTACGAGCAGGCCCTTGCCTGCATCGCCGGTGGCAAGCACGTCATCGTCGAGAAGCCCTTCTGCGCCACCGAGGCACAGGCGCTGGAGGTCTTCCGCGCCGCCGAGGCAGCGGGCGTTGTAGCCCTCGAGGCCATGCGCCCCCTCCATGACCCCGCCTTCCACGCCATCGAGGACGCCTTAGGCGAGATTGCGCCCATTCGCCGCGCTTCGCTGCGCTTTGGCAAATATTCTTCGCGCTACAACGAGGTTCTCGCGGGACGTGCCACCAATATCTTCGACTGCAATATGGCATCGGGTTCCCTCATGGACATCGGCGTCTACACCGTCGAGCCCATGGTCGAGATTTTCGGCATGCCCTCCGGCCTTACGAGCATGTCCACTCTGCTCGACCCCACCACGCAACAGCTCACGCACGGCCCCATCGACGGCTGCGGTTCCGTCCTCGCCAGCTACGGCGGTGGCCGTATCTCCGTCGAGCTCGCGCACTCCAAAATTACGAATGACCTGCTGCCCTCGCAGATCGAAGGCGAGCGTGGCACTATCCAGATCGATCATCTGTCCACGCCCCGCAACGTCCGCATCGACTACCGCGGCGACGTCGTACGTGGCTCGGCGACCGAGGCACCGCGCGAACAGGGCGACAACGGCCGCATGCTCGACCTTCCCAAATCGAGCAACACTATGGAATACGAACTCACAGACTTTATCAGCGCCATCGGCGGTATCGATAACGTAAAGGAAGAGATTTGGGAGACCCCGGCGGGACGCCACGAGCTCGGACACTACCGCGATGTCACGCTCATCTCACTGCGCATCATGGATGCCGTACGCCAGCAGGCCGGAATTACCTTCCCGGCCGACGCAGGCAAGCAGGCCTAGCGATGGGCTTCTTCGATACGTTCTTCTCCAGCGTCACCGGCGGCAGTCGAGAGCCTCAAAAACCATCAAACGTCGAGCTCGAGCTGCGCCGCAGGCTTACTGTGCTCGCAAGCGACGAGGTCACTCAAGACACTCCCCTGCGCTATTTCCTGCGCTGGGCGGGGCAAGTCCAGGGCGTCGGTTTTCGCTTTACCAACACCAACCTCGCGCAGGCACGCGCACTCACCGGCTGGGTGCGCAACATGGAAGACGGTTCAGTCGAGATGGAGATACAGGGAGCTCCGGCAAACATCCTATCTCATCTCGAGGCGCTTCATGCCTCCTACGAGCGCATGGGAACGCGTTTTCGCCTCGTAGACGCCCAGGCCCGAGCCCCACTTGCCAATGAAAATGGTTTCATTCCTCGTTATTAGTATTGTGTGCTAAATACGGTATCATTTACCTACGACCGTTGATAGAAAAGAGGCGAGGCGCATGGCGGTGCAAAGAAGGAATACCAGGCAGCGAAAGCTGGTCTTGGACGCCGTGCGCCAAAGCTATAGCCACCCCACCGCCGACGAGATCTACAACGCTGTACGCGAGCAGGACGACAAGATCAGTCGCGGCACGGTCTACCGCAACCTCAACCTTTTAGCAGACGCGGGAGAAATCCTCTCCATCAAGACGCCGGGCGGCAGCCGCTTCGATCGCACTGTCGAGCCGCATGCGCATATCATCTGCACCTCGTGCGGCCGCGTCATCGACGTACCGCTCCCCTTCGACGCCCAACTCGATACCAAGGCGTCCGAGCAAATCGGCTGGAACGTCTCCTCGCACTACACTATCTTCGAAGGCCTCTGCCCCAACTGCCGGTAGGCATGTCCCAAAAGCCTACTCAGCGAGCAGGCGACGCAGCTCCTCTTCGACCGTTCGCACGTAGCGGACGCGGTCGTTGATGCCACGCATGGTAGGATTGCAGTTTTCCATCAGATAGGGATGGCCCACGACGTTGAGCATGTCGCGATCGTTCTCGTTGTCGCCAAACGCCATCATCTCATCGGGCGAAATCCCCAGGGCGCGACCGTAGTCGGCAAGCGCGGAACCCTTGCCCGAACCAAACCCGATAAAGTCCGTCCATTCGGTTCCCGATGTCATGACATCGACTCGATCGCTAAAGTGGCGCTCGAAATACTCCAGTGCCGCCGGCTGCTCCGCCTCGGGCGTCTGGAAGGCAATCTTAATGACATCCTCGTCAATGTCTTCGGGGCGGTCAACCACCGCCACATCGCAGTGGACCTCATAGCGCAGGTGGTCGACAAACGCATCGTTGCCGCTCATGGTGTAGAGGTGTCCCTCGCACGACAGGGTCACATCGGCATGGGGATACGCAACCACGGCATTCGCGATATCCATGGCCAGGTCGCGCCCCATAGACCGCTTAACCACGGCACGTCCCTCGCTCATGACCAGGGCGCCGTTTTCGCACACATAGCCCAGCTCGTCGGCCACTGGCGCAAAGAGGTAACGCAGGCTCGCATATTGGCGGCCGCTTGCCGGCATAAACACAATGCCGCGACGATGCAACTCGCGAATGAGCTCAAACGCCTCGGGGCGCGGCTCACGCTCCCCCGGATGCAGCAGCGTGCCATCCAAATCGCAGGCGATCAGCTTGATTCCCTCAAGACCCATATGCTTCCCCCAAAGCATCTCATCAACAGCAAGACGGACTTTGATTGATTGCCTCTCAAAGTCCGTCTTGCGCATATGCGCGCTTACTTACGCGCCCTTTTTACGATCGTAAAGTCTGGAGCCATGCTCACAACGACATCTGCCGCGCTCGACGCAAAGCGTCGGCTGGCATCGAGCTCGCGCGTAACCACCGAGAGTCGAACGCCCTCGATACCCCGGAGCATGCGGCCCAAAATCGGTTGCACCGGCGTATGCATGCGCACGGTATGATCATCCGAGTCACCTCGGAAGAGCGGCGCGTGCATGTTGCCGATCTCCCAACACGCATGCGCGAGCGCAATCGGGTCCATGCGGTCAACTTCGACCAGATAGACCTCGGCGCTGCGCAGACGCACGACAACCGCCACGGGCACCGTGTCCGAGCGGTCGATGGCAAGCACGTCACCGTCGGTAAGTCGTTCACTGTCAGCAACGCCCGGTCCAATATCAACCGTGCGTCCCAGCTCCGTGGTGCCCACAAACGCGCGGACATCCGCCTGATCCCAATCGAGCACCAGCTCATCAATCTCAAAGACGCCACCCAACTCCCGGCGAAGCAGAAGCTCATAGGACGGGTCGTTAAGATTTCCCAAGCACGTCGTCGAAACCAGGCTTACAGACATCGGCTAGTCCTCGACCTCGACAAGCTCGATGTCAAAGTTGAGATCCTTGCCGGCGAGCTCGTGGTTGGCGTCGAGCGTCACGGCCTCGGGCGTCACGTCGATGACCACGGCGGGGACGGGCATGCCGCTCGGCGTGGACAGGAAGAGCTTCATGCCCTTCTCGATCTGCTCGATATTGGGAACCTGCTCGGCCGGGAAGGTCAGAACCATCTCGGGGTTGTGCTCGCCGTAGGCATCGGCAGCCGGGATGTGCACGGTCTTCTTCTCGCCCACCTGCATGTCGACAACAGCGGCGTCAAAGCCCTTGATCATCTGGCCGGCGCCACAGGTGAACTCCAGCGGCTCGCCGCGATCGTAGGAGCTATCGAACTGCGTGCCGTCATCGAGCGTGCCGCGATAATGGGTCTTGACCTTCTTGCCCTGGTTGGACATGGAAACCTCCGTGATAGGGGCGGCGTACAATACGAGCCGCCGTGAACATATGGCGCTAACTATACCCTAGTCATACAATTCAAAGACAGTTTGCAAAGAAACGCTGCAACCGGAGGAACCATGGCATATCCCGTATTTGACCTACACTGCGACACCGCCGACCGCATCGGCTGGGCCACGCTCGATCTCGATCTGCGCTTTACCGCCGGCACCGACGGTTATTTCCCCGGCGACGAAACGCATCCGCAAGATTTCGACCTCATCGAGGGCAACGCCTGCGCCATCTCGCTCGCAAAGATCGGCAACACGCCGTGGGCACAGTGCTTTGCCACGTTTGTCCCCGACGAGATTCCCACCGCCCACGCCGCGCGCTTCCAAGCGCAGATCATGGCGCACATGAGCGGCCAGGCAATGCTCAACCACGACCGCATGGTCAATGTACGCAGCGCCGCAGACATTCGCCCCGCGCTCAAAGACGGCAAGGTCGCTTGCATCCACACCATCGAAAACGCCACGTTCTTTGCCGAGGACCCCGCGCTGATCGAGGTGCTCAAGAGCTTGGGCGTGCTTATGTCGTCACTCAGCTGGAACGCGCAGGGACCGCTCGCGAGCGGCCACGACACCCACGCCGGTCTCACCGCCGCCGGCATCGAGGCGCTTACGCAGATGGAGCACGCCGGCATGGTGCTCGATGTCTCCCACCTCAACGATGAGTGCTTTGACGAGGTTGTCGCCCACGCCACGCGCCCCTTCGTCGCCAGCCACTCCAACTCCCGTACTGTCTGCGGCGTCAAGCGCAACCTCACCGACGACCAGTTCCGCACCATTCGCGACATGGGCGGCATCGTCGGCCTCAACTACTGCAGCGAGTTCCTTTCCAACGACGCAACCGACAAAACCGCCGCAGACGTCACCTTCGACCAGTTGGCAGCACATATCGAACACTGGCTCGACCTGGGTGGCGAGGACGTCATCGCGCTCGGCGGCGACTGGGACGGCGCCAAGGTGCCCGCCTTCCTCTCCGATGCCAGCAAGATGCCCGAATTCCAGAACATGCTCTCCAAGCACTTTGGCAAGACTGTGATGCAGAAGCTCTGCAGCGACAACGCGCTTACCTTCTTTGAGCGTTATTAATTTCACATCCCTTGAGCGGGCCGGCATGTCGAACGGTCGGCATACCGGCCCGCCTCCAATCTGAAGGACCGCTTTTGACGCAGCAATTTACGATTTCTGTATCCCGACCGGATGGGACGTCCTTGCCCGTCATCGTTACAAAAAAGCGCGTCAAGAACTTCAACCTACGCGTCACATCGAGCGGCGAGGTCCACGCCAGTGCACCGCTCGGCGCCAGTCGCGAGCGCATCGAAGCGTTTGTGAAGCGCAACAGCGCCTGGATTATCAGCCGACTTGCCCAGCGCGAGCAACGTCAGGCGACAGCGCAAGAGCCGCTCAGTCCCTCGTCCATCATTGCACTTTGGGGCAAGCCCATCACGGTACAGGACGCACTCGATCACAACTTTGCATCGCCCGCACCGCGACCCAAGCAGGCCACCTTCGCAAGTTTTATGGGTACCGACGAATCGGACGAAAGCCCACAGGCTAAGCGGCGCGCAATCCTCGACGGCCTAACGTCCGACGAGCTCCAAGCCCACATCGACCAGCTCTATGCGTCCGAGGTCGCATCGGCGCTGCGCGATATGGTGCACGCATATGAAATCGCAATGGGTGTCGCCGTTTCCCGCATTTCCGTACGCAGCATGAAAACGCGTTGGGGCTCATGCACGCCCAAATCCGGCGCCATTCGCATCGCGCGCGAGCTCGCCGCCTACCCCGTCGAATGCCTCGACATGGTTGTCGCCCATGAGCTCGTCCACTTGCTCGAGCCAAGCCACAACCAGCGGTTTCACGCCCTGCTCGACACGTACTGCCCTAACAATAGAGCTCTGTCGCAGCGGCTCAAGCAGCCACCCCTCAACAAGCTCTAGCGTCGACTAGCGCACGCGCTCGATCTCGACACCGCAGCTTGCCAGGGGCAGGCCAACAGGAGCCCACGGCTTATCGAGCTTTATGCGCACACCAAGCAGCGAGGGATAACGGCGCAGCAGCATCTGGGCCGTCCCCTCGGCTGCCGCCTCGATGAGTTTAAACGTATGCTCGCGCAGATAGCCATCAACATCGTGGCACACCGAGCCGTAGTCAATCGAGGCATCCAGGTTATCGTGCTCCCCCGCCGCGCGCAGGTCGGCATAGAGCACCAGAGAAACGATGAACTTCTGACCCAGCGCGTTCTCCTCGGGATACACGCCATGGTTGGCAAAAACCTCAAGGCCGTCAATGACAATACGATCGGCATGGCGCAGATCGTCATAGCTCACGTGAGGCACCGCCGTTGCTGTGGATATTTCGCCCCTTCCACGGCGAGCGAGCTCGGCGCCTTCAGTCTTGGTTGCACTCTCGGGCAGTTTCTTGTTACTCATCGCGATCGTCTCCTTCGTTTAGAACCCCGACCGCGCAAATCAACTACACGCGAATCGACAGGTTCTTTTTATCATCGCTCCAGTTGCAAGCATTGCGCGCGGGGCATGCAAAGCAGGCGCGCGACGCTTTGTCGGCTGCATAGAGCAGACGCTCAAGCGGTTGGCTGTTCACGCGCAGCTTTCGATGGCCCAGAATAGCCGTCTTAATGGCCGCGGCATCGGCCGACTCAAACGCCACGTCATCGGGCATGCCGGCGAGTATTGCATCAGCGACGCGCTCGCTTGCAACATCATGGGATATACCCGATTCGTACTGTTCATCTTTGCCGATATCGTGAAGAAGTGCCGTGGCGTAAATGACCTCGCGGTCAAATTCGAGCTGCTCCTCGAGATTCTTGATCCACATAATGCGAGCGACATCGAGCAGATGGTCAATACCGTGGCGGCAGAAGATGCGCCCCGATTCCAACTGTGCAATGTTGCCCAGGTGCCGCCGGAACAGCCCGTTGGCACAAATGTAATCAATGCGAGGCATGGCGCCAAAGGGGGCCAGGCCCGAAGCCATAAAGCCGCGACGCGACGTCCCCTCATCGGTCTTCGATGTAAAGTCGTTGACGACTCTCATGGTTAGCGGCCCAGCATCCTAAAGAAACGCTCCTCGAGCGCGGGATCGGTCTCAAAGACGCCGCGGCGAGCGAGCGTCACGGTCTTGGTGCCGGGCTTTTGCACGCCGCGCATGGTCATGCACATATGCTCGGCCTCCATGAGCACAATCGCCCCCTGGGGGGCAAGATAGTCCATAAGGGCATCGGCAACCTGCGCACACAGCTGCTCCTGCAGCTGCAGACGGCGGGCATAGACCTCCACCGTGCGGGCAAGCTTGGAAAGCCCGGCCACCCGACCGTTAGGGATATAACCAATGGCGGCTTTGCCATAAAACGGCAGCAGATGGTGCTCGCACAGCGAATAGAACGTGATGTCGCGCTCAATAACCAAATCGTTCGAGGCGACGGCAAAGGTTTTGGACAGGTGCTCCTCGGCACTTTGATCCATACCGCCGGCAATCTCACCGTACATACGGGCAACGCGCGCCGGGGTCTCCAGCAGGCCCTCACGAGTTGGGTCCTCGCCTATACCCTCAAGCAACAGCTTGATGGCGGCCTCGACTTTTTCCTGATCGACCATCTGGGCCTCACTTTTCCGATTTCACGTTCGCGCTATGGTACCACGCCCTCCGGCATCGACCACAAGCTACATAGTATGGGTCGAATAGACCGGATCGTCCCGCCAAAGTTCAACCGCATCACAAAGCGCAACACCCTCGCGCTCAGCACGGGCGCGCGTAGCGTTCATATCGATCACGCGCTGGTTGCTCGAGCCCCTAAAGCGCAGCGTGATATCGTACAGATCCTGAATAAACGGGCCATCCACCAACATATCGAGACAGGCAAGAATACGGTCCGTCACCTCAGTATGATGACGACCACCCGGCATAAGTTCCTCGAGCACATCACCAGTAAAACACCAAATGGTCTTCCCCGACCCCGTAGGATAAGCAGCGCGAACACGCTCGATAAAGTCAACAAGTCCGGCCTGATTCTCGGGCTCCATAGGCTCGCCACCCAGAATCGTCAGGCCATCAATAAAGGGATGGTCGAGACTCTCAATAATTTTGTCCTCGACGGCACGATCGAACGACTCACCCGCAGCAAAGTCCCACGCAACAGAGTTAAAGCAATTCTTGCACCCACGACGGCATCCACTCACAAACAGAGAAGTACGAACGCCTTCCCCATCAGCAATGTCGAAATACTTAATGTTCGCGTAGTTCATAAGTAACCTTCCTGGGGGTCTGGAGTATATCATTCCGTCCTCAAACATTCTCGGCCTTTGGCCTGCGAAACTGCGGGCGGAACGATATACTCCAGACCCCTCGCGAGCAACACTCAATGAACAAAGCGAACATCGAGTATAGGGTTCGAGGTCCAATAAAAACTTTGTTGCAGCTCAACCGTTGTTGCAAGCCAGTCGCAGTCGCAGCTCAAACAATTTCCGCTAAGAACTTCGAGGAGTGAGCAGACCGCGTGCTGCATCTCAGCTACGTCGACCTGGCTGAACCGAGAGGGCCGCTTGGGCTTTTGCTCGATATGAGTTCCGCACGCAAAGAAGGCCACTTAATGTGGCCTTCGTCTTGCGCAGGACTGTCCGAAATAGCGAGCAAAAGCCCAAGCGGCCCTCTCGGTTCAGCCCCGAGGCGGTATTAGAGATGCAGCACGCGGTCGCGGATCTCCTCGGTTCGACCCTGGTTCCAGAACTGGGTACCGATGTAGCCGCACGTACGACGGGCGACGTTCATCTTCTCCTGATCGCGGTTACCGCAGTTGGGGCACTCCCACACCAGCTTGCCGTCATCCTCGACAATCTTAATCTCGCCATCGTAGCCGCACACCTGGCAGTAGTCGCTCTTGGTGTTGAGCTCGGCGTACATGATGTTGTCGTAGATGTACTGCATCACGCGAAT
>CAKUGA010000003.1 GCA_934654515.1 uncultured Collinsella sp. | reverse complement strand
GGGATAGAACGAATTTGTCAAATAGGCAGGTATCATCACGATTTTCTCAAGATGTTCGTAATCCAGAGCAAAAGCGCCGTCTGAGAATCGGCCGAACCCTTGAGCGCGAGCTCCACATCGACCGCACCCTCGAGCGCTGCGATGAGCTCTGCCATCGAAAAGCGACGTGCCCAGGTCAGGTGATTCTTGACCTGCCAGGACTGGAGCTTGAGCGTTGCGGCGAGCTCACGACCCTGTCCGCGCGCATCGAGCGCCTTGGCAACGATCAGCTCACGGATGCGACCGCATAGCAGCGTGTAGGTCCACACGTAGCTCTTGGAGGGCAGAAGCTTAAAGAGCTCGAGCGAACGCTGTATATCGCGAGCCGAGACGGCGTTGAGAAAGTCCCAGGGTTGAACCTCGGCCGTACGTACGATCCAGCGCTCAACGTCAGCAAGCTCAATCTGGGGCGCCTCGACCATCTGGGCAAGCTTAGCCAAATCGTTATCGAGCATGCGAGTGTTTTCACCCGAACGCGAGACGAGTTCCTCGGCGGCCGCCGTCGAGATCGACTTGCCGTGCTGCGACGCCATCTGCTGCACACGGCGCGGTAGCTCCCAGCGCTTGGTGCCGGAGCAATCGATCACGGCCTTCTTATCGAGCTTTGCGATCGCCTTGTACAGACGCGTGTTCTTGGCAAGTGAGTCGGCGATGATGAGGCAGACCGTCGTAGGACTGGGACTTGTGAGGTATTCGACGAGCGGCTCTGAAACCGACTTGGCGAGCTTTGAGCAGCCATCAAGGATTACCAAGCGAAACTCGCTGCCCATGGGAAAGGTGTTAAGCGATCCGATAATAGACTCGATATCGGGGTCCTTGGTCATGTCGCGTTCGTCGAGGTTGAACTCGACCATACCCGACTTTTCCAGACGCGCTTTCATACGCGAGACGGCGTGATCGCGCTTGACTCCGTCGGTACCGACGATCAGATATGCCGGCAGCAGACCGGTTTCGGACATTGCGCTCCCCTCCCGCAGGCCTTCGTATTCGTTCCGTGTCATTCTAGCCCAGGGGCCCACCACACGCCAACGACGTCGTCACGGTCGCTGGCATCGCATGGCAAAGCCCTTCGCGGTCGGTGTAATGGTGATGTCGCCGTGTTCAATCGTGCACGCGAAGGCCCCGCCCGCTTCCCTCACGGCATCGACGCAGACATCCGACGGATGACCATAGCGGTTGCCTTCGCCGGCGCTCGCAATGGAGAGTTCGGGCTTTAAGACATCCAGCAGCTCGCCGTCGACCGAGACCTTAGAGCCGTGATGTCCAAGCTTAAGGACATCGATGTCCCCCACTTCCTGCGCAAACTCACGTTCTTGATCGAGTTCGGCATCACCCGTCAGCAGCATGCGTAAGCGCTTGCCCTCTTGTGCGTAGGTGAGCAGCAGGACAAGCGAGTCTTCGTTGCCCTCGCCATCCACGGACTCGAATGGCCACATCACGCGGGCGCAAAATGCGCCAATGTCAACGGCATCTCCACGCCGCACTTGCCGATACTCCACGCCAGAGTGGTTCGATACCTCGGCAGGGGCATCCTCCAGCGCATTCGCTGCCACGGCAATGGTTCCAACCGAAAACTGTTCCAACACGTCAGGTAGACCGCCCCAGTGATCCTCGTCCCAATGCGTTACAAACACAGCATCGATATGGTGCACGTTGTTGCGCACCAATGCCGTCACCACACGCTCGTCGAGCCCACAGTCGACGAGCGCCACGGCACCGCCTTGGCGAATAAGAATGGCATCGGCCTGGCCAACATCGAGAATCGTCACCGAAGGTGGAGCGAATCGATCCCAGTAGACGTACGGAATCGCAGCCAAGAGCACCAGACATGCAAGCCCCACCGCCATAGGACGCGCACGGGGACGAGGCCACCAGACCAGCAGAACCGCCAGCAAACACGGCACTAGGTAAATCCACATGCTATCGGGCGGCACGCTCACGGATGCACCCGGCATGGCGGCAAACAGCTGCTCGAAGAACAGCACGCAACGGGCGGCAATCATGGGCACAACGAGCGCCCAAGTCCGCAACGGTCCCACGAGCGAAAAGGGAGCCAGCACGATCGACACAGCGAGCAGTACGCTCACCACCGGACCGATGACCGCATTTGCCAGCGGAGCAATGAGCGAGAACGTACCGAAGGCAGGAATGGTAATGGGAAGTGTCGCCAGTTGCGAGCACAGCGTGACGGAAAGCATGCTGGCAACGCCCGATGGCACACCCAGCTCACCCAAAGCGTAGGTCACATAGGGGCAAAAGCACAGAATGGCTAAGACGCTGGCGCATGAAAGCTGAAAGCCCATCTCGAACAGCACCGTCGGCCGCAGTAGCACAAAGATGGACATGGTTACGAAGAGCGCCGAAAGGCCGTGCCGACGACGCCCCGCGCCGTTTACGACAAGCGTCGCGAACACCATGCAGCACGCACGCACGGCCGAGGGAGAGGCGCCCGTAAAGGCAGCGTAGCCCACAAGCGTTATCGCCAATATCGCCCGCAGAAGACCACGTGAGCACCGAGTCTTTTGCAATACACCCTCGATTACAAACCCCACGATAGCCAAATGGCTGCCCGAGACGGCGATAAGATGCGCCGTTCCCGTCAACGAAAACCAGTCGCCCGCCGGCTGGGCGCGCAGCTCGGCCGAACGACCGCAGACGACACCGGCTATGAGCGCACGCGCCGGGTCGGTCGCAGGCGCGATGGACGCATGCAGCCCATTTCTCAGCCGAAGCAGCGGCACCGGAGAGCCCTCATCGACCGACACGACTCGAACGGCTTTAACCTTGCGCACCTCGCCTCGGAGCACACGCGATCGTCCATATGCATCGTTCTCAAAACGTGAAACGCGACCGATAACACGCACGTGCGCCCCGACCTTGAGCTCACGATCACACGATAGGCGAACCGTTGCCAAGTTCTTGCCGTCCGCGCGTGCCTCGCAGGTATAGGAATACACGTCATCGTTTATGGATGGGTCACCCTGCACGACAAACTCGAGACTGCTTGCCGCTCGACCGTCGAGCGTCTTCGCAGCACTGAGCACACCCACGGCCCACCACGCCGAGACGACCGCACCCGCTACGAGGCCGACGGACGCGGCATACAGCCACCGCTTCAAAGGGACAAGCCGCGCACAAGATTGAGCCAGCACAACGAATACCGCCGCCGCAACGGGAATGGCCCATAGCGGCCCGACCGCCGTCGCCCGCTCCCTCAGCAGCGCATCAGCGGCCATGTTGAGCACCAAGACGCAGCTCATGCACATGCCGGCACACAGGGCCATCGTCCACGGAATCAGGGGCCGCGGAGGCATCACATGCTCGCGCTCGGTCGCGATCATACGCAGATGCAATCTTTGATTTTGGCAAGCTTCTTCTCGCCGATTCCCGACACACGCATCAGATCGTCAACCGAGGCGAAAGCACCGTTCTTTGTCCGCTCATCGATAATCGACTGTGCCATGGAGGGGCCGATGCCCGAGAGCGTCTGCAGCTCTGCCGCGCTTGCCGTATTGATGTTTACTAGGCCTGTGGCGCCACTCACGCCCGATGATGCGGAAGCCCCACCATCAACACCGGCTTCCGCAATGGACGCCTGCTGCTCCCCTACCGTTGGAACGTGAATTTTTTGTCCATCAGCGACCTTGGATGCACGATTAAGCCCCGTAACGTCTGCTTCGGGCGCCAGCCCGCCGGCGGCATCAATCGCCTGAGCCACCCGCGCCCCGTCTTTGAGCCTGTATACACCGGGCGACACAACGGCGCCATCAACATCAACATAGACCTCTGCCGCGGCAGACGCCTTAGGCGAAGAGCCTTCAGATGTCTTTCCACTCGAAGCATCGCCGGATCCCGGCTCCACTAACGTGCCCGAACCATCAGTGCGCTCAAACGACACACCGCCGGCACCGCCGCCAAGGTTCGCCATTGCCAGTCCACTCGCCATCGCGATGACGACCAGTATCGCCATCACCACTGCCTTATGACCGAGCAGTTTGCCCGCCCAGCGGTCCATCTTTTTAACTCGTTCGCGTTGTTCGCGCTGCGCCATAGCAAATACCTCCCAACACCATCGTGTCAGGAAATCGCAGCCGAGCGAACCGCTCGGGCAAACCAGTTTTAACGGTCAAACCAAAAGCTGACCAAAACCTTGCGCAAACATGTCTATTTATTCAGTCACACGTCAGCGAATGAACATTTTGATATTGTTTACCCAGATAACAAAAAACCGACGATACAAACGTAACGTCGGTTTATGCAGGGACTATTCGTGATCTTGGTAAATCTCACGCGGAGCGAGCTCCGAATGTTTGCGTTTTAAGGTCTTAGGAGCCTTATACGTGTTGCTCTCAAAGTCGATGTACTCGGTCTGCTTGAGCAGACGCTCGATCATCTCCTCGTGATCGAACAGCTCCCAGGCCTCATGAACGGCATCGAGCTTGGCGTGCGTCTCGGGACGGCGCGGCATAAAGAGCGTACAACAGTCGGGCGCGGCCTCGGTCGAGATGTCGAATGTACCGATTTCCTCGGCACGCGCAATGATCTCCTGCTTGTCCGAGCCGATGAGCGGACGGAACACGGGAATCTTCACAGCCTCGTTGACAGCCATGATGTTCTCGAGCGTCTGGGAGGCGACCTGGCCAAGCGACTCACCGGTCACGATAGCCTTGGCGCCCTCGATATGCGCGATGCGCTCGGCAACCGAATACATGATGCGTCGATACATGATCACGCGCAGGTTGCTGGGGCAGGTGACCGAAATCTCGCGCTGGCAGTCGCCAAACGGAACCACGTACAGACGGCCGATCTGGACTCCCGGCGCAAGGGCACGGATGATGTCCTGCACCAGATACTCACTCGTATCGGGCGTCTGCGGACGACCGGAGAAATGCACCGGTACGCACACGGCGCCGCGGCGGGCGAGCATCCACGTCGACACGGGCGAATCGATACCCGAAGACAGCAGCGTCACAACCTTGCCGGCAGAACCCACCGGCAGGCCGCCCACGCCGCGCTCGGAGCGCGCATACACATAGACGCTGCCCTGGACCACCAGCACATGCACCATTGCGTCGGGGTCGTGCATCTGGACCTTTTTATCGGGAAACGCCTCGCACAGCACCTCGCCCACCTGACGGTTGATATCGATGGAGGTAAGCTCATAGTCGGTGTTGGAGCGCTTGGCATGCACCTTAAACGAATCGAAGGGACCGAACTCGCGCAACGCCTTGACGGCGGCTGCGCAATACTCCTGCGGGTCGCGGTTGGTGTGGTATGCCAGGGACACACGGGCAACGCCGGGGACAGTGCGAATGACACGCGCCGCCTCGTCGGCCTGATGCTCGTTAAAGGTCACGAGGATATAACCGGAAATTCGAGACACGGCATTCACGGAAAAGGCGGCCAAGGCCGCCTTGATGTTATCCATGAGGATATGCTCAAAATGTGCGCGGTTCTTGCCCTTCAGTCCAACCTCGTGATAGTGGACCAAGCAGACGCGAGCTGCCATTTAGGCTTCAGCAACCTTGTGGCCGAGCGCCTTCTCGTAACGGGCCTCATCGTAGGAGATATCGCCGTCGACGATCTCGTCCATAGCCATCGAGATGGTATCGGCACCAGAAAGGCCGATGGTAATGTCATCGACATCCTGAACGGCAAGCACGCGGTTGTGCTGGCCGCGCAGCATGCTAATGATGTCGCAGGCGCGCTTGGAGGCAAGCGAAGCGAGCAGGAAGCGGTTGTGATCGGTCTTCTCCAGAAGATCGTCAATGCAAGGCTTTACAACGGACACGGACCTCAGATCCTTTCATGCATATCGAGAACGCGAACGAGCTCGTCGGTCGCGCGGTCGAGATCGTCATTCACCACGACGTCGTCGTAGCGGTCGGCAAGGGCAAGCTCATCGGCGGCGTTTGCCATACGCAGCTCGATCGTCTCGGGCGTCTCGGTTCCACGACCGACCAGACGCTCGCGAAGCACTTCGAGCGAGGGAGGCTTGATAAATATCAACACGGCCTCGGGGAAACGCTCCTTAACCTGCAGGGCACCCTGGACATCGATCTCCAAAATCAGAGACGAGCCGGAGGCGAGCTTGGATGTGACCTCGCTCACCAGCGTGCCGTAGCAGTTACCGTGGACCTCGGCCCACTCAACGAACTCACCGTTTGCCACGCGGCGGTCGAACTCCTCGCGCGTCAGGAAAAAGTAGTTGACGCCGTCGACCTCACCTTTGCGTGGTGCTCGCGTGGTAGCCGAAACCGTCAGGCCCAGGTTGGAGCGACGCTCGCGCACACGAGTGACGAGCGTGCCCTTGCCTGCGCCTGACGGTCCAGAAATCACAAAGAGCTTTGAATCCTGAGCGCTCACTTATTTGGTCAGCTGCTCGAGGAGCTGCTCGCGCTGACGGACGCCGAGGCCCTGGACGCGACGAGTAGCGGAGATACCGAGCTCCTCCATGATCTTGGCGGCCTTGGCCTTGCCATAACCGGGGAGAGACTCGATGAGGGTGGAAACCTTCATGCGGGAAGCGATGGGGTCATCGGAGTTGAGCACGGACTCGAGGGACTTCTCGCCCTTCTTGATCTGCTCGCGAAGCTCAGCGCGGGCGTGACGTGCGGCAGCAGCCTTCTCAAGAGCCTGCTTGCGCTGCTCGTCGGTAAGCTGAGGGAGTGCCATTCGTACCTCCAAATAGTTGGGTTATATCTGATTCAATATTTGGCATTTTAGCACGTCAAACGTACCAAATGCCCAATCGCGGCTCCATAGATTAGACGATACCTGCAAAAAGTGCAATATATCGCGCTAAAAGATGAGCCCCTGACCTGCGATTCCACACAAAGGATGGGAAAGTTTACGCAGGCACAGGGGCTATTTTGTGCTAATGAGACCCAAAAGTGGTGACTTAGGGGAATCTTTTACGCGACGTTTTCGACCAGCTCGGCAACGATGGCGTCAAAGGCGGCAACCGGATCGTCGGCACCGGTGATGGGACGGCCCACCACGATGTGGCTCGCGCCACGCTCGATAGCTTGGGAAGGCGTGGCCACGCGGGACTGATCTCCCAGCGCCGCACCAACCGGACGAACACCCGGGGTCACGATGAGCGCATCGGGGCCCAGCAGCTCACGCATATCGTGGGCCTCCATCGGCGAGCACACGATACCGTCGATGCCGTTGGCCTGGGCGAGCTTCGCCAGACGCGCTGCCTCCTCGGCCACCGGCGACTCGACGCCGATCTCGCTGAGCGAATCCTGGTTCATGCTCGTGAGCACGGTGATGGCGACGAGCTTGGCACGGTCCTCGCGCGCCTCCTCGGCGCCCTCGCGGCAGGCAGCGAGCATGGCGCCCGAGCCCAGGCCGTGAACCGAAAGCAGGTCGGCACCGGCAAGCGAGGCCGAACGGGCGGCACCGCGCACCTGATGCGGAATATCGTGGAACTTAAGGTCGAGGAAGACCTTGAAGCCCAGGTCCTTGAACGTCTTGACGATCTCGGGGCCTTCAGCGTAATAGAGCGTCATGCCGACCTTGAGCCAGGCAGCATGGCCCGAAAGCTCGCGGGCGAGCTCGAGTGCACGCTCACGGTCGCAGTCGAGGGCGACGATAACGCGGTCGCGGGCATCGGTCTCTAGCATTCGAACGCACCTACCAGCTCGTTGATGTCCTTCACGCCCTGGGACTCGGCCCAGGCCTCGAGCTCATGCGCGATCTTGAGCGAAGCGCACGGGTCGACGAAGTTGGCCATACCGACCGACACGCAGGTAGCGCCAGCCAGGATAAACTCGGCCGCGTCCTCACCGGTCATGACGCCGCCAACGCCGTTGATGGGGATATCGACGGCCTGGGCAACCTCCCAGACCATACGCACGGCGATGTGGTGGCACAGCGGGCCCGAAAGGCCGCCCTTGGGCTTGGCGACGCGCGACTTGCGGGTATGCACGTCAATAGCCATACCCTGGATCGAGTTGATGACCGAAAGGCCGTCGGCGCCCTCGGCCTCGAGAGCCTTGGCGATCTCGGCGACGTTGACCGGAGCCATCTTCACGAACAGCGGCTTGTCGGTCACCTTGCGGCAGGCGGCCATGACGGCAGAGGCGCCCTCGGGCGTGGAGCCCATGGCGGCACCGCCGGCGGCGATGTTGGGGCAGCTCACGTTGATCTCGTAGCCGGCAGCCCAGGGGCACAGTTCGACATACATCTCGAGCGCGCGGACAAATTCGTCCACGGAGTGGCCGGCAACCTGGCAGATGACCTGGCAGCCGTCCTTGGACAGCTGTTCGAGCCACGGACCGGACTCGCGAGCAAAGGCGGCCACGCCGGGGTTCTGAAGGCCCACGGAGTTGATCATGCCGCCGGGAATCTCGGCCATGCGGGGCGCGGGATTGCCGGGCCAGGGCTCGGCAGCGCAACCTTTGGTGGTGATGGCGCCCAGCTGGGAAACATCAAAGAAGTTCTGGAACTGCCAACCGTAGCCAAAGGTACCGGCTGCGGTGTTGATGGGGTTCTGCATCTTGACGCCGCCGAAATCGACGGCCATGTTCACGGTACCCACTAGAAGACCACCACCTTGGAAGCATCGAACACGGGGCCGCACATGCAAGCACCCTTCATACCGTCGACCGTCTCGACATTGCAGGTGTTGCAGGCGCCAAAGCCACAGCTCATCATGCGCTCGAGCGACACCTCGCAGTACGCACCGGCCTCGGCGGCAGCGGCGGCGACCTTCTTCATCATGACGGCGGGACCGCAGCTGGCCACGTAGTCGTAGCCGCCCTCGCCAAGCAGCTCGGCGGCAGGATCGGTGCAAAAACCGTGCGTGCCAAGCGAGCCGTCGTCGGTGCACACATTGACCGTGTCGCACAGAGCACGGAACTCATCGATACCCACGGCCTTGGACGCGGTGCCAAAGCCCAGGCACACGTCAACGGCCACACCCTGCTCGGCAAGCTTGCCGGCAAGGCACAGCACGGGCGGAACACCGATGCCGCCCGCAACGAGCAGCGCCTTCCTAGTGCCCTCGGGCACAAGCCAGCCGCGGCCGCCAGGGCCCAGCAGATTAGAGGTGGAACCAGGGGCCATCTGCGACAGACGACGGGTGTCGTCGCCCACGACGGCGTACCACAGCTCGACGGTGCCGGCCTGGGCGTCGGCGCGATAGAAGCTCAGGGGCACGCGAAGCAGCGAGGACGCATCGCCGGGCACGGCAATGTTCACAAACTGGCCGGGCTTGAGCGCACTTGCAAGCTTGGGGGCCGAGATAACGAGCGAGAAGATGCCGTCGGCGATCTCCAGGTTCGAGACGACCTCGAAGTCGTGCATGCGTGCAGTGGAAGGTGTGGGCATAGACGCTCCAATCCCCCATGCGGTTGCATGGTTCAGGCGAACAGAAAGCGCGGCACCGCAAGGGCACCGCGCACAAAAGCGATAAGGCTATGCTAGCAGATGCAGCCGTCGGCGAGCGTCTGCTTGCCGCCGACAAACACATCGGTGGCACGACCGGTGAGCGTGCGGCCGGCAAAACCGGAGTTCTCGGCGCGCGACTCGTAACCGTCCTCGCCGACCGTCCAAGTGGCGGAAGGATCAAAGACGGTCAGGTCGGCAACGGAGCCCGCCTTGACCTGAACCTGGTCAAGGCCCAGGATCTCACGCGGCTTGATGGCCATGAGCTCGACCATGCGGCCCATGCTCATCTTGCCCGTGTTGACCAGCTCGGTGAGGACGAGCGACAGCGAAGTCTCGAGGCCGATCATGCCGAAGGGCGCAAGCTCGAACTCGCGGGCCTTCTCCCACGGGGTGTGGGGAGCGTGATCGGTGACGATAGCGTCGACGGTGCCGTCGATGACGCCCTGGCGGATGGCCTCGGCATCCTCCTCGGTACGCAGCGGCGGATTGACCTTGAGCGAGGTGTTGTAGGTCTCGTCCAGGTCGTTCTCGGTCAGGAACATGTGGTGCGGGGTGGCCTCGCAGGTAACCTGAACGCCAGCGGCCTTACCGGCACGCACGATCTCCAGGCCATGGGCGGTGGAGATGTGCTGGATGTGCAGCTTGGCACCGGTCAGCTTGGCGATCTCGATGTCGCGGGCGATCTGAAGCTCCTCGCCGGCAGCCGGCCAGCCCTCGAGAGCCAGACGGGTCGAGACCTTGCCCTCGTTGATCTGGCCGTGGCCGACCAGGTCCTCGTCCTGGCAGTGGCTCATAAAGACCTTGCCGAACATCTTGCCGTAGTCCATGCAGCGACGGAGCATGCCCGCGCCCTGCACGCCGCGACCGTCGTCGGTGAAGGCGACGACGCCGCGGGCGACCATATCGCCCATCTCGGACATGGCCTCGCCCTTAAGACCGCGGGTCATGGCGCCCGACGGATAGACGCGGCAGTGACCGACCTCGGCAGCGCGGGACTTGACGAACTCCACGACGGTGCCGTTATCGGTGACGGGATCGGTGTTGGGCATGGCGCACACGCCGGTGAAGCCGCCCTTGGCAGCTGCACGGGTGCCGCTCTCGATGTCCTCTTTGACCTCGTAGCCGGGCTCGCGAAGGTGAACGTGCATATCCACCAGACCGGGGACGAGGTACTTGCCGGAAAGGTCGCGGACCTCGGCTCCCTCGACGGCGAGATTCTCGCCGACCTCGGCGATCTTGTCGCCGTCAATCAGGACGTCAACGACACCGTCAAGCTCGACGGACGGGTCGACGACGTGGGCATTCTTAAGAAGCAAGGCCATTATCGGCACCTCCAAGCAGCAGATACAGGATAGCCATACGCACGCAGATACCGGCGTAGACCTGCTCCAGGATGACGGAGCGTTGCGGGTGGTCGGCCATATAGGAGTCGAACTCGACGCCGCGGTTGATGGGGCCCGGGTGACAGATGATCGCGTCGGGCTTCATGAGCTTCTCGCGGTCCTTGGTCAGGCCGAAGAGCTTGTGGTACTCACGAATGGTCGGGAACGGAGCACCCTCGAGGCGCTCCTGCTGCACGCGCAGCATGTAGACGACGTCCAGCTCGGGCAGGACGGAATCGAGGTCGCTCGTCACGTGGTCGCAGCCCAGGACCTCGGGCGCCGGCGGCAGCAGCGTGCCGGGGGCGACGGCGTAGGTCTCGCAGCCCATGATCTTAAGGGCGGGGATCAGCGAGCCGCAGACACGGGAGTGCGCGATATCGCCGACGACGGCGACCTTAAGACCGTGGAAGTCGCCCTTGTGCTCCCAGATGGTGTACAGGTCGAGCAGGGCCTGCGTGGGATGGTTGTGCTTGCCGTCGCCGGCACAGATGACGCTCGCGGGCGAGTTCTGCGTGACGATGTAGGGAGCACCGGCGTGCTTATCGCGAACGACGATGCAATCAATCTTGTAGGCGTTGAGGGTCTCGACGGTGTCGACGAGGCTCTCGCCCTTGACCGTGGAGGTCGAGGAGCCGCCAAAGTTGAGGCTGTCGGCCGAAAGACGCTTCTCGGCGAGCTCGAAGGAGCTGCGGGTGCGCGTCGAAGGCTCGTTGAACATGTTGACGATGGTCTTGCCCTTGAGCGTGGGGACCTTCTTGATGGCACGCTCATTGACCTCGGAGAACGCCTTGGCGGTCTCGAGGATGAGCTTGATGTCCTCTTCGGAGTACTCGGTAATGTCGATCAGGTGCTTATGGTTGAACGCCACGGTACTACTCACCTCCCAGCGGCGCGGAGCCCACGTGGGAACCCGGCGCGACGTCGTTGATCTCGACAGCGGTGCGGCCGTCGACTTCCTTCATATATAGGTGCACGTTCTCCTCGTGCGACGAGGGAACGTTCTTGCCGACAAAGTCCGGCGAGATGGGAAGCTCACGGTGACCGCGGTCAACGAGAACTGCCAGCTCGATGCGGCTCGGACGGCCCAGGTCCATGACGGCATCGAGAGCGGCGCGGATGGTGCGACCCGTGTACAGGATGTCGTCCACCAGCACGACGCGCTTGTCGTCGACGCTGAAGGGAATGTTGGTAGCGTGGATCGCGGGAGCGAAATTGGTCGCATAGTCATCGCGATAGAAGCTGATGTCCAGGCTGCCGAGCGGAACGTCGACACCCTCGATCTCCTTGATCGCCTCGGCGAGCTTCTTTGCCAGAAGGTCGCCGCGCGTGACGATGCCGACCAGAGCGAGGTCTTCACAGCCCTCGTTGCGCTCGAGGATCTCGTGCGCGATGCGGGTCATCGCTCGGTTGACGGCGGTCTCGTCCATGATGACCGCCTTGGGGGAAGTCGTGCCCATCGATCTCCTTCCTCACATGTCTTGACTGCTGACACAGTCAAAAAAAATAGATGCCCGACCGCTCAAAGCGGACCAGACACCCACAGGAAGGGCTGCTCTTTGGCAGCTATGTAATTCCATGTGGGTATCTCGTACCCCTTTAATGGTCAAGGGATAGTGTAGCCAACCTTGAGCTTAATTGCGAGCATAAATACAGAGCAATCCGTAAACGGAACCCTACGCTCAATAAACCTATATATATTTGTGGGACGAGCTTGAAAACCTTGTTGCGAGCTGGCATAATCCCCCCTGCTGCACGCAAATCGGATCTACGTCCAGGGCCGTGGCGTGGGCACTATCGCCAAAAGAGAAATATCTCTGTGTAGATTGCGCACAGGGAGTGACTTCTGTGCTATAGTTCAGGCTTGTTTGTTAACGCGACATGTTCGTTTGTCGCCCAAGGAGGGTCAGTTATGTCCAAAGTTTGCGAAGTTTGCGGTAAGCACCCCGTTGCCGGTCGCTCCATCAGCCACTCTCACCGCGTCACCAACCGTA
Organism: uncultured Collinsella sp.; assembly: GCA_934654515.1. Taxonomy (GTDB): domain Bacteria; phylum Actinomycetota; class Coriobacteriia; order Coriobacteriales; family Coriobacteriaceae; genus Collinsella. The sequence continues at coordinate 46,106 of CAKUGA010000003.1, read as the reverse complement.
AGTTCCGCCCCAACATCCAGCGCGTCTACGTCGTCGTCGATGGTCACCGTCGCAAGATGAACGTTTGCTCCACCTGCCTCAAGTCCGGCAAGGTTGCGCGCTCCTAAATAAGGTCTTACCAACAAGTACCTCGGACTCTCCGGGTCAAAGACCTCGCGTTCACATAGAACTTACCAAAGGCGTCCTCCCCCACGGAGGACGCCTTTTTTGCACTCATTGGGGACAGACTTACATGAGTGTTTGCAGATGTCAAAGGGATCGTAGCCCAGCTGATATGCCTTGTAGCTTGACCTGCGCCCAATAATTGAGGCGATGCGGCAGGCGGATCGTTTTGTTAAAACGCTTCAGTTATTTGAAGCGTTTTAGTGTGCCTTTTACAGGAATCTGACCGTTCGCCGAATAATTTCTTGCTATCATGCAAGGCGTAGGGTAAATCTCCGATCGCAAGGAGACACAAATGGTGAAAAAGTCACCGGAAAACACTACTCCCGCAATTGTGGACAACGTAGAGGCGCTTGAGGCTAAGCTCGCTCAGATGCGAGAGGCCCAGGCGCTTTTTGCTACGTACACGCAGGAGCAGGTCGACAAGATCTTCTACGAGGCCGCCATGGCCGCCAACAAGGCTCGTATCCCGTTGGCGAAGATGGCCATCGAGGAGACCGGCCGCGGCGTTCTTGAGGACAAGGTCATCAAGAACCACTACGCCGCAGAGTACATCTACAACGCTTACAAGAACACCAAGACCTGTGGTGTCCTGGAGCGCGACGAGGCCTACGGCATCACCAAGATCGCCGAGCCCATCGGTATCGTGGGCGCCGTCATCCCGACGACCAACCCCACCTCCACCGCGATCTTCAAGACGCTGATCAGCCTGAAGACCCGCAACGGCATCATCATCTCCCCGCACCCGGCAGCTGCCAAGTGCACTATCGCCGCCGCCAAGCTCGTGCTTGACGCCGCCGTCAAGGCTGGCGCCCCCGAGGGCATCATCGGCTGGGTCGATGTCCCCTCCATCGAGCTGACCAACATGGTCATGCGTGACGTCGACATCATCCTCGCCACCGGTGGCCCGGGCATGGTCAAGGCCGCTTACTCCTCGGGCAAGCCTGCCCTGGGCGTCGGCGCCGGTAACACCCCGGTCATCATCGACGACACCGCCGACGTGCTGCTCGCCGTCAACTCCATCATCCACTCCAAGACCTTCGACAACGGCATGATCTGCGCTTCCGAGCAGTCCGTGACCGTCATCGACACCATCTATGACCAGGTTAAGGCCGAGTTCCAGAAGCGCGGCTGCTACTTCGTCAAGCAGGGTGCCGAGATGGAGGCCCTGCGTGCCGCCATGTTCAAGAACGGCGCCCTCGATCACCGCATCCCCGGCATGGCTGCCGCCAAGATCGCCGAGCTCGCCGGCATCGAGGTTCCCGCCAAGACCAAGATCCTGATCGCCGAGGTCACCTCCACCGACCCCGCCAAGGAAGAGTTCTCCCACGAGAAGCTCTCCCCGGTCCTGGCCATGTATCATGCCAAGGACTTCCAGGAGGCCGTCGACAAGGCCGAGCACCTGGTGCTCGCCGGTGGCCCGGGCCACACCGCCTCTCTGTACGTGCACCCCGCCCAGGCCGAGAAGATCAGCCTGTTCGAGCACGTCATGAAGGCCTGCCGTATCGTCATCAACACCCCGTCCTCGCACGGCGGCATCGGTGACCTGTACAACTTTGGCATGAAGCCGTCTCTGACCCTGGGCTGCGGCTCCTGGGGCGGCAACTCCGTCTCCGAGAACGTTGGGGTGAAGCACTTGATCAACGTTAAGACTGTGGCCGAGCGCCGTGAGAACATGCTGTGGTTCCGCGCTCCCGAGAAGGTCTACTTCAAGAAGGGTTCCACGCCCGTCGCTCTCGACGAGCTCGGCACCGTCATGGGCAAGAAGCGCGCCTTCATCGTCACCGACCAGTTCCTCTTCAAGAATGGCAACACCCGCGCCATCGAGGCCAAGCTCGACGAGATGGGCATCGCCCACGACTGCTTCTACGACGTCGAGCCCGATCCGTCGCTGCAGTGCGCACGTCGCGGCGCCAAGCAGATGGCTCTCTTTGAGCCGGACGTCATCATCGCCGTCGGCGGTGGCTCCGCTATGGACGCCGGCAAGATCATGTGGATGATGTACGAGCACCCCGAGTGCAAGTTTGAGGACATGGCCATGGACTTCATGGACATCCGCAAGCGTATCTTCACCTTCCCCGAGATGGGCAAGAAGGCCTACTTCGTCGCCGTCCCGACCTCCTCGGGTACCGGCTCCGAGTGCACGCCGTTCGCCATCATCACCGACAAGGAGACCGGCATCAAGTGGCCGCTCGCCGACTACGCGCTGCTCCCCAACATGGCTATCGTCGACGCCGACAACTGCATGACCGCCCCGCGCGGCCTGACCGCTGCCTCCGGCATCGACGTCATGACCCACGCCATCGAGTCCTACGTCTCCATCATGGCTTCCGACTACACCAAGGGCCTCTCCGAGCGTGCTGCCAAGCTCGTCTTTGAGAACCTGCCCTCCAGCTTCGAGAACGGCGCCAAGGACCCGCACGCCCGCGAGGAGATGCACAACGCCTCCTGCATGGCCGGTATGGCCTTCGCCAACGCCTTCCTGGGCCTCAACCACTCCATGGCTCACAAGCTCGGCGCTTTCCATCACCTGCCCCACGGCATCGCCAACGCTGTCATCCTGACCCGCGTCATGCGCTATAACGCCGCCGAGGCCCCCGTCAAGATGGGCACCTTCTCCCAGTATCCTTACCCCAACGCGCTGCACAACTACGCCGAGATGGCCAAGTACTGCGGCATCGAGGGCAAGGACGACAAGGAGACCTTCGAGAACTTCATCACGAAGCTCGAGGAGCTCAAGGACTTCATCGGCGTCAAGAAGACCATCGCCGACTACGGTGTCGACGAGCAGTACTTCCTCGACACGCTCGACGAGATGACCGAGCAGGCATTCAACGACCAGTGCACCGGCGCTAACCCGCGCTACCCGCTCATGAGCGAGATCAAGGAGCTCTACCTGGACGCCTACTACGGCCGCGAGCCCCAGGACTACGCCGTCTGCTAGTTTTAGCACGGTTTTTAACGGCGGGGGTGCACGGGTGTTTCACACACCCCCGCCGTCGCTTCTATCGCATCGTTGAAAGGATGCAACCATGCTGCTACCCGATTCCAAGACCGAGCTCGTCCGCCGTGGCAACAAGGTCGTTTACGACCTGGGCGACAAGATCGTCAAGGTCTTCAACGAGACCAAGCCTGTCTCCGACGTGTTCAACGAGGCTTTGAATCTTGCCCGCATCAATGAGTGCGGCATCCGCAGCCCCAAGGCTCTCGAGGTTTCCCAGCTCGAGAACGCCAACGGCTGGGCGCTTGTGACCGAGAAGGTCCCGGGCACCACCCTTGCCGAGAAGATGACTGCTGAGCCCCAGCGCTTCGGTGAGTACCTCGAGATGTTCGTCGACCTCCAGATCGAGATCCACGGCTACACCTCCCCGCTGCTCAACCGTCAGCGCGACAAGTTCGCCCGCATGATCGACAGCCTGGATCAGCTCAATGCCACCACGCGCTACAACCTTCAGGAGCGCCTGGACGGTATGACCAAGGAGTTCAAGGTCTGCCACGGCGACTTCAACCCCTCCAACGTCATCGTTGGCGACGACGGCCAGCTCTACGTCTGCGACTGGGCACACGCCACCCAGGGCTCCCCTGCCGCCGACGTTGCAACCACCTACCTGCTCTTTGCCCTCAACAGCAAGGACCAGGCCGAGGCCTACCTGGAGCTCTACTGCGACCGCGCCGACATGCCCATGCAGGTCGTGCGTCAGTGGACGAGCATCGTCGCCGCTTCCGAGCTCGCTCGTAAGCGCAACGTGAACGATGAGTTCCTTAAGAACTGGATCGACGTCGTCGATTATCAGTAATATCTGAGCGATTTATTCGCATCGGAGGCACAAAGGAAAACCCCGCAGCTCATTTGGGCTGTGGGGTTTTCCTTTTAGAGTTTAAGTATACCGGTTTAAAAAACGGTCCCGCATCTCCCCGATCTGGAGAAATGCGGGACCGTCCCGTAGTACAGCTATCGGCGATGCCGTCGATTAACGACGGGCCGCCTTTACGAGCTCGGCGACCTTGGCGACGACCTCATCGATCGCCACATCATCGCGCTCGCCCGTGGCACGGTCCTTAAGCTCGACGGTACCGTTCTTAAGGCCGCGCTTGCCCAGAACGACCTGATACGGGAAGCCCATGAGGTCATTATCGGCAAACTTAAAGCCGGGACGCTCGTCGCGATCGTCGACGACGACCTCAATACCCTCGGCGCACAGGCCCTCGACGATCTGGTCGCAGACGGTAGCGCACTCCTCCTTCTTGGGGTCGAGCGGAATCACCGCGACCTCGTAGGGAGCGACGGAAACCGGCCAGACGATACCGTGCTCGTCGTTATGCTGCTCAACGACGGCAGCGAGCGAACGGGACACGCCCACGCCGTAGCAACCCATGATGAGCGGCTTCTCCTTGCCGTCCTCGTCCATAAAGGTTGCACCCATGGCCTCGGAGTACTTGGTGCCCAGCTGGAAGACCTGCGAAACCTCGATGCCGCGAGCTGCGGAAAGCGGCTTGCCGCAGTGCGGGCAGGGGTCGCCGGCAACGACGGTAACCAGGTCGGCCCACTCGTCGACGGTAAAGTCGCGTTCGGGGCAGGCGCCGGTAAAGTGGTAGTCGACCTCGTTGGCGCCGCAAGCCCACTGCTTGGACTCGCGCAGGCTCTCGTCGCAGACCAGTCGGATGCCTTCGGGCAAGTTAACCGGTCCGATAAAGCCCTTGTGCAGACCGTAGGTCTGGAGCTCCTCGTCCGTCATCATGCGATAACCCTTGCCAAAGACATGCTCGGCCTTGCAGTCGTTGAGCTCATGATCGCCCGGGACGATGGCCACGACGGGCTTGCCCTCGGCATCGATGAGCGCCAGGGACTTGCGCGTGCCGTTCTCGGGGAACCCAAAGAACTTAGCAACAGCCTCAATGGTGCCCATGCCCGGAGTCTCAACCTTGGTAAGCGTACCGTCACCGGGGCCCTCAGTCACGACGACCTTGGTGCTTGCAGCCTCATCATCGGCGGCAAAACCGCAGTCATCGCAATAGACGAGAGAAGCCTCGCCGGCGTCGGCCAAAGCCATGTACTCGACGGAGGTATCGCCACCGATCTCGCCGGAGTCGGCAACGACGGGCAAGGCCTTGATGTAGCAGCGCTCGCAAATGTTAGCGTAGGCCTGCTTCATCTTGTCATACTCCTCCTGCAAGCTCTCCTGCGTGGCGGAGAAGCTGTAGGCATCCTTCATGATGAACTCGCGACCGCGCATCAGACCAAAGCGGGGGCGGAACTCGTCGCGGAACTTATCCTGGATATGGTAGAGGTTGACGGGCAGCTGCTTATAGGAGCGCAGCTCGTTGCGCACCAGGGCCGTGACGGTCTCCTCGTGCGTGGGGCCCAGCACGAACTCGCGACCATGACGGTCGTCAAAGCGCACAAGCTCCTTGCCATAGGCATCGATACGGCCGGACTCACGCCACAGCTCGGCGTCGACCATAATGGGCATCATAAGCTCCTGGGCGCCGGCGGCATCCATTTCGTCGCGCACGATGTTCTCGATCTTGCGGATCGAGCGCCATGCGAGCGGCAGGTAGGAATACAGACCGGCGGCCTCCTTACGGATCATGCCGGCACGGAGCAGCAGGCGGTGGCTGGCGAGCTCAGCGTCCGCCGGATCCTCTTTAAGCGTCGGCGCATAGAGCTTAGACATATACATTGCTCGGGTCATTTATTTCTCCTCAATAAGCTTGTCGACCTCTGCCATAAGCGAGTCGACAATTTGATCCTCAGCTACTTTACCAATGATCTGGCCATGCGAAAAGAGTAGGCCCTGACCACGCCCGCAGGCAACGCCCAGGTCGGCGTCGGATGCCTCTCCGGGGCCGTTGACCGCACATCCCATCACGGCGATCGAAAGCGGCGCGGAATAGTTCTTAAGCCGCTCGGTGACCTCCTCGGCGATGGGAATGAGGTTAACCTGGCAGCGGGCGCACGTGGGGCACGAGACAATCTCGGGACCGCGACGACGCAGGCCCAGCGACTGCAGAATACCCCAGGCAACCGGCGGCTCCTCAACCGGATCGGCCGTGAGCGACACACGCATGGTGTCGCCGATACCTTCGGAAAGCAAAATACCCAAGCCTACAGAGCTCTTGATGGTGCCCTGGAGCTTGGTTCCCGCCTCCGTCACGCCCAGGTGAAGCGGAACGTGGGGAATCTCACGTGACAGGGCTCGATAGGTATCGAGCGTCGTTTGCACGCTATGGGCCTTGGCCGAAAGCACAATGTTCGTAAAGCCGCGATCCTCAAAGTGCTTGACGAAGCGCTCGCTCGACATCACGAGCTTTTCGGGCTGCGTGAGGTCTTCGCGCTCGGCGATATCCTGCTCAAGCGAGCCCGCGTTCACGCCAATGCGAATCGCGCACCCAGCGGCGCCCGCGGCATCGATCACGGCATCGACCTTGGCCCAATCGCCAATGTTGCCGGGATTGATGCGCAGCTTAGAGGCACCAGCCTCGACAGCGCCAATGGCGAGCTTATGGTTAAAGTGGATATCAGCGACAATCGGCACCGGAGACTCGGCACAGATGGTGCGGAAGCCCTCAAGCGCGGCCTCGGAGGGCACGCTCACGCGCACGATATCGCAGCCAGCCTGCGCCAACGCGCACACTTGCGCAAGCGTTGCCTGGGCATCAGCGGTATCGGTGCAGGTCATAGATTGGACCACCACCGGCGCGCCGCCACCGATCTGAACACCGCCCACATGCACGGGGCGCGTCAGCTCGCGAGGCAAAGGATGGGATAAAGACAATCCAAACACTCCCCTACAGAATAAATCGAAGGATGTCGGAACGAAGCATATAGACAAACAGCAGCGCAAAGAGCGCGATGCCCACATAGCTCACAATCGTCTGGACCTTGAGCGGAAGCTCGCGGCCCGCAATCTTCTGAATGATCTCGATGACTAGCTTGCCGCCATCGAGTGGCGGGATGGGCAGCAGGTTCATAAAGCCAAGCGAGAATGAAATGAGGGCGGCAAACGAAAGGAACGTGGCAGGGCCGGCAGCAGCAGCCTGTGAGGACATAACGCTAATACCCACGATCGAAGAGGACTGATCGAGAATCTCCATCGTATGCTGCGGCTGGAGCAGGCGCATCACGCCCTCCGCTGTCTGCACAACATAGGAGAACGACAGGCGAGCCGACGTGATGGGGTCTAAACGGACCACCTGCGTAGAGGCATACACACCTAGGCGATCGTCCTCTTTGAGCGCAACCGTGGTCGAATGCTGCTTGCCGTCACGCTCGTACTCAATGGCGATATCGTCCTTACCGGCAGCCTTGCCGATGGCATCGTAAACGTCCATCCAGGTAGAGCACGATACTCCGTCGACCGAAAGAATCGCGTCGCCGCCCTCGATTCCCGCCGAGGCGGCAATCGAGCCTTCGTCAACCTGGCCAATCACATTGGTATCCACCGGCACGGTGACACCTGCGATGGAATAGATGCTCATAAGGAGCAAAAAACCCGTCAGGATATTGACAATAATGCCCGCAAGCAGCATAAAGGCACGCTTAACAAAGCCCTGGCCCAAATAGGTGTGCGAGCGCTCGCGCGCAAGGAATTCGGCCTCGTCGCACGGCAGTTCCCATACATCGCCCTCGGCAGTCGCATGCCCGCGATCGAACCGACGGCCGTCAAAGGTGGTATAACCCGCCGCGTCACGCGGCAGAGTCTGGTACTTGGTGGGATAGTAGCTGGGCGAAGGCTTTTCCCCTTCTTCATACCAGGGAGCGATAGAGCCCCAGCCCAGCAAAAGGGCGCATGCCTCGAGCACAACCTCCTCGGAAAGCTCGAGCTCGACAGCAAGGTCGGCCACCGTCACCCGGCCGTGGCGATAGATGGCCGCGAGCACGCGATCGGCACACGAGACGTCGGTCGGATCCATACCGCAAATGGCAGCATAGCCACCCAGCAGCAGCGGCGTCACGCCAAACTTGGTTCCAATGCGACGCGATGTGTGATGGATATCAAAGCGGCACGGCAGGCCCAAGAAGAACTCAGTCACCCGGACGCCGCAGGCACGCGCCGCCAAAAAGTGGCCGCCCTCGTGCAAAAACACGAGGACGGAAAGCATCAACAGGCCCCAAAAGACCGATGAGAGAACGCTCAGAACAGTATCCATAAAACGAAAAAGCAATCCTTATGGGTTAGGAACGGGTTGCGGCGAGCACCTGCGCAGCTTTTTCACGCGCCCACGAATCGATGTCGCGAAGCTGCTCAAACGAATCGATCGCCTGCATATCGTGGGCGTCCATGCAGGATTCCACAATGCGATCGATATCGGTAAAGCTGCAGCCATCGTGCAGGAAGGCATCGACGGCGACCTCGTTGGCGGCATTGAGCACGCACGGCATGGTGCCACCCGTCTTGCCGGCGCGTTCGGCCAGTGCCAGACAGCGGAAGGTATCCATGTCGGCAGCATCAAACGTGAGCTGCCCCAGCTCGCGGAAATCGATACGAGGCGCCGGGGTATCCCAACGCTCGGGATACGAGAACGCGAACTGGATGGGAATACGCATGTCGGATGCACCGAGATGCGCCATCACGGAGCCGTCGGCGAACTCGACCATAGAGTGAATCTTGGACTGACGCTGCACGACCACGTTAATGAAATCGAGGTCGCAGTTAAACAGATGCATGGCCTCAATGCGCTCCAGGCCCTTGTTCATGAGGGTGGCGGAGTCAATGGTGATCTTGGCACCCATGGCCCACGTGGGATGCGCGAGGGCATCGGCACGCGTCACGCGATCGAGCTCGTCGCGCGTGCAGCCAAAGAACGGACCGCCCGAGCAGGTGAGCCAAATACAATGAGCCTCGCGCGGGTTCTCCCCCAGATAGCACTGGTAGATGGCGGAGTGCTCAGAGTCGACTGGAATAAGCTGGCCCGGTTGCGCCAACGGCATAAGCAAGTCGCCACCGACGACGAGGGACTCCTTGTTGGCAAGGGCAAGGCGCTTATTCGAGGTCAAGGCCGCATGGCTCGCCTCGAGACCGGCGGCGCCCACAATAGCGACAAGCACGCAGTCGACATCGTCGCGACGCGCGAGCTCGCAAACCGCCTGCGCGCCAACGCCGAGCTTCGTTCCCTCGGGCAACTCCTGCAGCACGGCGTCATCGCCATGATCGACATCGGCCACGGCAACCGCCGGAACCGAGAACTCGCGGGCAGCGGCAACGAGCTCGGAGGTACTGGAGTTAACGGACAGCGCCGTCACCTGCAGGCGATCGGCATGCTGGCGGCACACATCGAGCGCCTGGGTGCCGATAGAGCCTGTACAGCCCAGGATGGCAACGCGAAGGCGTCCATCGGGGCCATACGTCGTCTGGAAGGACATTACAGCACGCCTCCGATCATCAGCAACAGCTGCGCGGTGATGCAGCCGAAGATAAGCGAATCGCTACGATCGAGCATTCCGCCGTGGCCCGGGATAAGGTTGCCGGAATCTTTGACGCCCACACCGCGCTTGATGCGCGACTCGATAAGGTCGCCGATAACGCCCAGAATGGACACGACCACGCCGCACAGCAGCGCATAGGGCAGGCTGAGCTTGTAGAAGTGCGTCGCCCACAGGATGAGCCAAATCAAAACCGAGCCCAAGATGCCGCCGGCAAACCCCTCCCAGCTCTTTTTGGGAGAGATCTTGGGAACCATCTTGTGCTTGCCGATACGGCTGCCCACGATGTAGGCAAACGAATCGGAGACCCAAAGGGACGCGCAAACGCCCACTGAAAGCAGGGCGCCGGCAAAACCGGGCACGGCATCGCGCAGCAGCACGATAGCCGACAGCATAAAGCCAGTGTAGATGGGACCCATGAGCGTCACGGCCACATCAGAGATGCGGGTACGCGGCGACCAGACATACCAAATGCCCACAGCGAGCATCAAGGCAAAAAGCAGGGCATTCAGCAACATCGAATCGCCCAACGCCGACAGCGGAAAGAGTACGGCGGCAGCGATACCCATGCGCTCGTTAGCCATCTTGCCATCGAGCCTTGTCATACGGAAAAACTCATAGCAGCACAGACCGCTCATGACAGAAACAAAGATGGCCGTGGGCACGATACCCAAAACCAGGCACAGGATAAAGACAACGGCGTAGACGATACCGGCGGCGGCACGGGTAATAAAGCCCGCCAGCCACGAACCGGTGCAGCTCTTTGCTGCAGGTGCTCCCGCAGCGGCAGCCTTGCGCGCAGGCGCCGCGGAAACTGGCGTCTTGGGAGCAGATGCCTTGGGACGATCGGACACGATTAAGCCTCCTCGGTCTTGCTCAGTCCACCAAACCTACGGTCACGGCCCTGATAGGCCAAAATGGCGTCGACAAGGCCCCAACGATCAAAGTCGGGCCAATAGGTATCGGTGACGTAGAATTCGGAATAAGCCACCTGCCACAGCAGATAGTTCGAAAGGCGCAGCTCACCAGAGGTGCGAATCACAAGCTCAGGATCGGGAAGGCCGGCAGTATAGAGGTGGGAAGCCACCATGTCGTCATCAATTGCGGCAGGATCGATCTTACCGGCGGCAGCGTCGAGTGCAATCTGACGGACAGCGCGGGTAATCTCGGCACGCGCGCCGTAGTTGACGGCAAGCGCCAGCGTCATACCGGTGTGATCGGCGCACTCGGCAAGACCGCGTTCAAAAACGTCGCGGGTCTTCTTGGGCAGCGCGGAAATGTCGCCCAAAAAGACAACACGCACGTTTTCGCGCTTCAGAAGCGGCAGCTCGTCGATAAACGTCTTGGCAAACAGATGCATCAAGACGTTGACCTCATGCTGCGGACGGTTCCAGTTTTCGGTAGAAAACGCATAGGCAGAAAGCACGTCGACGCCCAGGCGCACGCAGGCGGTAATGATCTCGCGCAGCGAGAGGATACCTGCCTTATGACCCTCGGTGCGTGCAAGACCGCGCGACGTGGCCCAACGACCGTTGCCGTCCATGATGCACGAGATATGGTGCGGAATGTTATTGAGGTCAAGGTCGGAAAAACCGACGCCCGCAGGGGCGTCGGCAAAGTACTCGACCAGTTTATGCTCGTCGTATTGCACCTTAGATCTCCATGACCTCGGCTTCTTTTTCCTTCAGAAGCTCCTCGACCTTGGCGACATACTCATCGGTGTGCTTCTGAACCTTGGCCTGCTCGCGACGGACATCGTCCTCGGTGAGCTCCTCATCGCGCTCGAGCTTGTTGTTGAAGTCGCGACGGATGTTACGGATAGACACCTTGGCCTGCTCGGCGTACTCGCGGCACTCCTTGACGAGCTCGCGACGGCGCTCCTCAGTGGGAGCCGGGAACGGAAGACGAACGACGGTGCCATCGGAGTTGGGGGTAATACCCAGATCGGAAGCGCCGATGGCCTTGACGATAGCATTGATGAGCGCCTTGTCCCACGGCTCGATGAGCAGCATGTGGGCCTCGGGGGTCTTGACGGCGGCAACCTGCGTGACCGGCGTGGGAACACCGTAATAATCGACGGTGATGTCGGACAGAATGTTGGCATTGGCGCGGCCGGTACGAACCTTGGAGAAGTTATGCTTGAGGGACTCGAGCGACTTGTCCATATGGGCGGTGATGTTCTCTGCCATGCTTAATCCTCCTGATAGACGAGCGTGCCGACGGGCTCACCCGAAAGCGCGCGCTTGACGGTGTCCTCGCCATCGATGTTGAGGACCAAAATCGGCATACGGTTATCCTGGCACAGTGCAGTAGCCGTGGAATCCATAACCTGCAGACCGCGGACGAGAACCTCGTGATAGGTAATCTTGTCAAAACGGACGGCATCGGCGCACTTGACGGGATCCTTGTCGTAGATGCCGTCAACCTTGGTGGCTTTAATCAGAATCTCGGCACCGATCTCGCACGCACGAAGAGCCGCGGCGGTGTCGGTCGTAAAGTACGGATTGCCCGAACCGGCAGCGAAGATGACGACGTTGCCCTTGGACAGATGGTTGATAGCGCGGCGACGAATATAGGGCTCGCAGATCTCGTTCATCTGGATAGCGCTCATCACGCGGCAGGGAACATCGTTGTGCTCGAAGGCATCCTGCAGGGCGAGCGCGTTCATAACGGTTGCCAGCATGCCCATGTAGTCGGCCTGAGCACGCTCCATGCCACCGGCAGCACCTGCCATGCCGCGGAAAATATTGCCGCCGCCGACAACGACGCCGACCTCATGGCCAACGGCGAGCAGCTCCTTGACCTGCTTGGCAAGATGGTCGGTAACCTTGGGGTCGATGCCATATTGGCCGTCGCCCATCAGTGCTTCGCCGGAAAGCTTAAGAAGCACGCGTTTATATCGGATGTCGGACAAAGCGATCCTCCTTTAATTAGACTCTCAATATGATAACAAAGGCTTAACGGGGAGCCATGAAAAAGCAGGCTGTGAGTAAAACCCACAGCCTGCTCATTACCAGCTACAAGAGCTTATTTACTCGCCACGGACCAGACGGTCGAAGGCAACGACGGTAATGGTATCGCCGAGCTCCTTGGAGACCTGCTCAGCGTACTTCTTGATGGTGAGGGAGCTGTCCTTGATGAACTCCTGCTCGGTGAGCACGGACTGCTTGTAGAACTTCTCCAGACGGCCGACAGCCATCTTCTCCTGGATGGCCTCGGGCTTGCCGGACTCGGCAGCCTGAGCCATGTAGATCTGCTTCTCGTGCTCGACGGTCTCGGCCGGAACCTGATCGCGGGTAGCGCAAATCGGGGCGACAGCGGCAACCTGAAGGGCGACGTCGTGAGCGAAGGCCTTGAAGGACTCAGCCTGAGCGGTCTCGGCCTTCTCGAAAGCAAACTCGACGAGGACGCCGATCTTACCACCCATGTGGATGTAAGAAGCGAGAGCGCCGTTCTCGGCCTTGCGGGCGGCGAAGCGGGAGATCTTCATGTTCTCGCCCATGATGTGAATCATCTCGGTGAGCTCGGAGGAAACGGTCTCCTCGCCCATCGGCTTCTCGAGCAGAGCGTCGATATCGGCCGGCTCGGTGGTGGCGACAACCTCGGCGACCTTGGAAGCAAAGCCGGTGAACTTGGCGTTGGAGCCAACGAAGTCGGTCTCGCAGGAGAGCTCAAGCAGAGCGCCGGTCTTGCCATCCTCGGAGACGAACGCGGCTACAGCGCCCTCGTTGGTCTCGCGGCCAGCCTTCTTAGCAGCCTTGGCGAGGCCGTTCTTGCGCAGAACGTCGACAGCGGCGTCCATGTCGCCGTCAGCCTCGACGAGAGCCTTCTTGCACTCCATCATCGGGGAGTCGGTCATCTCGCGGAGCTGCTTGACCATAGCGGCGGTAATCTGGGCCATTGTGGTTCCTTTCAAAGAGATGAAAAAGAATTAACTAAGACTGATTTACTCGGCCTTGGGCTCAGCGGCCATCTCGGCCTCGGAGACCTGCTCCTTGCCGGAGCCAGCGAGGCAGGCGTCAGCCATGAGCTCGCACATAAGGGTGACAGCAGAGATAGCGTCATCGTTGCAGGGGATGCCGTACTCGACCTCGTCGGGATCGGAGTTGGTGTCGATCAGAGCGACGACGGGGATGTTCAGGCGCTGAGCCTCCTTGATGGCGTTCTCCTCGCGCTTGGTGTCGATGACGAAGAGAGCCTGGGGCAGACCCTTCATGTCGCGGGCGCCACCGAGGTTGGTCTGGAGCTTGGTGAGCTCCTTGCCGAGAACAGCCTGCTCCTTCTTGGGGAGCACTGCCATGCGGCCGTCCTCGACCATGGCCTCAAGCTCCTCCATGCGGTTGATGCGGGAGCGGATGGTGACGAAGTTGGTCAGCATGCCGCCGAGCCAACGCTGGTTGATGTAAGGCATGTTGGCGCGCTCAGCGGCGTTCTTGACGGCCTCCTGAGCCTGCTTCTTGGTGCCGACGAACAGCACATTGCCACCCTTGGCGACGTTCTTGACGAAAGTGTAGGCCTGGTCGGCGTCGAGGATGGTCTGCTTGAGGTCGAGGATGTAGATGCCGTTGCGCTCACCGAAGATGAACGGCTTCATCTTGGGGTTCCAGCGACGGGTCTGGTGACCGAAGTGGCAGCCGGCCTCGAGCAGGGTGCGGATATTAATCTTGGTAGCCATGTTAAACCTCCTGTGGTTTGCCTCCGCGCGGGGTCATCCTCCAAAACCAACCCGGACATGTGCTACCAAAGCCCGGGCACCACGGTATGAAGTAGCCGCGCGTGCGTGATAAAAACCTGTTGCCGTGAAGCAACCCGATGAATGATAGCAGGAATGCATCTTCCTGCCAACCCGCAATCAAAACCACACACCTGAGCGCGGCGCGGGACGTCCCAGCCACTATTCGCCGCGGGGATGGGCTTGAGCCACAGCCCGCTTAAGCCGATCGGGTGTGAGATGCGTGTAGATCTGCGTCGTGGACAGGCTCGCATGACCTAGCAGCTCTTGAACCGAGCGCAGGTCCGCGCCGCCCTCGAGCAAGTCGGTCGCAAAGGTATGGCGCATCGCATGCGGGGCGATGTCGGCCGGAATGCCGGCGAGCGTCGCCAGCATATGAAACCGCCGCCTGAGCATGGCGGCACTCATGCGATTACCGCGCGCCGATATAAGCAGCGGATGCGGCCCGGTAGCGGGGTCACGACGCTTTGCCTGAGCGAGCAACTCCGGCCTCCCCTCCTCAATATAGAGACGCGTCGCCTCGAGCGCACGACGATACAGAGGGACGATACGTTCTTTGCTCCCCTTGCCCCACAGGCGCAGCGTGCGTTCGGACCACGCAATGGACTCCACATTGAGTGCTGCGAGCTCTGAGATACGGGCGCCCGAGGCATAGAGCAGCTCGAGCATCGCCGCATCGCGCAGTCCCGCGGGTGTTGAGGTATCAGGCGTCTTGAGCAGCGCCTCGACCTGTTGGGTCGTCAGCACACCGGGTAGATCGCGCGGGAGCTTGGGCGAGGAAATTGCCGAGACCACATCGCCCTCCACGACCCCCTCGGCAGCCATCCATCGATAGAGCGATCGGATAGCCGACAGATGCGCCGCAAGCGTTCGGGGAGCCACCTGCTCACGCGAAAGCTCGGCAAGATAGCGACGAATGGTGCGCACGTCGGCAGCGAAAGCATCGATATCCTCGCGCTCGCACCAGGCAGCAAAGCGCTCCAGCCTCGAGCCATAGGCCGTCACCGTATTGGGAGAAAGCCCCTCGACACGTGCGATATAGGCGATAAACGAGTCGACGGTGTCGTACAGGTCAAAGGCTATGACCGGTCGCCTCCAAACAGATCGGGGCGAGTGGCCAGATAGGCATCAAGGGCCTCGAGCGCACGGTCCGCATAGGCCTGGTAGCGGTCGCGCTTGCTGCGGCGCTTACCGTCCTCGAGTGGCGGCACCAGGCCAAAGTTGACATGCATGGGCTGGTAGCCCACGGTGGCAGGATCGGTCGCATAGCCCACGAGCGCGCCCAGGGCGCCCACGCGGGGCAGCTCAACAGGCTCCGCCCCGATTGCCTCGGCATAGGTGTTAAGCGCCGCGAGCAGACCGGTCGCCACGGCTTCCATGTACCCCTCGGTGCCGGTGATCTGACCGGCCAGGCGCACGCCGGTACCAGGCACGGCAAAGGTGCCATCGAGCACGTGCGGGGCGTCGACAAAGGTGTTGCGGTGCATGACACCGTAGCGGAAGAACTCAGCATTCTCCAGGCCCGGCACCATATGGAAGACGCGCTTCTGCTCGCCAAAGGTCAGGTTGGTCTGGAAGCCCACCAGGTTATAGGCGGTCTTCTCCTTGTTCTCGGCACGCAGCTGAATCGCCGCCCAAGGGCGACGTCCGGTTCGCGGGTCGGTGAGGCCGACGGGCTTCATGGCGCCAAAGCGAATGGCGTCCTTGCCGGTGCGCGCAACTTCCTCGGCAGGTTGGCAGGCCTGAAACAGATCGCCGCCCTCAAAGTCTTTGAGCACCACGCGGTCGGCCGTGGTAAGTGCCTCGATAAAGGCCTCGTACTCCTCCTTGTTGAGCGGAGCGTTGAGATAGTCGCCGCTCCCCTGCTCCTCGTAGCGCGACTGCGAAAACAGCACGTCCATATCGAGCGTGGAGGCATCGACGATCGGCGCCGCGGCATCGAAGAACGCAAGGGCGTCGCCACCGACGAGCTTCATGACCTCTTCGCTCAGCGCCGGTGAACACAGCGGGCCCGCGGCAATGACCACGTGGCCCTCGGGAATCTGCGTGACCTCGCCGTGCACGACCTCGATATTGGGACGGGCGGCAACCTCGGCCTCGACAAGCTCGGAAAACTTGACGCGGTCGACTGCCAAGGCGCCACCGGCGGGAACAGCCGCGCGATGGGCGCAATCGAGCAGGACTGAACCCATGCGCTTAAGCTCGGCCTTCAGCAAACCAGCCGCGGAATCCGGACGGGTCGACTTAAACGAATTGGAGCAGACGAGCTCTGCCAAGTGATCGGTATGGTGAGCCGGGGAGCTAACCTGGGGGCGCATCTCGCACAGCTTTACGGCAAAACCGCGGTCTGCCAGCTGGATCGCGCATTCCGAACCCGCCAGACCGCCACCGATAACCGTTACCTGATCGAACTGCATCTGCAAACACCTTTCTAATTGACACGTTTTCCATTGTGACCGAAGGGCGTCTGGGCGTGAAGGGCAAACTTGGAGGGCGCATACCTTCCATCCATCATGCGCTCGATAAGGCCCTCGAGTTCAAGCGAACCCAAGAGTTTGAGTACGCCGACAGCATCGAGCGAGACGAGCGCCGCGATGTCGTCGACTTTGAGCGGAGAGGCGATGAGCGCATGCATCACGGTCTGCTGTGTTTGATCCAGGTCGGCAATGCCGGGAGCATCGGGGCGCGAGTAGCGCAGGGTGCCGTAGATGCGTGAGATAGCCATCTCGATAGATTCCTCGTCGATGATACAGCAGGCACCGTTCGCAATGAGGTAATTCGTGCCACGCGACTCGGGCGATAGGATCGACCCCGGCACGGCAAGAAGTTCTCGCCCCAAATCCATAGCAGCCTCGGCTGTAGAAAACGTCCCGGAAGGCATACCCGCCTCGGATACAAAGAGGGCTTGCGACAGGGCCGCGATCACGCGATTGCGGCGCGGAAAGGCAAACTTGCGCGGACCCATGCCCCACGGGGAGATCGACACGACCGCGCCACCCGTATCGAGCGTGCGCGTAATAAGCCCCGCGCTCGAGCGCGGATAGACCACGTCGGCGCCCGTCCCCAGCACCACGACGTGTTTGCCGCCAGCGTTGACCGCAGCCCAACCCGAGGCCTGGTCACAACCGACCGCGCCGCCCGAAACTACCGTCACGCCCGCCTCGACCGCAACCTTTGCCGCAAGCTCTGCCACGGCAAGACCATACGGAGAGGCCTTGCGCGCGCCGATGATGGAGAGCGCGGGCGTCGAAAGCACCTCGGGGTTGCCGCGCACATAGAGTGTCTGGGGCACATCGGAAAGCTCCAAAACGGTCTCGGGATACAACGCGTCACCTGGATGCAGCTCGAAGGTCCCCTCGGCCATCATTGGTCCCTCCTTCCCTGGTACATCGCTGCCTCGAGCACGTGGTCCTGCGTCACTTGCTCGCTCTCGGCGACGTCGGCGATTGTACGCGCGATACGCACCAGTCGCACGATGCCGCGACCCGTGAGATGTGTGCGCTTCGACAGGCCGAGCACACACTTCTCCGCCGCATCATCGAGCTCAAAGGTCGAAACGACGCCGTCAATGGACCGTGTCTCGTCATCCTCGGCCTCGGCATCCGCATCGTCCATACGGGATTCGCGCCAAGCGCGAAAAGCGCGGCCGCGCACAACGTAGTCACGTAACTCGGCAGACGACATACCCTCCGCACCCTCGATAATCACTTGGGGGTCGGGACGGGTCACATCGATCATCATGTCGATACGGTCGGCCAAAGGACCGCGCAGTTTAGACCGATAGCGCTCGACCATCGCCGCCGAGCAGCGACACGGTACCTCACGATCGCCCAAAAAGCCGCAGGGGCAGGGATTGCTCGCAGCCAGCAGCTGAAAGCGCGACGGGAAGGTAAAAGCCCCGTCGACGCGTACGATCCTGACGTAGCCGCGTTCGATAGGCTGACGCAGCGTCTGCAGCACACCCGTGGGAAACTCGGCAAGCTCGTCCAAAAATAGCACGCCGCCATGAGCAAGGCTGATCTCACCCGGGCGCACCGGGCGCCCACCGCCGATAAGACCTGCGGTCGAAATACTGTGATGGGGACTGCGGAAGGGCCGGTGCCCCGCCAACAAGCCATCAATGTTCTCACCCAAAACCGAATGGATGCACAGCGCCGCCTGTTGATCCTCAACGGAAAGCTCGGGCAGGATGCCGGTCATACGACGCGCGAGCATCGTCTTGCCCGATCCCGGGGACCCGATCATGAGCAAGCCGAGTTCTCCTGCCGCCGCAAGCGCCATGCCGCGTTTAGCGACTTCCTGCCCCAGCACGTCGGCATAGTCGAGCTCAGGCTCAAAGGTCGCCTCGACGCCCTCGGAATCCAGATAATGCCGCGCGGCATCGTCCATACCGTGGGCAAGTTGCGAGAGATGATCGATAAAGCCACAGTCCACGCCCGCGAGCGGCACATGCTGATCTGACCTGCCCGCGATAAAGGAAAGCCCCATATCGCGCGCGAGCAGCTGGAACGCCACCTCACCCTTGACGGGCAACACCGTACCGTCCAGACCAAGTTCGCCCGCGATAAGGCAACGATCAAGGTTGTCGCGGGGAATCTGGCCATCGGCCGCCAGCACCGCGATGGCGATGGGCAGATCAAAGCCGCTACCGGTCTTGCGAATATCGCCGGGCGCCAGATTGACCGTAATGCCCGACCGAGGAATCTCGAAGCCTGCCGAGCGCATGGCACAGCGAATACGCCCGCGCGATTCCATCACCTCCATACTCGGGATACCGAGCATCTGAATGCCCGGGATGCCACCGGCAAGCGAAACCTCGACGGTTACGGGAATCGCCTCGACGCCGCGGATACAGGCTGCGTGAACGGCAAAGGTATCGAACGCCATCACGACACCTGCCAATCGAACGCGTTGTACTGGTGCTCGATCTCGGCGATATGCCCACCACGGATGGTCACGCCAACGGCATCAAAACGAATCGCCTTAAGCGGATAGTGCTCCATGAGATAGCAACTTGCGATGCGGCGATAGCGGCGTTGCTTTTGAGCATCTACGGCCTCCTCGGGAAAGACCCGCGTGGCGCAATCCAGAGCGACGCGTCTGGTCTTGACCTCGGCCATCACCACGACATCGTCGAGCTCGTCGAGCAGCACCAGATCGGCCTCGCCCTCGGCGCATCGATAGCCCTGCTCAAGCAAGGTATAGCCCCGCTCGTTAAAGTAGTCGATGGTAATGAGCTCACCCAACATGCCAAGTTCGCGAGGACTGAGCTCCTTGATAAACTCGGGCGTAATCGACCCGCAATCGAGCTCGCCGTCTTCCCAACGCTCCTTGAGTTGCTGCGTCTTGCTCTTTTTGCTTGCGGCACACATGGGGTCTCCTTTCCCGCACACTGCATTGCCCCGATGATGAGGGCACCTTTCATGCGGGTAAGTACCGGAAACAAACCAAACGCCAACCAAATACCGACAAAAAACGGGCCGCACGCAACAATCACCTTGCACACGGCCCGCTACCAGCAGGTTTATAAAACGCCAGAGGTCCCTGTCTCCACAATTGGCCTAGAAAAGGCGCTCGGTCTGCAGAAAGTTTCCGCAAAAGCTCACGCGGTGCAGCGGACAAAGTCCATGTTTGCGAATGGCCTCGATATGCTCGGGGCTTGCATAGCCCTTCGACTCGGCCAGATGGTATTCGGGATACTCGGCGTCGTACTCGACCATCATCTCGTCACGCGTGACCTTGGCCATGATAGACGCCGCGGCGATGCAGGCGATTTTGGCATCGCCCTTCACCACATCGCGCTCGTTGGGAACGGCGCCCAAGGGATTGCCATCCATGAGGACGCAGTCGGGCTCGAGTCCTGTATCGGCCACGGCGCCCGCGACGGCGGTACGGATAGCACGGGCCATGCCCATCTCATCGATATCCTTCGGCGCGATATGGCAAAAACCGATCGCCGTCGCCACCTCGGCAATCTTCACTGAGAGCAACTCGCGGCGCGCGGGCGTGAGCTTTTTGGAATCATTGATGCCCCAGACGCGCGGCTCCATAGGAAGACAGACGGCGCATACCGTCAAAGGACCGGCCACCGATCCGCGACCCACCTCGTCGACACCAACGACCACCCCATCGCCGCCAAGCTCGTGCATAAGCTCGTACATGTCATTGACGCGCTCGCGCTCGGCAAGCTCTTTGGCATGGCGTTTGAGGGCGCGTTCACAAGCCTTGATCACCTGCTGGCGCGGGTCCTCGCGATAATGCTCCACAAGGGCGGGAATCTCCTCAAACGTAGCGCTCGCCAACTCACCGGCAACCTGCGATGCCGAAACCGAGCTCGTCATGTTGGCCATACCAGGCCCTCCTTGCATGCAAATCAGATAAAAAGAAGGGCCACCCGAAGGTGACCCTTGTGTCCAAACGAGTGGACAGACGCTGCGATCTTCTTAGCGCTTCTCGGGGATGCGAGCAGCCTTGCCCACCTTGTCGCGGAGGTAGTACAGCTTGGCGCGACGGACGCGACCATGGCGAACGACCTCGAGCTTGGCGATCTTGGGGCTGTGAAGCGGGAAGGTACGCTCAACACCGACACCGAAGGACATCTTGCGGACGGTGAAGGTCTCGCGGGCACCGGCGCCGGCCATGCGGATGACGTCGCCCTGGAAGACCTGG
Source organism: uncultured Collinsella sp. (assembly GCA_934654515.1). Classification (GTDB taxonomy): domain Bacteria; phylum Actinomycetota; class Coriobacteriia; order Coriobacteriales; family Coriobacteriaceae; genus Collinsella. The sequence goes on along the minus strand of CAKUGA010000003.1, from coordinate 25,119 downwards.
ATGCGCTCGCGGTCGCCTTCCTTAATGCGGTAGTGAACCTTGACGTTGTCGGCGACGCGAACCTGAGGAATGTCCTCGCGGATCTGCTGACGCTCGATTGCGCGGATGTAATCCATGTGCAATTCCTTACTCTTCTAGAGGTGCCGTACCATCTTGGCCGGCACGTAGTTGAACAAACGTATTCGAGTATACACGCGCGGGTTTCTGCTGCAAGAACAATTTTTTACGCAGACAAAAAGACAAAACCCGCACATGATAACCGCCCGCCTCACGAATGAGACGGGCGGCATGAAGGGGGCTACACTAGACGTCGATGTGCGGGGCGCTAGGCGTTGCGCTTGGCCTCGAGCTTGGCCTGAGCGGCAGCCAGGCGTGCGAGGGGCACGCGATAGGGCGAGCAGGACACGTAGTCCACGTCGGCCACGTTAAACAGGCCCTTGATGGACTTGGGGTCGCCGCCGTGCTCGCCGCACACGCCAAAGTGCATGTCGGGATTGGTGGCGCGACCCTTCTCCACCGCCATGCGCACGAGCTCGAGAACCGCCGTGTCGATGGTCTCGAAGGGGTTGTCCTTCAGGATCTTCTTGTGCAGGTACAGCGGAATGAACTTGGCCTCGGCATCGTCGCGGGAGAAGCCAAAGGTCGTCTGGGTAAGGTCGTTGGTGCCAAAGCAGAAGAAGTCGGCGTGCTGGGCGATCTCGTCGGCGACCATGCAGGCGCGCGGCAGCTCGAGCATCGTGCCCACGGGAATGTTGAGCTCGACGCCCTCCTCGGCGGAAACCTTGGCGATGACACGCTCGATGACCTCGCGGGTCTGGACATGCTCTGCCGTGATGGAAACGAGCGGAACCATGATCTCGGGGCGTGGGTCGACACCCTCCTTGATAAGGCGGGCAGCAGCCGTGGCGACGGCGCGAACCTGCATGAGCGGCAGATCGCTAAAGACGACGGACAGGCGCACACCACGCAGGCCGAGCATCGGGTTGGACTCGACCATGCCGTCGATACGACGCAGGCGGGCACGCAGGGCGGCAAGCTCTTCCTCGCTGGCACCAGCGGCTTCCTTCTTGGTGATGGCGACCTCAAGCTCGCGAGGATCATCCAGGAACTCATGCAGCGGCGGATCGAGCAGGCGAACGACCACATCGCGGCCGGACATGGTCTTGAACATCGCCAAGAAGTCCTCGGTCTGAACCTTGAGCAGGTCGGCCAGGGCCTGCTGCTTCACGGCCTCATCGTCAGACAGGATAAAGCTCTGGATGATGTTCTTGCGATCGCCCAGGAACATGTGCTCGGTGCGGCACAGACCGATGGCCTCGGCGCCAAACTCGAGCGCGAGCGCAGCATCCTCGGGGTTGTCGGCGTTGACGCGCACGTGGTTGGCGTGACCGTCGGTCTCGTCCAAACGGATCTCATCGGCCCAAGACAGGATGGTGTCCAGGTCGCCGGTGAGCTCTGCAGAGACCAGGTCGACCGCGCCGTCGACGACGATACCCTGGGTGCCGTCGATGGAGATGACATCGCCCTCGCGCAGCACGCGGTCGCTGCCCTCGATGCGCACGACCTTCTCTGCCGCGTCAATGTGGAAGCGCCCAACGCCGCAAACGCAGGGCGTACCCATGCCGCGGGCGATAACGGCGGCATGGCTCGTCTTGCCACCGTGGCTGGTCAGGATGCCCTCGGCGGCGACCATGCCCTTCAGGTCGTCGGGGTTGGTCTCCCAGCGAACCAAAATGACTTTATGCCCCTCGGCGGAACGTGCAACGGCGTCATCGCTCGAGAACACGACCTCGCCCACGGCGGCACCGGGGCTGGCGTTCAGACCGCTGGCCAGCGCCTCGTACTTCTTGGAGGCGTCGAACTGCGGGTGCAGGAGCTGGTCGAGCTGTGCGGGGTCGATGCGGCTCACGGCCTCCTCACGGGTGATCAGGCCCTCCTCGACCATCTCGATGGCGATACGCAGGGCGGCGGTAGCGGTGCGCTTGCCCACGCGAGTCTGGAGCATCCAAAGCTTACCCTGCTCGATGGTGAACTCGATATCGCACATATCGCGATAGTGATCCTCGAGCGTCAGGAACACGCGCTCGAGCTCCTCACCTGCAGACTCGAGGCCCGGGGTGGTCTTGAGGTCGGCGATGGGCTCGGTGTTGCGGATGCCGGCGACAACGTCCTCGCCCTGGGCGTTGACCAAAAAGTCGCCATAGAACTCCTTGGTGCCGTCGGCCGGGTTGCGCGTAAAGGCGACGCCGGTCGCAGAGGTCTCGCCCTTGTTGCCAAAGGCCATGGCCTGGACGTTGACGGCGGTACCGAGCTCGTCAGAGATGCCGTGCTGTTTGCGGTAAATGCAGGCGCGCTCATTCATCCAGCTGCCAAAGACGGCCTGGATGGCAAGGCGCAACTGGAGCTCCGGGTCGTGCGGGAAGACAGGCTTGCCGTCAACAACCTCGAGCTCGGGGTACAGGGCGGCATCAACGTTCTCGGAGAAGATGCCCTTGAAAGTCTCGACGAGCTCCTGCAGGTCCTCGGCCGAAAGCTCGGAATCGACGCGAACGCCGGCGACCAAGCGTGCCTGGGTCAGAGCGTTCTCGAACAGGTCGGCGTCGACGCCCATAACGACGTTGGAGAACATCTGGATAAAGCGGCGGTAGCTATCCCAGGCAAAACGCGGGTTTTGTGTCTGGGCGATAAGGCCCTGAACGGAATCGTCATTGAGGCCCAGGTTGAGGACTGTGTCCATCATGCCGGGCATGGAGAACGGAGCGCCCGAGCGAACCGATACGAGCAGCGGATCGGAGGCATCGCCGAGCTTTTTGCCGCAGCGGGCCTCGAGGTCGGCCTCGGCGGCAACGATCTCATCGAGTGCGCCTTCGGGCCAGACGTTGCCGGCACCGGAGTACTCGACACAGGTCTGGCAGGTAATGGTAAAGCCACCAGGAACCGGCAGACCGATGCGGCTCATCTCGGCAAGGTTTGCGCCTTTGCCGCCAAGCGCGAAGTTCATGGATTTGTCGCCCTCAGTGACACAGGTGCCCTGGGCGTCGGTTCCAAAACGGTAAACCCTCTTGCAATCGCTCACGATACTTCCCCTTCCATGCGCTTACGCGCACGACCGTGGTAACGAATCGACCCGCCGGATGCGGGCCGTGAGGGAACTATACGGCGGGTTTTGGACAGGCTTGAGCAGAGGGTGCGCGGTTTGGTAAACGTGCTAAAACCGGCGGTAAACGGTAGGTAAAGGTGGTTACCTTATGAAGATACCACTACAAGGAAAATGCAGGTAGGATGCGATGTTTTTGCTAAATCGCTTTACCATTTATCAGCATTATTTCCAAGTATTCTCTTTGGGTAGCTAAAAGAGCCCCGTCCCAAATTAGCTACCCAAACAACCTTGTCCCAAGTGAGCTACTTTTGTTGAGTGCGGCGGGCGGCACGGCGGGCTCTTGCCTCTTGAATCTCTTCGAGGTGAGCAATGATCTCGGCAGCGCTTTCCTCGATGGCTTTGCCGTCAGTACGCACTACAAAGCAGCCCAGGCGTTTCATGAGCGCGCGGGCTTCCGCAAGCTCACTACGCACGCTCTCGGGCTCGGCATAGGAGCCGGCAACGGCACGGGCGTAGTCATCGCCCAAGCGGCTATCGCGAATTTCGGAAATCACATCGACGGTCGAAATCAGGCCGAACAGGCGCATCGGGTCGACCTCGTAAATCGACTTGGGCGGCTCCATACCGTGCGCCAGCGGAACGTTGGCCACCTTGTAACCCTGGTAGGCCAAATACATCGAAAGCGGCGTCTTGGACGTGCGCGATACGCCCAGCAGCACGATATCGGCGCCAGACAGATCGTCGCAGCCGCGCCCGTCATCGTGCTCGACAAAGTACTCCATGGCCTCGATGCGGTGGAAATACCGGTCATCGGTCTTATGGATCACGCCGGCCACACCTTTGGGCGGCACACCAATAAGCGAAGACAGCACGGCAAGCGTAGGTCCGATCAGATCGACCGAGCGAATATGCAGCATGCCCAAGTAGTCGAGCACGCGGGCACGAAGCGCTGGGTCGACGATAGTGTGGAACACGGCGATATCGCGATGGTCCGCATCCACACGCGGACCGACAAACGACTCCACCTGCTCCACCGAGGTCACCTTGGGAAGGCGCAAAACACGAAAAGCCCCTTCATCAAATTGCCCGGACGCCGCAAGCACCACCTCGCAAGCGGTATCGCCGAGCGAGTCGGAGATAACGATGACGGTGGGACGAGCGGTGACCGGGCAATCCATGCGGGGCTCCTTTTGCGCTTACGCGCAGGCTAGCTTACTTTTTGCGGGCAAGCTCACCGATGTTGGCGATGCCGGAGAAAACGGCCTCAAAACGGTTGAGCAGCTTAAGGCGATTATCGCGGAGCTGCTCGTCCTTGTCCATGACCATAACCTCGTCGAAGAAACGGTCGATGGGCGCGCGCAGGGCGGCGAGGGCGGCAAATGCGGCGGGGTAATCCTCGGCAGCGAGAGCGGCGTCGACGGCGGTCTGAGCGGCCTCGGAGGCGTCGGCAAGCGCAAGCTCAACCTCGCCCATCAGACTGCGGTCGTACTCCGCGCCCAGCTCGGGCTTGGAGATATGCGCGGCACGAGCATAGGCGGTCGCCAGGTTGTCGAAGGTCTCGGCATCGTTCTTGCGGGCCTCGTCGAGGGCGGCACAGCGAGCAAAGAAGACAGACGGGGCAATGATGTGCACCGCGGAGACGGCGGCAACGGTATCGGCCGGGATCTTCTCGTCGCGGGCCATGCTCACCAGACGGCCGTGGAAGAAGTCGCGAACCTGCTGTGCGACCTCGGCGGCGTCAAAGGCAATGCCCTGCTCGGTATAGAGCTCAAGGGCAAAGTCGATGAGCGACGTGGGGTCGATCGGCAGACGATCGCGCAGGATGTTGATGATGCCGATGGCGGCACGGCGCAGAGCGTACGGGTCGGAAGAGCCGGTCGGGGGCTCGCCGATGGCAAAGATACCGGCGATGGTATCGAGCTTATCGGCGCAGGCCACGATGCAGCCAGCGGTGCCCTCGGGCAGCTCGTCGCCGGCAAAGCGGGGACGATAGTGATCGCGGATGGCGTGGGCGACCTCGTCGTTCTCCCCCATCGCGGTGGCGTAGTAACCGCCCATCACGCCCTGCTGGCTCGTGAACTCGACGACGGCGTTGGAAACCAGGTCGGCCTTGCACAGGTGCGCGGCGCGGCCGGCATCGGCGGCCAGGTGGGCACCAAGGTGAGCCTCGCGCGCAATGGCAAGCGCGAGCTGCTCGATGCGCTCGGACTTGGCGAGCACGCTGCCAAGCTTTTCCTGGAACGCAACCTTGGCCAGACGCTCACGGAACTCGTCGAGGGAGATCTTCAAATCCTCCTCGTAGAAGAACTTGGCATCGTCCAGGCGGGCGCGCACGACGCGCTCATTGCCGTCGATCACGCGCTCGGCGTTCTCGGGCTTGCTGTTGGACACGATCACGAACTCACGCGTCAGCTTGCCCTCGCCGTCATAGATCGGGAAGTAGCGTTGGTTGGTGAGCATGGACTCGCAAATGATCTCGTGCGGAACCTTGAGGAACTCCTCATCGAAGGTACCGACGAGCACCGTCGGCCACTCGCAGAGGTTGATGACCTCCTCAAAGACCTTCTTGGGCGTGTCGACATGGCAGCCGGGGCGGGCGGCCTCGACCTCGGCGATACCGGCGAGAATAGCCTCGCGACGGCGCTCGGCGGAAAGCACGCCGGCGTCCTCGAGCACCTGCTCGTAGACGGCGGGGCTGGCAACCACGTGGTCACCGGGGCCCAGGACGCGATGGCCGCGCGTGGTGTTGCCACTCGTCACGTCGGCAAACGACACGGGCACGACGTCCTCGCCCAGAAGGCAGCAGATCCAGCGGACCGGACGAACGAACGTGGCGTGCTCGTGACCCCAGCGCTGAGAGCGGTAGTTGGGCCACTGCAGGCCGGCGATGGTCTTCTCGCACAGGGCCGTCAGGATCGGGGTGGCCGGGGCGGAAGGAATGTTCTTCTCGGCAAAGACGTACTCGCGACCGTCGGTGTCCTCGCGACGCACCAGGTCTTCGGCAGCCACGCCGCACTTGCGGGCAAAGCCCTGGGCGGCCTTGGTGGCGTTGCCGTCGGCGTCGAAGGCGATGTTGGCCGCGGGGCCACGCTTGACCTCGTGGACCTCATCGGTCGCGGTGGCGACATCGGCAACGAGCGCGGCAAGACGACGCGGGCTCGAGATCACGCGGACCTCGCCGTGGGCCAGACCGGCCTCGTCGAGACCCTTGGCGATCATGGTGCCAAGCTGCTTGACGGCATTGTTCAGCGGCGCGGAGGGCATTTCCTCCGTACCGATCTCAAACAGGAAATCCTTAGCGTCTGCCATGGCTTACGCCACCTCGCCTTCCTGGTCGGCATTCTCGTTGATTCCGGCGACCTCGGCCATATAGGCCTCGCAGCACGCCTTGGCGACGGCGCGGACACGCAAGATGTAGTTCGCGCGCTCGACCGCGGACAGCGCACCGCGGGCATCGAGCAAGTTGAAGGCATGGCTGCACTTCATGACGCAGTCATATGCCGGCAGCGGAAGCTTGCGCTCCAGGCAGGAATGGCACTCGGCCTCGTAGTCATCAAACTTCTGACGCATCATCTCGACGTTGGCGACCTCAAAGTTGTAGGCGCTGAACTCGCGCTCGTTCTCCAAGAACACGTCGCCGTAGGTCATGGGCGTGCCGTCGGGCAGGTAGCTCCACACCAAGTCGTAGACGGAGTTAACGCCCTGGGCGTACATGGCGATACGCTCGAGGCCGTAGGTGATCTCGACGGGCACGGGGTCGACCTCGATGCCACCTACCTGCTGGAAGTACGTGAACTGCGTGACCTCCATGCCGTTGAGCCAAACCTCCCAGCCAAGGCCCCAGGCACCGAGCGTCGGGCTCTCCCAGTCGTCCTCGACAAAGCGGACGTCATGGTCGTTGGGGTCCAGGCCGATAGCAGTCAGCGAGCCCAGGTAGAGCTCCTGGGCATTGACCGGCGAGGGCTTGATGAGCACCTGGAACTGATAGTAGTGCTGCATGCGGTTGGGGTTCTCGCCGTAGCGGCCGTCGGCAGGACGGCGGCAGGGCTGCGCATAGCAGGTGCGCCACTCGGCGGGACCGAGCGAGCGCAGCGTGGTCGCGGTATGGAAGGTACCGGCACCGACCTCGGAGTCATAGGGCTGCATAATGACGCAGCCCTGCTCGCCCCAGTACTGCTGGAGGCGCAGGATGATGTCTTGGAAGGAAAGCGATGAAGCGTTCATGCCTCTAATATCCCCTCGTCGAAACGATTACACGGTTAGGTACTGTACTATAGCGGTTTTTAGTCGATAGCGCCCAGACGGTTGAGCGGCCAGTAACGCACGAGCGCCACGGCGATCAAGTCAGAGCGATCAACGGGACCAAAGTAGCGTGAGTCGGCAGAGTTCTCTCGATTGTCGCCCATCACCCACACGCACCCGTCGGGGACGGTGTAGGGATAGCTCACCTGGGCGGCGGGCGCCTGGACCGAAAGCGGCCAGCTCATGCCGGTCGTATAGTCCTCATCGAGCGCCTGGCCGTCGACGACGACCTTGCCGTCCTGAAGGTCGACCGTCTGACCGGCCGTAGCGATGACGCGCTTTACCAGCACGTTATGCTCGGACGTGGCATCGGGGTTGTGGAACACCACGATATCACCCTGTTTGACGGGCTGACCGAGCTCGAGGCTCACCTTTTGTGCCAGGATCTGGTCGCCAATCTCGATCGTGTCCTCCATGGAGCCGGTGGGCACCACAAAGGGCTCGACCACAAAGGTGCGGATCAGGAAGGTGGCGGCGAGCGCGATTACGACGACCGCGATCCACTCAAAGGCGCCCCTCAACGCGGAATGCTGCGATGGAACCATTCTCACTCCTCGCTCTGCGAATACGAAGCGTCCAGAATCTCCTGCGCGTATGCGCGCTCCTGGGGCGTAAGCCGCGCCGTCTCGATCAGGTCGGGACGCCAGCGGCAGGTGCGCTCGATGGCATTCTTACGGCGCCAGGCGTCAACCTTGGCATGGTCACCGCTCACGAGCACCGGCGGCACGCCCTCGCCGTTGAATTCGGCAGGACGGGTGTACTGCGCATACTCGAGCAGGCCTCCGTCCTCGGCGGTCGAGAACGACTCGTCGACGTTGCTCATCTCGTCACCAAGGGCGCCGGGAATCAGGCGTACGACGGCATCGGCAACGACCATAGCGGGCAGCTCGCCGCCCGTGAGCACGTAATCGCCGATCGACAGGCGCTCGTCGGTATACGCATAGGCACGCTCGTCGACACCCTCGTAACGGCTGCACACAAACAACAGGCGCTCGCTTTTGAGCAGGCGCTCGGCCACATGCTGCGTAAAGGGCTCGCCGCACGGGGTGAAGAACACCACCGTTGGCTTGGGGCCCTCCGCGCTAATGGCCTCGATGGCCTCGGCGATAGGCTCGACCTTCATGAGCATGCCCTGCCCGCCGCCGTACGGCTCGTCATCGACGGTACGATGACGGTCGTGCGTCCAGTCGCGCAGGTTATACGCCTTAAAATCAAAAAGGCCGGCCTTGCGGGCGCGGCCCAAAATCGATGTGGACATGACGGGCTCAAACATCTCGGGAAAGACCGAAAGGGTCTCAATCAGCATGTTGTCCTCCCTACTTGTCCATATCGATCAGGCCGTCCATAACGTGGACGGAAATTGTTCCTGTGTCGGGAAGATCGAGCACAACCTGCTCGATCACGGGAATCAGTACCTCGCCGTACCGATCGCCCTCGACAACCCAAACATCGTTAGCGGGCGTCGACATGATCTCGACGATCGTGCCGAGTGAACCGAAGCGCTCGTCGACCACCTCGCGACCCATCAGGTCGGTATAGGCGGCGTCGAGTGAATCGAGCTCAAAATCGTCACGATTTGCCAGCACATAGCATCCCGTGATGCCCTCGGCGGCCGTCAAGTCGTCAATGCCCTCAAACGAGACAAGATCGCCATCGCCCGTATCGGTGACGGACACAACCGTGCAAAAGCGGTCGCGCTTGAGCGCCGGCGGCGTCAGGGCGACGCGCATGCCCGGCTCTAATACAGAAGGAAGCCCCCGCAGCGGCTGCGCGAGGACCTCCCCCTTCCTTCCGTGCGGCTTGACCACACGGGCGATGTTTTTGTACTGGGACCTCAAGGTCCTAGCCCAGAACCTCTACCTCGACAGCAGTGTCGAGGCGAGCGGCCAGTGCACGGGCGAGCGTGCGAATGGCCTTGATGGTACGGCCACGACGGCCGATGACCTTAGCGACGTCATCCTCGGCGACAGAAACCTCAATCGTAGAGGCGTCGTCACCATCGATGACCTCAAGGCTCACGGAATCCGGGTCGTCGACGATCTGAACAACGAGATATTCGACGAGATCGGCGATGCGATCTGAGAGCATTGCCTCACCCTCGAGCTGTGCAGCGTCAACCTCAGGCACGATTTACTCCTCGGCGCCCTCAGCGGCCTCAGCGGCAGCCTTAGCGGCCTCGGCCTCTTTGGCGAGCTGCTTCTTGGACTTCTTGACGACGGTCTCGGTCTTCTCGCCCTCGTTGGCGGCCTTGACCAGAGCGGCGACGGCGTCGGTGAGCTGAGCGCCCTTGGACTGCCAGTCGGCGATCTTCTCGAGGTCGAGGTTGATGGTCTTGGGGGCGGTCATCGGGTTGTAGCGGCCAACCTCCTCGATGATACGACCGTCACGCGGGGCGCGGGAATCGGCGACGACGACACGGTAGTACGGACGCTTCTTAGCGCCGTGACGAGCAAGGCGAATCTTGACTGCCAAAGGAAACTCCTCCAACCAAGCAGCTTTAGGCTGCAACTACAAACAAACAGTTGAACATAATACGCCATCGACGCGGGCAGGTGAAGTCCGTGAGACCAACTTCTTCGGTGTAGTCGAGGGCAAATCCATATCTTAGACAAGAATTCGGGATTTGCAAGCACATACACGCACCCCACATGAGCTGCGCGGTATACTCATGACATGGAAAGACGCGAACATACATACGGTTATGAGGATGCCATGGGCGTCACGCCGCCTCCCTGGACGGGTCCGGCGGTGGGCCTCATGGACCTCGATGCGTTTTTTGCGAGCGTGGAGATGCTCGATCATCCCGAATGGCGCGGAAAGCCGCTCATCGTGGGCGGAGACGCCGATTCGCGTGGCGTCGTGTCCACCTGTTCTTACGAGGCACGTCGCTTTGGCGTGCACTCTGCCATGGCCTCGGCCGAGGCGCGGCGCTTGTGCCCGCAAGCCATTTGGACGCACGGACACTTTGATCGCTACCGCGAGGTGAGCGCGCAGGTCATGGCGATTCTCGCCGACGAGACCCCGCGCGTTGAGCGCGTATCCATCGACGAAGCCTTTATCGATATCACACCGGGTCGCTTTGCGCCCGAGGATCCACTGCTGGTTGCACGGCGTATAAGCGACCGTGTGGCAGCGCTGGGAGTGACGTGCTCCATTGGCGTGGGCTGCAACAAGACGGTCGCAAAGATCGCAAGCGAGCGGGATAAGCCGTTTGGGCTGACCATCGTGCGCCCCGGAACCGAGCAGCGCTTTTTGGCCGCGCTGCCGGTATCTGCCATGAGCGGCATCGGGCGCTCGGCCGAGGAGCGACTGCGCCGTATGCGCATCTACACGCTCGGCGAGCTGTCACGCGCGCCGGAATCCACCTTGGCCTCTATTTTTGGCGTCAACGGCGAACGTATGCGTCAACGTGCGCTGGGACTCGAGATTTCCGAGGTCACAAGCCTGGATGAAGAGCGTGAGGTTAAATCGGTGAGCAATGAGCGCACCTTTGCAAAAGATTTAACTGAGCGTGGGGACATCGAAGCGGCGATTGCGCTGCTGGGTGAGTCGGTTGGACGCCGTCTACGCCGTCAGGGACTAACGGGCGCCACGGTGACGCTCAAGCTCAAGTATTCGTATGGAAGCGGTCGCTCGGCACAGCGCCGGCTGCCTCATCCGACCGACGATGAGAACATCTTCGTGGCAGTTGCGCTCGAACTGCTCGACAACATCTGGCAGGAAGGCATGCATGTTCGCTTAGCAGGCATCGGCATGAGCGACTTTGACCATCAGGGCGGCATCCAGACCGACCTGTTCTGCGAAGTCGACGACCGCGGAGCCCAATCCAGCAACCGACGCGACCTCTCCGTCGCCATCGACGCCGTCCGAGACAAATTCGGCGACACCGCCCTATCCTTCGGCCGCCAATCCCGCTTCAACGATTAACCGCCTTTGGGCAAAAAGAAAGCCGGGCAGGTGCGGAAAACCGCAACTGCCCGGCGAAATGCGCGAAGCTAGCTAAAAAAGCCCGTCCCAAATGAGCTACTAGAGAAGGTCGAGGGGAAGCTGAGGAGCGTCACCCCAGAGCTTCTCGAGACGGTAGAACTCGCGGGCCTCGGGGGTGAAGACGTGGACGACGACCGAACCGTAGTCCATGAGCATCCAGGTCTTCTGCTCGCGGCCCTCGATGGAAAACGGGTGCTCGCCGCAAGCCTCGGCGACCTTCTCTTCGATCTCATCGACGATAGAATCGACCTGGCGGTTGTTGGTACCGGTGGCAAGCACAAAGTAGTCGCACACGTCGGAAAGCTCGGTCAGGTCGAGCACCTGCACGTCCTCGCCCTTCTTGTCGTAGGCGGCCTGCGCGGCGGCGCGGGCGACATCCTCGGCGGCGACACCGCTCGCGGACAGCGAGGCGGCGGTGCGGTCGGACGTGGCAACGAAACTCTTGTGCTCCACATCCTTAAGAATCTGCTCGTCAGTCATGGTCTCGTCGGCCATGGAATACCTCTTTCTAGACACACCCGAGCTAGCGCAGCTGGGCGTAATGGTTGTAAATCGTAATAGCCGTGGGATAAAGATAGCGCCCGGACTGGATCACATAGACCAGACCCTGCGCAAAACAGGAGAAGAACAACTCATCGAGCGAGGACTTCCCCACCATCTTGCGCAGCGCATGGGCATAGTCGCCGTGGCGGTTGGGCTCGATGGCATCTGCCACAAAGACCACCATATCGAGCGGCGTCATGTCGCAGGCGCCCACGGTGTGACGGTCGACAGCCTGGAAAACGGCCGGCGACAGCTCGGGAAAAAGCTGCGGAAGCTCATAGGCGGCAACAGGGCCATGCAAAAGCGGCGTCGCGGCGGAAGGAGAGCCGGCAACCTTGATGCCGTAGTGCAACGCGCGGGCCACGAGCTCGTCATCGGAAAGCACCTTGTCCCAGTCGTGAATTAAGCCGGCGGCGGCGGCATCAAAGCGGTCAACGCCGTAGACCTCGGCCAGATGAAGTGCGGTCTCGGCAACACCCAGCGAATGCACATAGCGCTTGCGCTTATCTTTCATGCGAACATCGAGCAGCTCTTGAATGCGCTTGAGCAGCGCGCGCTCATCGCCCTCAAACTGATCCTCTACCGACAACGTAGCCCCCATCACTCAAAATCTTCTTGACCCAGATCGACATACAAACTGCGCTTGCGAATATAGCCGAGCACAGACTCGCTCGTAAGATAGCGCACGCTCATGCCGCGGGCAACTCGCTTACGAATGTTCGTCGAGCTGATCGCCAGCGCCGGAATCTGAATATAGCGCACATCGAACGGCAGCCCCGACTCTTTGATTCGGGCACGCGCCGTATCGATATCAAAACCCGGTCGCGTCGCCGCAATAAAGGTTGCCAGCTCGGCAATTCGCTCGGCATCATGCCAGGTCACAATATCGATAATCGCGTCGGCGCCCGTAATAAAGTAGAGCTTAACCTGCGACGGATAAAAGTCGCGAAGGGCATGAAGCGTATCGGCCGTATAGGTTACGCCCGGACGGTCGATCTCGAACCGGCTCGCCAAAAAAGCCGGGTTCGCGGCGGTGGCGAGGACCGTCATGGCATAACGGTCCTCGGCAGGCGTCACCGGCTTGTCAAGCTTAAAGGCGGGAGAGCCCGCCGGCATAAAGAGCACAGCGTCCAAGTCGAGCGACTCGCGCGCCTGCTCGGCAGTCACCAGGTGCCCGTAATGAATCGGGTCGAATGTGCCGCCCATAATGCCAAGCCGAAACTCTTTGCCCTCTTTTATGGGCAGCTCGGGCAAACCGATTCCACCGCGCAGCGACATGGCTTACTCGCCCTCCGAGGTCTCGGCATCGTCCGCGGCATCAGCCGCATCGACAACCTCGACGCCCTCATCCGCAGCATAGGCCACGTCAATGGTCTCAACGGCAACGTCCTCGCCAGCGTCCTCGAGCTCCTCGTACTCCGAGAAGTCCTCAGCGCCCTCAAAGTCAAAGGCACGCTGGCAAATGCGGACCTCGTCGCCCGCACGGCAACCGGCCTTCTCGAGCGCGTCGTCAACACCCATACGCGCAAACTTGTGCTGCAGGTAGATGACGGCTTCCTCGTTTTCCCAGTCGGTCTGGATGACCATGCGCTCGATGGCACGACCGACCACACGGAAGGCACCGGGCTCTTCCTGGACAATGCGGAAACGCTTCTCGCGCTGCAGACGGCGGCGCTCCCACTCCTCGTCGCGCAGATCGACCGGCTCATCGGAGACCGCCAGCTCGGCGCGAAGCTTAGCCACCTGCTCGCCCACGGCAAGCATCAGCGTGTTGAGGCCGGCGCCCGTCACGGCGGACACGGCAAAGAACATATGTCCATCGTCGAGCGCGGCGCGCTTGAGGTCGGCAATCTTGTCGGCCGTGCCCGGCGCATCGCACTTGTTGGCGACAACGATTTGCGGGCGCTCCGAGAGCTCTGCGCCATACTGCTCGAGCTCACGGTTGATGATGCGGTAATCCTCAACCGGGTCGCGATCCTCAAAACCGCCCGTCATGTCGACGACATGCATGATCAGGGCCGTACGCTCAATGTGGCGCAGGAACTGGTGGCCCAGGCCCTTGCCCTCGCTCGCGCCCTCGATCAAACCAGGAACGTCGGCAACGACGTAAGAATACTCACCGGCACGCACCATGCCGAGGTTCGGCACGAGCGTGGTAAACGGATAGTCGGCGATCTTGGGACGGGCGGCACTCATGCGCGCGATGAGCGAAGACTTACCCACCGAGGGAAAGCCCACGAGCGCGGCATCGGCCATAAGCTTCATCTCGAGCTCAATCCAGTGCTCCTCGGCCGGTTCGCCCAGCTGAGCGAACGCGGGCGCGCGACGCACCGACGTCACAAAGTGGGTATTGCCCAGACCGCCGGCGCCACCGGGCGCCACGACAACGCGCTCGCCATCGTGCACCAGGTCAGCAATCTCGAACATCGGGGTCTGTGTCTCAGGGTCGAGCTCGCGCACCACGGTGCCCATGGGAACCTTCAGGATCAGGTCCTCGCCGCTCTTACCGTTACGACGGGCACCCTGCCCATGCGTGCCGCGCTCGGCGCGGAAGTGATGCTTAAAGCGGTAATCGATCAGCGAAGACAGCTGAGCATCGGCCTGGATGACGACATTGCCGCCACGACCGCCGTCGCCGCCATCGGGGCCGCCCTTGGGAACAAATGCCTCGCGCCTAAACGACATGCATCCGGCTCCGCCGTCGCCGCCGCACACGTTAATGCGGCTGATATCGGTGAACTGTGACAACAGAATCGCCTCCTACAAAAAAGAGGGAGACCCTTGAATCCTAAAACTCAAGTGCCTCCCACATATGTGCTCTATGAAGGGTGAATTACGCGTTCGCGAGCGGGCGTACGCTGACCCTGTGCTTGATACCCTTGTGGAACTCAACGGTACCGTCGACCAGCGCGAACAGCGTGTCGTCCTTGCCACGGCCAACGTTCTCACCCGGGTGGATGTGAGTGCCGTGCTGACGGACGAGAATCGTGCCCGTGGTTACCGTCTGGCCGGCATAGCGCTTCGTGCCAAGGCGCTGACCGCGGGAGTCACGGCCATTACGGGAGGAACCGAGTCCTTTTTTGTGTGCCATTGTGTATACCTACTCTTTCGTTACGAGTGTAATCTACTCGGCGACGGGAGCCTCGGCAACAGCCTCGGCCTCTGCCTTGACAGCCTTCTTGGCGCGGGACGTAGCCTGGACCTTCACGATCTTCAGCTTGGTGAGCTGCTGACGGTGACCCTTCAGACGACGATAGCGCTTACGCTTGTGGAACTTGAAGACCAGCTGCTTCTCGCCCTTGAACTGCTCAACGATCTGAGCGGTAACCTTGGCCTTGGCCAGCTTGTCGGGATCGGTGACGATCTTCTTACCATCGTTGAGGAAGATGACCGGCAGGGTGACCTTGTCGCCCTCATTGCCCTCGATCTTCTCGACGGTGATGACATCGTCGGTGGCGACCTTGTACTGCTTGCCGCCCGTGTTAACGATTGCGTACATGTTTACTTGCCCTTCATGCATCAGTTAGTGCAACAGCCGAATATAGTAGCAGGCGAAAATACCCCCGTCAACGAGTATGTGGAGCAAATCCACAAGTTCGCACAGGTATGGGGCTGACGAGTCGGCCCTCGTCGTCCTCGCATGCTTGATTCTGACGCTCGACATCGTAGGAGCAGATGGTCACGAGGTCTTGCATACCGGTGGAAACAATAGGTGCATCCACGCCCGGGGTCAAGCCCTGCAACAAAACATCAGCAGCGGAAAGCAAAATTTCCGGACGCATGGAGCCCTCGTTGTCGGCATGGGTGTCGAGCATGAGCACCAAATGGTCCGGGCGCTCCCCCGCCGTGAGCTCATAGCCCACGAGCGTGTGGTCCAAATCCAAGCGCTTGCTCTTTTTGCCGCGCGCGTAGTCGATGCCATGGTCCGCGCGCAGCGTGTCAATCGCACGACGCACCTCGTCGGCGCTTACGGGCGCCTCGGGATCCAAGTGCAGGTCGATGCGATACGACAGACGCGTGAGTTGCGCCGTCAACGCCGGCGTGCGCACGTCGATGTACGCCGCCTCGATGGGTGCCAGATCGGCCGGAGACGCCGCAGCCAGGCGCCCAAACGCCTCGTCGAGCGCCACGAACTCGGTCATAAACAGGTCATACCACTCGCAGGTCGACGACGTACCCACCGGCAGCGCCGAAGAGAAGCCCACGCGCATGTGAGGAGAGAAGCCCTGCGTGACGGCATAGGGAAGTCCCGCACGACGCACGATGCGCTCAATAGTATGGATTACTTCGAGATGACCCAGATACTTAAGGCGATCGCGCTTGCCATAGCGAACACGAAGCCTAAAGAGCGTGGGGTTGTCGGTCAGGCGCTCACTCATGCGCGATCACCCATCAATACATTCTTGGCGTGGAGCGTGGGGCAGATTCCGCAGCCGGTGCACGACGTGCGGGTGCAGTCGGGAGTCGTGACACCCTCGAGCGAGCGACGGTACTCGCGCTCGAGGAAGCCGCGCATGCAGCCGGGGCTCACATGCTCCCACGGTAGGCGCCAGTCCAACTCGTAGGGTAGGTGTACGAGCTCATTGAGGTCGATGCCGTTTTTGGCGGCAGCCTCCTTCCAGTTATCGAGCGAAAAATGCTCTACCCAGGCGTCAAAGCGAGAGCCAGCGCGCCAAGCATCGATGACGACGGGCGTCATGTCACGACCGGCGCGGGACAGCGCGGCCTCGATGAGCGAGGTCTCGGCATCGTGGTAATGCACGCGGACGGCGCGGTTGCGAACGCTCGTGATAAGCAGCTTCTGGCGACGCTTGACGTCGTCGTAGTCGAGCTGCGGGCACCACTGGAACGGCGTGGCAGCCTTGGGGATAAAGACCGAAACCGAGATGGACACCGAGATCGAGCCGCGACGGGCCTTGGGCACCACGGAACGACCGAGCTCCAGCACGTGATCGGCCAGATTGGCGATGGCCACGATGTCCTCGTCGCGCTCGCCGGGAAGGCCCATCATAAAGTAGAGCTTCATGCGGTTCCAGCCGGCCTCGAAGGCCGCCTTAGCCGCACGGTCCAGGTCCTCCTCGGTCACGTTCTTGTTAATGATGTCGCGCATGCGCTGGCTGCCGGCCTCGGGCGCAAACGTCAGGCCGCCCTTCTTTTCGCCGGCGACCGACTCGGCCATATCCACGCCAAACGAATCCAGGCGCTGCGACGGAATAGACACGCGAATACCCGTATCCTCCAGGCGACGGTTGAGCCTGCCGAGAACGTCGCGAATGCAGGAGTGGTCGGTCGTAGAGAGCGAGGTCAGCGACACCTCGTCATAGCCGGTCTTTTCCAGACCCTGAATCACCGACGAGACGATCTGGTCGGCCGAGCGCTCGCGCACCGGGCGATACGTCATGCCGGCCTGGCAAAAACGACAGCCGCGGGCGCAGCCACGCAGGATCTCGATAGACAGGCGGTCGTGAACCAGCTGCGCATAGGGCACGCACGACTGCGACAGCGGATTCGTGGCACCAAAGTCCTCGACCACGCGCTTGTAGACCACGGTCGGCGCATCCTTGCCCTCACGCGGCACGGTGTAGCCATGCGGCGAGCAGGGCTCGTCGTGACGAACCTCATAGAGCGACGGCACGTAGTTGCCGGCAATGGATGCAAGCTGCTCAACAATCTGCTCGCGCGGGGCTCCTTCGTCGCGCAGGCGGCGATGCAGCTGGCAGGTCTCGAGCAGCGATTCCTCGCCCTCGCCGATGAGGATGGCATCGAAGAAGGCCGCGTACGGCTCGGGGTTGTACACCGAGGGACCGCCGGCGATGATGATGGGGTCGTCTTCACATCGGTCGGCCGCTAACAGCGGAATGCCAGCGAGATCGAGTGCCTCGAGGAAGTTCGTCACCGCCATCTCGTGCGGCACATGCAGACCGACGATATCAAACGAAGCGACGGGGGCAGCACCTTCGAGCGACAGAAGCGGAATACCCGCCTCGCGCATGGCGTCACCCATATCGGGCCACGGCACATAGCCACGCTCGCAGGAGATGCCCTCGGCCTGGTTAAGGATGTTGTAGAGGATGGCGATACCCTGGTTGGGCAGACCGACCTCGTACACATCCGGGTAGATCAGGCAGCAACGGTAGTCGGCATCGGCCTTTGAAAGCGTGCCCCACTCGTGATCGATATAGCGACTCGGCTTTTCGACCTTGGCGAGCAGCGGCTCAATTAAATGAAAACAGTCTTGATACGGAACGCGCAACGGAAAACCCCTAAGCAGCGAGATCGGATGCGTCCTCGTAGGACGCCATAGGACGGGTAGCGCCCGCGACCGTGGTCACCAGATCGCGAACGCGGGAGAACGTGGCAGTGACCACCTCGTTGGCACGGCTGTAGTCAACATCGCGCTCGTAGAGCGAAACGAGCGCACGGCCCATGCCATAGGTGCCCGCGGCAGCAGTAAGCGCCTTGACGGCAAACCCAATATGTGGCGTCTGCTTGACGAGCGCGCGGGTGACCGCGCGGATCACAAGACCGCCGGCAAGCACGCCCGCGACCTCGTAGCCGCGCTCAGGCTTAATGCCGCGTCCAAAGACGGCAGCGAGCTCAAAGAGCATGCCCACCTGCGCCAACGCCATAACGGGATAATCGGCGCCCGGCAAAAACACCAGCGCACCGGTCGCCATATTGGTGAGCGCGCACGAGGTGATGATACGATTGGCCACCGCGATGCGCATGAAGGCAAAGTTCGCCGCAAAAGCAGTTTCCTTGTCGGTGCGATCGAGAATCCAGCGGGCAAGCGTCTCGAGCAGATACGTTTTATCGGTCGCAGCCACCACGCCGAGCATGGGCGTGGACTCCTCGATAAACGGCACCTCCACAGCAGACTCGGCAAGCACGCACACGGGCGCGCCGGCGATCACGAGCTCCTGCACGGCACTCTCCAAGCGGTCGGAACCACACGAAAGTACCAGTACCACATCGGTATCGGTCTTTGGAGCAATTCGCTCCTCCCCCAGACGCTCGACGCGCACAATGCCCGAGGTCGTCTGCGGCACAAAGGCGTCACGCACCGTCTCGGCCAGAAAGCGCGAGGCGGACGAATCCAAGTACACCGAGACGCGCACCGGCGTATCGGAATCCTTCTTAACGGACGCGCCCATCTTAAAAGCGCGGGTCAGCTTATCTACGGGAATTTTCATAGCAAACCCCTCCAGCGGTTACGCGGCGCCCGAACGATGCCGCCATATGGATTGTACGATACCCACCGTCAGCAGCTGAATCATCATCGAAGACGAACCGAAGCTAATAAACGGTAGCGGAATACCGGTAATCGGCATCATGCCGATGCACATGCCGATGTTTTCGAAGGTCTGGAACGCCCACATGCCAACGATGCCCACACACGATAGGCGCAAGAACAGCGACTCGCACTTAAAGGCGACGCGAATCGTCGAGAACATAAGCAGCACATACAGGCACAGGAGCAAAAAGGACCCACAGAAGCCGAAGGTCTCGGACAGGAAGGCAAAGACGAAGTCGGTGTGGAACTCGGGCAGAAAGCCGCCGGCAGACTGCGTCGCATGGCCCAAGCCCTTACCAAAGAAGCCGCCCGAGCCAACGGCGATGAGCGACTGCTGCAGGTTGTAGGCGTCGTCCGAATCGGCATTATCGGGGTCGATAAAGACCGTCAAGCGATTCATCTGGTACTGCTTGATGAGCACGTCGTGGCCGAGCAGCGAATCGAAGACCGAGTCGAGCGCCAGGACGAGGGCCACCAAGCCCACGAGCAGGGCCAAGGTCGACAGCACCCATTCGCGGCGTGCGCCGCTCATGCAGATGACGATGGCACCCGAGACCAGCACGACCAGGCCCGAGCCCAGGTCGCCCATGGCGACGACGGCCAAAAACGGGATGGACAGCATACCGCAGAGCTTGACGTAGTCGCGAACGGTATCGATGCGGCCGTTATACTGCGAGCCAAGCGTGGCGATAAAGAAGATGGTGATGAGCTTGGCAAGCTCAACCGGCTGGAATGTCAAGCCGATACCGGGAATCTTGATCCAGCCCGTCATGCCCAGACCGCCTGTATAGGACAGACCCGGAATCTTGGGCGAGAAGATAACGATCAGGTCGATGACGAGCAACGCCGTCGAGAAATTGGAAATACCGCGCAGGTCGGTACGCCAGACCAGCACCGCCAGCACCGCCCCGATGCCAATTCCCAGAAGATGACGTGAGAACGAGGCATCGGCCTTAAACTGCGAAGCCGACCAGATAATGATGGCACCGTAGGCGACGAGCGCCACTGTAGCCACGAGCACACCAATATGCACCTTTTGGCGAAACGTGCCGCGCGAGGCCGAAAGTTGCTTGTTGACGCGGTCCAGGCTGCTGCGAGAGCCGGTCTTGGTTGAACGGAACAGATCCGCCGGAGAAAAATCCATCGCAACCTCCTATCGAACCGAAGAATCGCCCGAGGCCGAAGAGGTATCGGGCTCGTCATAAATCACGCCGAGCACGTCGCGCACGACATGCATCGCGGTATCTGAGCCACCGCCGCCCTGCTCCAGGACAGTAGCGATGACATACTTGGGATCATCGGCCGGTGCATAGGCGCAGAACCACGCGTATTCGTCCTCGCCGCTTTTCTCGCCCGTGCCCGACTTGCCGTATACCTGCGGCGTCAGGGTGCCAAAGTGAGCCGCCAGGGACGTCGATGCCGTGTATATCACGTCGTGCATGCCGTTGCGAACAAGAGTCAAATCCGAATCGCTGTTGATCTTGGCCTCCAGGCGCTTCTTCTTGCCCTTGCCGTTGTACTTATAGGCATCGCCGTCGCCATCGCGCGACACGGCAGACAAAAACACGTGAGGCACGTACTGTTTACCGCCGTTGGCAAGGCCCATGTAGGCGCACGCCATCTGCAGGGGCGTCACTAGGATGTCACCCTGGCCGATGGCAATGTTGGTCATATCGCCGGCATTCCACTTGCGGTCCTCGGCAGAAGCGTCGGTGAAGTACGACTCCTTCCACTCGGCATCGGGAATACGGCCCGCGCCCTCACTCGGCAGATCGATACCGCAGGTCTTGCCTAGGCCCCAGCGACGAAAGACCTCCTGCAGGCCCTCGGAATGTTGCTCGTCATAAAAGAACGCCTTGCCCATGTCGTAGAAGACGGGGTCGCACGAGTTGGCGATACCCGACTGCAACGTCATGGTGCCGTGGCCAGACGTCAACCAGCAGCGCTTGCCCCAAGCCTTGCCCAGGCCCGTCCAATAGCCCGTGCAGTTGGTTGTCTGCGTTGAAGTGTAGGTTCCAAACTCAAGACCGGCCAGTGCCGAGAGCGGCTTGATGGTCGAGGCCGACATGTACTGTCCGCTAATGGCGCGGTTGAGCAGCGGGTGCGAACCCTTGTCATCATTGAGCTCGGTCCACACGTCATTTGAGACGCCGCCGATAAAGACGGACGGATCGAACTTGGGCTCGCTCGCCATGCCCAGGATCTCGCCATTGTTGGGATCGAGACACACCACAGCGCCGTTGCCGGCATTGCTGTAGCCAGTGGTCTTGGCAAGCTCGATGGCGCTCGCCAGCGCCGTCTCACAGGCCTGTTGGATCTTAAGGTCGAGCGTGAGCTTAATGTCGGAGCCGGCCTTGGCGGGCACGGCGCCGGCCTGACCGGTCACATTGCCCGAGGCATCGACCTTGACGGTCTGCTCGCCACGAATACCCTGCAGCAGGTTTTCGTAGTAGCTCTCAACACCCGCCTGGCCCACGATATCGCCCGACTGGTACGTAATCCGGCCAGCAGAAGCATCATCATCGCCAGAGGTTTTCTTATTCTGGGCCTCGAGCTGCTCGGAGGTAATGGTGCCGGTATAGCCCAAGATATGACATGCCGTCTCGCCATATGGATACTGGCGCTCGGTACGCTCGGCAATCTTGACGCCCGGGAACTCGCCGGCGTGCTCCTGAATATAGGCAACCGTGGAACGACGGACGTCCGTCGCGATGGTATGCAGGCTCTGGGCGCCCTCGGAATTGTCCTGAATATTGCGCAGAACCGCCACGTAGGGCATACCGAGCACGTTGGCAAGATGGCGAACCAGAACCTCATCCTCGGCAAGGTCGCGGTAGGCCACGACAGCAAGTGAGGGACGGTTCTGGACAAGCGCCACGCCATTGCGGTCGAGGATGCGGCCACGCACAGCGGGTGTGGTAACGGTGCGCGTCTGATTGCTATTAGCCTGCTTCTCGTAATAGTCCGACGAGACCATCTGCATGCCCCACAGCTTGACGGCAAGCGCCGCGAACATCGCGCCCACACCCGTGGTGAGGATGGAGAAGCGGCCCTTAAAGGCGGTCGCCGCGGTATTGCCCTCGCCCTCGGTGGCGCGCGGGGCCGTTCCATGCTGCGTATCGTAGGTAAAACGGGAATCGCCGCGACGCATGATGACCAGCGCGACCACGATGGCCACAACCAGCACGATACCGGCGATGATAACCGTCATCTGGGAAGACATCTACGGGCCTCCCCTATTTGAGTTTGCGGGTCTTGGGCTTAAAGCGCATACCCGTCTGGCGTCCGCCACGTGCGGAGAATCCATAGCCGGACTGCGGCACGACGCCGGACATCAAAAACGGAATGGCAACCAGACCCGTCAGGATCGAAGACGGCAGCGCATGGCCAAAGATCGCCACGACAAAGCTCGTCTCCAAACCCATAAACAGCAAGATGATGCCGTAGATCACATTAATGACGAGCGCAAAGGCGCCCACAGTGATGCCGCGCGCACTCGGGGTACCGCCGGTCTGACCGGCAGCACTGTGCACCAGGGCAAAAGAACCCACGGTCAGCAGGAGCGACATAACTCCCACCGGCACGGCAGCGGACAGGTCATAAAACAAGCCGCTGCAAAAACCGCACACGACGGCACGGGTCGGGTCGCCCGAGAACACGCTTAAGCACACCAGGATAATCATGAAGTTGACACGACCGCCCGCAATGGAGATCTGCGGTGCCAGGCCTGCCTGCAGCAGCACGCACACGATGGCGGCGATTACAAACGTGCGGGAGCTCATCCCCTGCTCGTGTAGATCCATGGACATGCCCCCTATTCGCTCGAGCCGGAATCGGTCGTCTCAGACGTGTCGGAACTGTCATCCGAGCTCTCGTCCTTCGTCTTGGTCGCAGCATCGCGCGACGTTCCCTGCGGCGTGCTATTAGCCGTGCTCACGTCCTCATCCGAGGCCGACTGTTCGTCGGTCAGCGAGGTGATGACGAGCACTTCCTCGTTGTTCTCGGCCGTCGTCTGGGCGCGCACCACAATGGTGTAGTACACGTCGTTTGCCGATTTCTCAACCGACGAGACGGTGCCGAGCGGTAGACCCTTGGGGAACACACCGCCAATGCCCGAGGTCACGATGATGTCGCCAACCTTAACGTCGGAATCGACGCTCACATACTCAAGACGCAGCGTGCCGTCAGCCTGACCCTGCAGCATGCCCTGGGCGCGCGTGTCCTGCACCATGGCGGACACGCCCGAGTTCTCATCGCCAATCAGGCGCACGGTGGACGTCTTGGCCGAGACCTCGATAATCTGGCCTATGACACCGGCAGAACTCGTCACGGGCATGTTGATGGTAAGCCCGTCGGCAGAACCCTTATCGATGGTAACGGTCGAGGTCCAGGCATCGCCCGAAGCGCCGACGATACGAGCTGCAGTGGACTTGAGGTTGTAGGTCGACTGCAGACCGACCAGACCCTCCAGTCGCTCGGCGGTCTTTTGAGCCTCGGAGAGCTCGGCGACCTTAGAGGTCAGTTCCTCGTTTTGCTTCTTAAGCTCGTCAAGCGTGTCCTGTGACGCCGTAAGGTTAGAGAACACGTTACCGATCGCATTGAAGGGAGCCGCCACAGCCGAGCCCAGAAAACGCACCGGCGAGGTAATCGTCGTCACGCCCGAACGAACGGCATGAATCGGCCCGGCCTCGCCCTCACGAATATAAAACGTAAGCAGCAACACCGAAATCAGGCTGAAAACAATCAACGGGCGCATACCCGTTGATTGTCGCTTGGTATTCAGATTTGTGGAGAAACCCGAAGATCGTGCCAAATGGAATCCACCTTTTGGAAATTAAGCATTGGTCTGGACGAAGCCGCCATCAAACGCATTGGCCTCGAGCACGCGGGCACAGCCGTTAACAACGTTATCGAGCGCCGTGGGGCTGACGTTGACCGAAACGCCGGTCTCATCGCGCAGGCGCACGTCGAGACCGCGCAGCAGCGCGCCGCCACCAGTCAGCAAAATGCCGTAGTACATAAGGTCCGAGGCAAGATCGGGAGGCGTAGCGTCGAGTGCGTCCTTGACGGCCTTGGCCATCTCATCGAGCGGCTTGTTGAGCGCGCGACGAATCTCCTCGCTCTCGATGCGCACGGTCTTGGGTAGACCGGTGATCACGTCGCGGCCGTTGACCTCGACGTCGAGCTCGTCCTTGAGCGGCACGGCGGAGCCGACCTTGATCTTGATGTCCTCTGCCGTACGCTCGCCGATGGCCAGGTTGTAGGCATCACGAACGTGCGTAAGGATGGCCTGATCGAACTCGTCGCCGGCAATACGAATGGACTGCGAGACGACGATGCCGCCCATAGCGATAACGGCAACCTCAGTGGTACCGCCACCGATGTCGATGACCATGGAACCGGTAGGTTCCTCAACGGGCAGGTCGGCGCCGATAGCGGCGGCCATAGGCTCTTCGATCAGATAGGCCTGGCGGGCACCGGCCTGGATCGTGGCCTCAAAGACAGCGCGCTTCTCGACCGACGTGACACCGGAGGGAACGCAGACGACAACACGCGGACGCGGAGTCCACGGATAGCGCTTCTCGGACGCCTTGTCGATAAAGTAGCGAAGCATGGCCTCGGTAACATCGAAGTCGGCGATGACGCCGTCCTTCAGGGGACGAACGGCCACGATGTTGCCGGGCGTACGGCCGAGCATGCGCTTTGCCTCGATACCGACCGCCAGGATGCGCTCGTCGTTCTTGTCAATGGCGACAACGGAGGGCTCGCGAATGACGATGCCCTTGCCGCGCACGGAGACAAGCGTATTTGCGGTGCCGAGGTCGATGGCAAGATCGCCCGCATAGCTACCGAAGAACATATCCATCAAAGAAAACAACGCAACTCCTGATGT
>CAKUGA010000002.1 GCA_934654515.1 uncultured Collinsella sp. | reverse complement strand
ACTGAGTTTTCGGATTTGAATCTATGCCCAATTAACAACCGTCAGGGAATTGTAATTGATGGTGAAGGTTCAAAGGTAATTTGCAAAGACTAATTTAACAATTCCAGTTTGCTGTACTCGTTCCTAGCAGGGTTTGGGGCAGGCACGCCCCAACAAGAAGCTGTCCCAAAGGGGCAAGAATGGGGACTGCGAACGATTTCTTGGACCGTTACGCGGCCCTTCCCAGCGCGGAGCGGAACTCGGCCGGCGTGCGGCCACCGAGCGCATCGCTGCGCCTCTCCGTATTGTATCGACCGATCCAGCCCCCGAGCTCCTCGATGAAGCGGGCGGGGGTCCAGTCCGACCAGCCCCTGCCGTGCCAGAACACCTTCTTGAGCAGGCCGAAGAAGCCCTCCATCGCCGCGTTGTCCGGGCTGCAGCCCTTGACGGACTGGATTGGCTACACTGATGTGGACAGTTCCGGGAGGGGCGCAAGAGACGGGAAGGCCATGTGCGCGTTCCTGCGCGAGGACCGCGGGGAGGGGCTGCCTGGGTACGGCGCCTGTCAACTCGGTCTACGTCTTTGATGACCGGGTCGTACTCAATATCAACATCACGGATGATGCCAAAACGGTCACCCGTGAGGAAGTGTTGGGTTCGAGTGCTATGGACAATGTTCCAGCATGCTGGGATCGAACTCGCTAGCCGGAATCACACGGTACCCGTGACGCAGCAGCAGATCGACAAAAACGCCGTTGCCCGCGGTGAGGGTGCCGCTGAATGTTCCATCGTAGATGCGGCCGGCACCGCACGAGGGACTGCGATCCTGAAGAATGCACGCGGCGATCTCGGACGGGCCACCCGCCTGCTCACACATATCGAGTGCGCGCTGGGCGCCCAGGCGAAACTCGCGATCGACTGAGGTGCCCTCGCAGGTACGGACCTCGCCGTTCACAATCTCGGACGGCTTACGCGGTGTGGGCAGGCCGCCAAAGACCTCGGGGCATACGAGGAGCACCTCGGTCCCCGTACGCTCGCAAGCCTCGACCAACGCGCGGTGGTAATTATCGAGCCCGTTATACTTGCAACTCTCGCCCATCAAGCAGGCACTCACCACGATCTTCATTTCCATCCCTCTCAAGCAAAACGCCCCATTTGAGAAAGCTGCTCAAATGGGGCGTCGGCGTTTACTGGCTCGGCCGCGGCTTTACTGCTGCTTTGGCATCAGCGGATTCTCGCGCGTGAGGAGATTCATGAACTCCTCGCCCGTGATCGTCTCCTTCTTGTAAAGATAACGAGCGAGCTCATGGAGCTTGAACTTGTTCTCCTTGAGGATCTGCAGGGCGCGATCGTGCGCATCCTCAATCAGCTTGGCGACAATTGCGTCAACGCGCTCGGCCGTACCGGGGGCGCAGGTGAGCGACGTGTCCTGGTTGAGGTACGCATTCTGAACGGTACCGAGCGCCATCATGCCAAACTCATCGGACATACCAAAGCGCGTCACCATGTTACGGGCGAGCTTGGTGGCCTGCTCGATATCATTGGCCGCACCGGTCGTCATCTCGCCAAAGATGAGCTCCTCGGCAGCACGTCCGCCGCAGTAGACGGCGAGCTTGTCCAGAACCTCCTGGCGCGTGGTCAGGAAGCGCTCGTCCTCCTCGACCTGCATGGTGTAGCCCAGAGCGCCGCTCGTGCGCGGCACGATGGTGATCTTGGTAACCGGCGCAGAGCCCTTCTGGCGGGCGGCAACGATGGCATGGCCAATCTCGTGGTAAGAAACGACCTGCTTCTCGTGATCGGACAGCACCGTGGACTTGCGCTGCTGACCGGCGATGACAACCTCCACCGACTCCTCAAAATCGTCCTGCGTGGCGCGCTTGCGACCCTCGCGGACGGCACGCAGAGCACCCTCGTTGATGATGTTGGCCAAGTCGGCACCCGAGGCACCGGGCGTGGCGCGGGCAATCGCGGTCAGGTCAATCGGCGGCTGCGTCTTCACGCTCTTGGCATGCAACTCGAGGATGTTCTTACGGCCGGTCAGGTCGGGCAGCTCGACGGGAATGCGGCGGTCAAAACGGCCGGGGCGCAGCAAAGCCGGATCGAGGCTGTCGGGGCGGTTGGTCGCGGCGAGGACGACGATACCCTTATGGTTATCAAAACCGTCCATCTCGGTCAGCAGTTGGTTGAGTGTCTGCTCGCGCTCGTCGTTGCCACTAAAGCCGCCGCCATCGCGCTTCTTGCCGATGGTATCAATCTCGTCAATAAAGACGATGCACGGGGCCTTTTCCTTAGCCTGCTTAAACAGGTCACGCACCTTGGCGGCGCCACGACCGACGAACATCTCGACGAACTCAGAGCCCGAAATGCTAAAGAACGGAACACCAGCCTCGCCGGCCACAGCCTTGGCAAGCAGGGTTTTACCGGTACCCGGGGGGCCGACAAGGAGGGCACCGCGCGGCAGCTTGGCGCCGATCTCCTCGTAGCGCTGCGGCTTCTCCAGAAAGTCGACGACCTCCTTGAGGGACTCCTTGGCCTCTTCCTGGCCGGCGACGTCCTTAAAGGTCACGCCCACGTCCTTGGAGGCGATCACGCGCGCGCCGGACTTGCCCAGTCCACCGCCGCCAAAACCACCGCCGCCAAAGTTCATCGACGGACCGTCATCACCCATGGCCTTCTTCATGCGGCGGTTGAGCCACCAGCCGATGAGGAAGAAAATCGCCATGGGAAGAATAAGTGTGAGCAGGTAGTAAGTCATCAGGCCCGAGTTTTTATCGGGAACGACCGACTCCAGCGAAGCACCGGATTCAAGCACGCGATCGGTAAAGCTCGCATCATTCGGCACACCGGTCGTCTTGTAGGCGATGTTCTCGTCCTCGCCCTTCTTGGTGTAATAAATCGTGTAATCGTCCGTGTTGTACTCGACCTTGTCGACGCTCTTCTTATCGAGCGCTTTGACAAACGTCGAATAATCGGTCTTCGTAATCTGCTGCGTGTGACCGATGTTGGGGAACAGAACGGTCGAGAGCACGAGGTAGACGACGAAGGCGATGAGCACGTAGAGGATCATATTCCGTCTACGTTTGTTGTCATCCATCTCCATCTGGTTGAACTCCATCTACTGGGGTTGATAATGTTTTCTAGAATACCCAACCCGGACGGCGATAAACCGACGCACGGTACGAAAGGATAGATATGGCATCTCTGGAAGTCGGCAAAGTTCAAATCTATACGGGCGACGGCAAGGGCAAGACGACGGCTGCGCTGGGGCTCGCGCTGCGCGCCACGGGCTATGGACTTAACGTGCTCATGCTTCAGTTTGCCAAGAAGCTGCACTGCGCCGAACACGACGCAGCACCTCGATTGGGGCTACGCATCGTACAAGCCGACCGCGACACACCCGAGGCCTGTGCGGCACAGATCATCGAGCTGGCGCGCGAGCAGATTAGCCAGGTCGACGTGCTGATCTTGGATGAGCTGGGAGAAGCCATGCGACGCGGCTTTGTAACGCGCGAGGATGTCGAAGCGCTAATCGCAATGAAGCCCGCCACCACCGAGCTCGTGTTGACCGGGCGCGGCCTGCTGCCGCTGGCGGACCTCGCCGACCTGGTCACCGAAATGCGCCCCGTCAAGCACTACTTCGACGAAGGTCTCCTAGCCCGCCAAGGCATCGAATACTAATCATTGGGGACGTCCCCAATGGCTAGGCGGTGGCGCGACCTAGCCAGTTGCCGCTGTGGTGGTAGATGGTGAACATAGTGGCCGTGATGAGCCAGGTTACGGGGTAAACCAGCAGCAGGTGCTCAAGCGACGGATCGAAGGGCATGATCGCAAACACCCAGATCACCCTGAGCACGACGGTGCCAAAAATCGTGAGCAGCATGGGCTGCAAGCTCACGCCGGCGCCGCGAATGGAGCCCGACGCGTTTTCGATAATCGAGAAGATCGCGTAGAACGGCGCGATAAAATGAAGAATCGTCGTGGTGTACGCCGAAATCGAAGCATCGTCGACAAACAGACGCGACAACGGACCCGAGAACACCAGCAGCACGGCAGACAGGCCACCAATGAGCATAAACGACAGCACGAGCGACGTGTGGTAGCCCTTGCGCATGCGCTCGTAATTGCGCGCGCCAAAGTTCTGCGCCGAGAACGTAGTGATCGATACACCGAGCGCCTCGGTCACCATCCAGACAATGCCATCCAAACGGCCCGAAAGACCCCATGCCGTGGTGACATCGGCACCAAACGAGTTGACCGACACCTGGATCAGCACGTTCGAGATCGAATAGGCAGCCGATTGAAAACCGAGTGGCAGACCGCACGAGATCATACTCTTGCAAATACCGCGATCGATGCCGAGTTTGGACAGTGAAAGCCGCCACGCACCCGGTGCGTGCATCATACGAATCACGATCATCGTGGCGTTGGAGCAAATGGTCAGCGCCACCGCGATGCCGCAGCCCAGAGCCTCCATATGAAGCACGGCAACGAAAATGACATCCAGCACCGCATTAACAAGGCAGCCGGAAGCGATGATCACAGCAGGCCCGCGCGTGTCGCCCACGGCGCGCAGCAATGCAGTTCCCATATTGAGCAGCAGCGCCGCAACCATGGCGGCAAAATAACAACGAGCATAGGCCACGCCCTCGGCCAATAGTTCATGCGGCGTGTTCATAAGCACCAGCATGGGCTCAACGAACACTATGCCAAGAATCGAGAAAACGATACCGCCCACCAGCGCGAGCGTCATGGCCGTATGGACCGAACGACTCAGTCGCTCATCATCGTGCTGGCCAAAATACTGACCGGTAATGACCGCGCAGCCGGCACCGACTCCAACGCAAAAACCAATGCAGAGCTCAGTGAGCACCATCGTGGCCTGAATGCCACCCAGCGCGAGCTTGCCGCCAAACTGGCCGACAATATAGGTACCGATAAGCGTGTAGGCCTGCTGAAAAAACGAACTAAAAAAGATGGGAACGCACAGCGAAAGCAGCTGCTGCCAAATAACACCCTGCGTTACATCGATAGCCGTAGATTTCTTAGCCACACGCCCTCCCCAAAAGCGCACGTCAACCGACAAAACAGCTGATAATAGTTACAATAATGACCAGCCTAGCACCAAGCGAAGATTATAGAAATACCCCGCTCGCACGACTCGGATATCACACTCGGCTAGTGATACAAACCCGGCTGGTAGTGATACTCGTTGCTCACGTGCGGGCACAGCTGCCAAAAGGCGACGGCACTCGCCGCGGCCACGTTGAGCGAATCGACCCCGTGCGCCATCGGGATGCGCACGGCCCGGTCACAGCCCGCGATGGTCTTGGCGCCCAGACCGGCACCCTCGGTGCCCATAAAGATCGCCAGGCGATCAATCTCCTGCAGCACAGGATCGTCCAGCGAAACGGAGTCATCCGTCAACGCCATGGCGGCACACGAAAAACCGGCATCATGAAGCGCGGCCAGGCCATCATGTGGCCACACGCGAGCCTCACTGCCAATACGCGTCCACGGCACCTGAAACACCGTGCCCATGCTCACGCGGGCAGAGCGACGATACAGCGGATCGCAGCACGTAGGGCTCACCAAAATGCCGTCGACGTTGAGCGCGGCGGCCGAGCGGAAAATCGCGCCCACGTTTGTGTGGTCGACAATACCCTCAAGCACGCATACGCGCACCGGGCGCTCCCCCGCCGCCTCGACGACGCCGCCCAGAAACTCATCAACAGGAATCTGACGCGGGCGACGGAACGCCGCGAGCGCACCGCGCGTCACGTTAAAGCCCGTCAACTGCTCCATGAGCTCCATGGAGGCCACGAACACAGGAACCGGACCCGCGCCCTCGCGCACAACCAGGCGCTCAAACAGCGGCATCATCTGATCGAGCCAGCGCTCACCCAACAGAAAGCTCACCGGCTCGTATCCAGCGCGCACCGCACGCTCTATGACCTTGGCACTCTCGGCGATAAAGATGCCCTTTTGCGGCTCCAGCACGCAGCGCAGCTCTCGCTCGGTCAGTCGCACGTAGGCATCGAGCCGCTCGTCCTCGAGCGAATCAATTCGCAGAACCTCAACGGCATCAGTCATAGCAGCCAGCCCGCACCCTTCTTACAGCACATCTATACCAAACGAGGCGACGCTAAGCGCCGCCCCATGCATTCAATCAACCCGATGATACCGTTCACACCAGGCGATTTACGCCTCAACGCGACGATACGTCACGAACTCATAATCGAGACCCTCGTCACCCTCGCCCGAGGCAATCGTGGCAACCCCGCCACGCCGCGCAATCTCCCACGCGGGATCGGCGTCCAAGTCGGGAAAGTACGTGTCCACGGGATGGACGCAGTGGCTATGCGTGACCTCGGCCTCCACGCAGTACGGTAAAAACTGCCGATAAACATCGCCGCCGCCGATCACCCAGACAACGGGTTCATCGGCTACAGCGGCAAGCGCTTCGTCAACGCTATGCACCACGTCAACACCCTCGGGCGCAAAGCCCTCGTCGCGCGTGAGCACAATATTACGACGGTTCTTGAGCGGGCGCCCGCCGGGAAAACTCAGCAGCGTCTTGCGGCCCATAATGACCGGATGGCCCTTGGTGCATGCCACGAAATGGCGCATGTCGGCGCGATTGGAAACCACCATGTCGCCCTCGCACCCAATGCCCCAATCGTCACACACGGCGACGATGGCAGAAAGCTTACACGTCATGAGCGCCACCTACACCGCAATGGGGATGTTCTTGACCTGCGGGCCGTGCTCATAGTCCTCGACGATCAAGTCATCGGTCGTAAACGCGTAGAAATCATGCACATCGGGGTTAAGCGTTACCTTGGGAGCCGTAAACTGCGGACGCTCGATAAGCTCGCGGACAATATCGACATGGCGGTCGTAAATGTGGGCATCGGCAATCACATGCAGCAGCTCGCCGGGAATCATATCGACGGACTGTGCGACCATCATCAGCAAGATGGCGTACTGGCAGACGTTCCAGTTGTTCGCGGCCAAAATGTCCTGGCTGCGCTGGTTGAGAATCATGTTGAGTGTGGGCTTATCGTCCTGCGGGCGCTGCGTCACGTTATAGGTCACACTGTAGGCACACGGATACAGGTGCATCTCGGACAGGTCGCTAAACACGTACGTGTTGGTCATAATGCGGCGGCTGTAGGGCGTGTGTTTAAGGTCGTACAGCACGCGGTCCATCTGGTCGAAATCGCCCTCGGCATAATGGCTCTTCTGGCCAATCTGATACCCGTAGGCTTTGCCGATGGAGCCGGTCTCGTCAGCCCACTCGTCCCAAATATGGCTGTTGAGGTCATGCACGTTATTGGACTTCTTTTGATAAATCCACAGGATCTCGTCCATGGCGGACTTAAGCGCCGTACGGCGCAGGGTGAGCGCCGGGAACTCCTCGCGCAGGTCGTAGCGCGCCGTGACACCGAAGTTTTTAATGGTATAGGCAGGGGTGCCGTCCTCCCACACCGGACGGACCTTTTGGCCCTCGGTAGTGGTGCCATGGTCCAAAATATCGCGGCACATGGTTACAAACTGTTGATCAGCTTTGCTCATTGACCCTCCTGTCAGTCGCCTATAAGCGTGATTTATTGTAGCCCAGGCGCACGCGGCCCCACAGCCCAAACATAAGCCCTCATTTTCTGACATATGCCAGAAATTCCTTGCGCAAATCCGTACGTTCGCTATTCTATTGTTGACATATGTCAGATTTGGAGAGTGTATGGCAGGAAGACGCGAAAAATTGCGCCGCGTTGGGATCATCCCCGAATACCGCGGCTTTACCCCTGACGGCCTTGCCAGCGGAGACGCCATCGACATGACGGTCGACGAACTCGAAGTCCTGCGCCTGTGCGACCTCGAAGGCCTTAACCAAGAGACGGTCGCCCAGCAGATGGGCATCGCCCGCGCCACGGTGGCGGCCATTTGCAGCCGCGCACATCGCAAGGTGGCTAACGCGCTTGTTAACGGACGGGCACTCGTCATCGAGGGCGGCAATATCGCGTACTCCCCCATCACCACAACAACGGCCGCATGGCCAGCAAAGGAGGTCGACACCATGAGGGTGGCAACGACGTACGACAGCGGCAACATCTTTATGCACTTTGGCCGCTGCGAGCAATTTAAGATCTACGACATCCAGGATGGCAAGGTACTCAACGAGCAGGTCGTGGGCACCGGCGGCACCGGCCACGGTGCCCTTGCGGGCCTGCTTGCCAACGGCGGCGTGGACACGCTCATCTGCGGCGGCATCGGCGGTGGCGCTATCAACGCGCTTGCCCAAGCCGGCATCACGGTATACGCAGGTGCCCAAGGCAGCTGCGACGCTTGCGTCGAGGCCCTCATCGCCGGCACACTCGCGCAGAACGGCAAGGCCACCTGCGACTGCCATGGTCGCGACCACGAGCACGCCCACGAGCATGGCGAGTCCTGCGGCTGCCACGGTCACCACGAGCACGAGGGCCACGAAGGCTGCGGCCGCCACTAACGACACGGCACCGCAACCACAGGCCGCTCAATCAAATAAAAGCAGCGAAGGCCGCCTGGGACATAATCCGGGCGGCCTTCACCATATCAAGCTGCGCGTACAGCCCTACTTTTTATTGCGCATCTGCGCTTCCATCTGGCGCAGCAAATCCATATCGGACTTGGGGCCGCCCGTACCCAGGCCACCCATGCCGCCCAAACCCATGGCGTCCAGGCCGGGAATATTGGGCATACGCATCTTCTTGCCCTTCTTACCCTTTTTGCCCTTCTTGCCGCCGGCCTGCGCCTGATTGGCCATCGTGCGCATACGGCCCATCATCTTGTTCATCTCGCCCCACTGCTTCATAAGACTGTTGACCTCGGTGGGGGTCACGCCGGCGCCCTTGGCAATGCGGGCACGGCGCTGGCCGTTGATGATGGAGGGACGCAGGCGCTCCTCCTTGGTCATCGACATGATGATGGCCTCGTTCTTATCGAAGATGCCCTCGTCAAGGTTGCCGCCCATCTGGTTGAGCGCGCGCTGACCGCCGGGAAGCATGCCCAGGATACCCTTCATGCCGCCCATCTTCTTGACGGCTTTCATCTGGTCGAGCATGTCGTTCATGGTGAAGCCCTCGCGCAGCATGCGCTCGGCAGCCTCGAGCTGCTCGGCATCGGCCGCCTCCTGGGCCTTCTCGATGATGCCGACGACGTCGCCCATGCCCAAGATACGCTTGGCCATGCGGTCGGGATAGAACGGCTCGAGCGAATCGGGCTTCTCGCCCATGCTCACGAACTTGATGGGCTTGCCGGTCACCTGACGCACGGAAAGCGCGCCACCGCCACGGGCGTCACCGTCGAGCTTGGAGATGATCACGCCGTCAAAGTCGGTGCGCTCGACAAAGGTCGAGACCACGTTGACGATATCCTGGCCGGTCATGGCGTCGACGACCATCAGCACCTGATCGGGCTTGACGGCCTTCTTGATGTCCACGGCTTCCTGCATCATCTGTTCGTCGATCTGCAAACGACCGGCGGTATCGACGATGACCACGTCGCGCAGGTGGTCGACGGCCTCCTGGATGGCGCCCTTTGCGATATCGACCGGGTGCTCGCCGTCACCGCGGAAGACCGGCACGCCGATCTCTCCGCCAAGCGTGGCCAGCTGGTCGGCAGCGGCGGGACGGTAGACGTCACACGCGGCGAGCAGTGGCGAACGGCCCTGCTTCTTGAGCAGGTAAGCCAGCTTTACGGCCGCCGTGGTCTTACCGGAGCCCTGCAGGCCCACGAGCATGATGACATTGGGAATGCGGTTGCTAAAGACGAGCTTGCTCTCGGTGGAGCCGAGCATCTCGGTGAGCTCGTCGAGCACGATCTTGACGACGTTTTGTGCCGGCGACAGCGACTCCATGACCTCGGCGGTCATGCAGCGCTCCTTGGTCTTGGCGACAAACTCCTTGACGACCTTAAAGTTGACGTCGGCCTCGAGCAGCGCCATGCGGATGTCGCGCATGGCCGAGGTGATATCGGCCTCGGTCAGCTTGCCCTTGCCGCGCAGGCGGTCAAATGTGTCGTTGAGGCGATCGCTCAGGGAATCAAACACTAGTCACTCCTTAATTGGACTCGCCCACCAGGGCGCGGCAGAAATCTTTGGCATTGAACTCCTGCAGGTCATCGACCTGCTCGCCCACGCCCACGCGCAGGATCGGGAGCTTGAGCTTCTCGGCCACGGCCATGGCGATACCGCCCTTTGCCGTGCCGTCGAGCTTGGTCATGATAATACCGTCCAGACCCAGTGCCTCGTTAAACTCGAGCGCCTGGTTCAGACCGTTCTGGCCGGTGGCGGCATCGATCACGAGCACGACCGAGACGGGCATGGGGCCGGTGGCCATATTGGCGGCGCGCTTGCGCGTCACGTTGACCACCTTGGCGAGCTCGCGCATGAGCTCGGGGCTCGTGTGCAGGCGGCCGGCGGTGTCGATAAGCACCAGGTCGCTGCTGCGTTTATCGGCCTCGTCGAGCACGTCGTAGCAAACGCTTGCCGGATCGGAGCCGCGATCGCGCTTGATGACGGGGACGCCGGCACGCTGGCCCCACACATCAAGCTGCTCGATGGCGGCAGCGCGGAAGGTATCGGCCGAACCGATCACGACATTCTTGCCGCGGGCAGCCATGGCGCTCGCGATCTTACCGACCGTCGTGGTCTTGCCGGCACCGTTAATGCCTACAAACAGCACGCAGCTCGGCGTGTCGGAGAACGGATCGCGCTCGATGGGCACAAAGTGCTGCTCGAGCTGCTCGGCCAGGGCGCGACGGAGCTGCGGGGCGGTCTTGAGGTTCTTCTTGGCGGCCGTCTCGCGCAGGTCATCGGACACCTTGATCGCGACCTCGGCACCCATATCACCCATAACGAGGGTGTCCTCAAGGTCCTCCCAAAAGTCCTCGTCAACCTCGCCGCCAAAGTAGAAGACCTCGTTGAGTGCCTCGCGGCTGCGCTCAAGTCCGCGCGAGAGAGCGTCAAAGAATCCCATTATGCATTCACGACCTTTCCGGTTTCGCGATCGAGTTTTTGCGAGACGACGCGGCTGACGCCGTCGGCTTGCATCGAGACGCCATAGAGAACGTCAGCGTCCTCCATAGTACGGCGCTGATGCGAAATGACCAAGAGCTGCGTATCGGAACGCAGCACATCGAGGGCGCCAATGAGCTTGGATAGGTTGGCGTCATCAAGCGCTGCCTCGACCTCGTCCAGCACATAGAACGGTACCGTGCGCGTGCGGTACACGGCAAAGAGCAGGGCGAGCGCCGTCAGACTCTTCTCGCCGCCCGACATGAGCATCATCTTGGTGATGCGCTTGCCGCGCGGCTGCGCCACGACCTCGATACCCGTCTCGGCCGGATGCTCGGGATCGGTCATCTCCAGATGAGCCTGACCGCCCGGGAACAGCATGGCGAAGATCTCGCGGAAGTTCGCGTCGACCTTCTCAAACGTCACCAGGAACGCCTTCCGCATCTTGCGATCAATGGCCACCGTGATCTTGGTGAGCGCCTTGCGCGCGCTCTCCAGATCGGCCAGCTGCTCCTCGATGTAGTCGGCGCGGCGCTTGAGCTGCTCGTACTCCTCCATGGCAACTTGGTTAACGGGACCAAGGTTGTTGATCTGGCGCACAAGCTGGTTGAGCTCGCGCTCGGCGGCATCGCGGTCGGTGGGCGCAGGAAGCATGAGCGCTTCCTCGAGCACCGTGGTGCCATCGGCGGTAATGGCCTTGATGGCGGCCTCTACCTGCACCTCGAGCTTGCCACGCGCGACCTTAAACTCGTTTTGCGTCGCGGCGGCGGTATCGACCCGCTCCTTAGCGCGGGCAACCTCTGCCTTGGCATCCTCGATGGTCTTCTTGAGCGAAGCGGAGTCCGCCTCCTCCAGAGAGGCCTGGTCACGCAGGCGCGCTGCCCAATCCGACGCGCGTTCCAACAGGGCCGAATAGCGTTCGTGCATGGGGTCGACGCGCAGGCGCAGCAGCTCGAGTGAGCGCGAGGCCTGGCGTGTTCCGCGGATACGGCGGTCGATGCCCTCAAGACGATGCTCCAGGTCGGGCACACGGCCCTTCAGCGAACGAAGGCGTTCGCTTGTCTGGGCTAAGCGAACCTTGGCGTCGGCGAGCTTGCCGGCAGCCTCGGAATCGTCACGGCGAACACGGTCGAGTTCGTCGTTGGCCTCGGCAATCTGAAGGCCCAGGTCGCTTGCCTGCGCTCGAGCCTCGTCCCGCGAACGGGCGAGCTCGTCCACGCGCGGGCGCGCAGCGCGAACGGCCTCGGCAGCCTGCTCACGGCGCTTGGAAATACGCACGCGCTCGACCTCGGCATTGTTGGCGCTTTGCTCCAAGCGGCCGATCTCGGAGAGCAGCGAGCGGCGCTCGCCCTCAAGACGGGCGATCTCGCCGGCGGCATCGCCCTCGGCGGCACGCGCCTCTTCGACGGCCGCATTGGCCTCGACGACTTGATCCGAAACATGCTCAAACACAGCGGCCAAATCGGGCTCAAGCCCCTCCAGCTCGCGGATACGGCGCTTGCGCTCCAAGGCACCCGACGCCTCGCCGGCATCGAGGCCAACGCGCACCAGGCCGCCGCAGGCGACGCGGGCGCCATCGGGGGTAACGTAAGTCACGCCGTCAACGACCGGCGCCGACAGCGCGGCAGCAAGATCGTCCACGACGTAATAACCGCCGAGCAGCGCCTCAAGGACGGGACCGTAGCCTGCACGCACGGACAGACGATCGACCAGGCGGGAACCGGCAGCGCCCTTAGCGGCAGCAGAGGCGCTCACGCGGCGCGCCACCAGCAGCGCCTCGCCCGAGGCCTTCTTTTGGTCCAGAGCCGCACGACCGGCACGCTCAAGCGTGGCGGCGTCATCAAACAGCAGGGCATCGATGTCGCCGGCAAGCAGCTGCTCAACCAGGCCCTCGAGCTCACGAGGAGCCTCGAGCACGTCGCCCAGACGACCCGAGACATCATCGCCCAGTGCGCCCATCAGACGGCTCACCAGCGGCGAGCTGTCGGCCATGCGGGCATCGAGCTTCTTTTGGCTGGCAAGCTCCGAGCGCACCTCGGATAACTTGTTGCGTGCCTCGCTCTCGCGGGCACGCAGGTCCTTCAGGGCCGCGCGTGCTGTCTCGGTGGCTTCACGCGCATCGACCTGAGCCTGGCGCGCTTCCTCAAGAGCACCCTCAAGCTCCTCGGCGCGTTCGCGACGGCTCTCGAGCGAGGCCGTGACCTCCTCGAGCTGGTCATCGATCTGCTCCAAGCGCGAGGCGTACATGTTGTCCTCAACCTCGGCGTTACTCAGCGAGTCCTTCACCTTGGCGAGTTCGAGCGCCGCGTTATCGGCCCCGCGCTGCACATCGCGTTGCTCACGCGTAAGCTGCGAAATCTGATTGTCGAGAGCCACGCGTCGCTCGTGGAGCTCAGCGGCGGCAGGACCAGCGGCGTCAACGTCCTCCTGGGCCTGCATGTGCGCACCGGTCACTTCCTCAAGCTGCGCACGCGCGTCCTCGAGCTCCTCGACCACGCGACGACGCTGATGCTCGGAGCTCGAGATCTGGCCACGCATGTCGGACAGGCGCGACACCATGTTGTGGCCCTTTTCCTCGAGCAGGCGCATATCGGAGTTAATGCGGCCGACCACGTCTTGCATATGGCGGCGCTGCTCGCCCAGGTCGCCCACAAACAGGCCCTTTTCCTCAAGCATAACCTGGAGCTTCTCGAGCTCGCGCTCCTTTTCGCCCATGCGGTACTGCGCAAGCTCCAGCTCGGCGGCGCCTTCCTTGGAGCGGCTCTCCAGGTCGTTCCACTGCGACTGCAGCGAACGCAGCTCGTCGACGGCCAGCATCTGCGTAAGCTCGTTTGCGCGCGAGGACAGCTCTTTGTACTTGCGCGCACGATCGACCTGACGCTCCAGCGGTCGCAGCTGACGGGCAATTTCCTTATTGATGTCGCGGGCACGCGTCAGGTGCTCGTCCATCGACTTAATCTTTTTGAGCGCACGCTCCTTGCGGCGCTTGTGCTTGGAGATGCCGGCGGCCTCCTCGATGAGGGCACGGCGCTCCTCGGGGCGGCTCTGCAAAATGGCATCGAGCTTGCCCTGGCTGATGATGGAATGCGTATCCTTGCCCAGGCCCGAATCGTGCAGGATGTCCTGAATGTCCATCAGGCGGCACGGACTCGAGTTGATGAGGTACTCGCTTTCGCCCGAGCGATACATGCGACGGGTGATGGCGACCTCGTCAAAATCGACGGGCAGCATATGGTCCGAGTTATCGAGCACCAGCGTGACCTCGGCGACACCCACCGGCTTGCGTGCCGACGAGCCCGAGAAGATGACGTCCTCCATGGCCTGGCCGCGCAGCTGCTTGGCGCTCTGCTCGCCCAGGACCCACAGAATCGAGTCGGAGATGTTCGATTTTCCCGAGCCGTTGGGACCGACGATGACGGTCAGGCCCGGCTCAAATGACATATGGGCGCGGTCGGCAAACGACTTGAACCCTTTGAGCGTGAGGGACTTGAGATACACGGTTCCTCGCTTAAACAGGCTTCTTGTTGAGAATCACGCCGTTGGTGGTGTAGCCCATGCGGTCGAGTGCCTCCAGCGCAGCGGCTCCCTCGGCCTCCTTCTTGGAGGAACCGGTGCCGCGGCCCTGGCGAATACCGTCGATGAGCACCACGGCGGTAAAGGTGGGCGCATGCGCGGGGCCCTCGGAGCCGACCAGCTTATACGCGGGAGGCTCGTGGCCGTCTGCCTGCACGCACTCCTGCAAGAACGACTTGGGGTTCGCGGGGTGCTCGGCACGCTCGGAGGCCAGGTGCGGCTTGAGCGTACGATGGATAAACTCCGCTGCGGCATCCCAGCCGGCATCCAGGTACAGCGCGCCCACGAGCGACTCGTAGACGTTCTCGAGCGCCGAGTGCAGGCCGCGCGCACCGGTACCGGTCTCGGAGGCACCAAAGATAATGATGTCGTCGATGCCCAGCTCGTGCGACACCTCGGACAGCGTGGCGCCCGAGACAAGGGACACCTTCAGGCGCGTAAGCTTGCCCTCGTCAAACTCCGGATAGGACTCAAAGAGCGAACGGGCGACCACGGCGCCCAAAATGGAATCACCCAAGAACTCAAGACGCTCGTAGCTTGCCGAGACTGGCTGGCCTTCGACGGCCGAAGGATGCGTAAGGGCCGCGCGCAGCAGCACCTTGTCATTGAACTCGTGGCCCAGAATCTCCTGGGCGCGCGTAAGTCGTTCGGATAAAGCCAAGACCTAAGCCTCCCTGGCGTTTTCGATCGCGTCGACAGCGTCGGCGACAGAGTTGAGCGAGAGCAGGGTCTCGTCATCGATCTCGAGGTTGAACTCGTCCTCGATAGCCGTAACCAGCTGCAGGCGCTCGAGCGAATTGGCATCGAGATCGTCAAACGTGGTCTCATCGCTAATCTCGGCAACATCGACGCCCAGAACGTCAGCAGCGACCTCGGCGATCTTGTCGAAGATTTCGGAGCGGTCCATAGCGCTTCCTCTCATAGTGCATGAATACCAAAAGATTGGCGCCGCGCGGGCGGCACCAAAACACGGTTTTGATTCTACCCCACGACGCAGGCCGCGAAGCGCATAACAGCGCTCTAACTCGCTCTTACAAAACGATACCGTCCATGGAGTTGGCGACGTTCTCGACCAGCCCGGCGCGCACGGCTTCGGCAGCGGCGAGCGTGCCGTTCTTGACGGCCTCGACCGAGGTAGCGCCATGGCCGATCAGGACAACGCCGCGCAAGCCCAAAAGAATCGCGCCGCCCTTGGCATCACCAGAGAGCTTGGCCTTTATCTCGCGCATCTGCTTTTTAATGAGTAGCGCGGCGATCTTGGTGCCGAGCGAGGTCATAAAGGCACCCTTGAGTTCCTGCAGCAAAAACTTGGCAGCGCCCTCAGTGGCCTTGAGAGCGATATTACCCGACATACCGTCGGCAACAACGACATCGAAATTGCCCGAGGTGAGGTCGGTGCCTTCGCAGTTACCCACAAAGCCCGGAACCGCGGCCTTCATAGCAGGGAAACAGGCCTTGGTAAAATTGGAACCCTTCTCGTCCTCGGTGCCATTGGCGAGCAGGCCCACGCGGGGGTGCTCGATGCCCAGGACAACGCGGGCATAGGCGCTACCCATCTGGGCAAAACGTACCATGTCATCGACCTCGACATCGGGGTTGGCGCCCATATCGCACAGCACCGTCAGACCGCCGGCGCGATTGGGTAGCGCATTGGTCAGACAGGGACGTACCGGCTGCTTCTTACCTTCGGCCTGATACCTAAACGGCGTCACATAGGCGGTGGCGGCAGCAGTCATGGCACCGGTCGAGCCGGCGGAGAAGAACGCGTCCGCATTTCCCTTCTTGATGGCGCGGCACGACAGCACGATCGACGACTTGCGCTTGGTCATCACGGCGCGAATGGGATCGTCATCCATGGCGATAACGTCGGGTGCCTCAAGGGTCTCAACACGTGCATGGGAAGCAGCAAAGGGATTGACGATTTCAGTGGGGCCAGCTGCCAAGACCTCGATATCGGGATCGGCGGCAAGGGCAGCCTCAATACCATCGAGAACAACCTGGGGCTTCTCGTCTCCGCCCACAACATCTACACAAACGCGAACGTTACTCATATACATGCTCCTTATACAAAAATGGCCGACTCATTGAGCCGGCCATTGTGGTTCCATTTGGAACGGCATCGTATCCAGAGTATACAGTTACTCGGTAACGATAACCTCGCGGTCCTTGTAGAAACCGCAGCTGGGGCACACGTGGTGCGGAAGCTTGACAGCGCCGCAACGGGGGCACGTGGACTGAGCCGCAGCCGAGATCTTCATGTTGGCGGAACGACGGGTGTGAGTGCGGATACGACCCTGCTTTTGTTTAGGTACGGGCATAGTGACCTTCCTTATGAACTATCCAGTGTGGCGATTACGCGCAAGTAGCGATACTACCACAGTTTTACTCGTCAAGCTTGAGATTCTTTAATGCTGCAAATGGATTTTCCGTGGCTTCGGCCCATTCGGCCTCTGCCTGGGCAGCGCAATCGCATTGCTCGACGTTGAGATTACCACCGCAGACCGGGCAAAGACCGCGGCAATCGGGCGTGCAGAGAACCACGAACGGCGTGTCCATGACGACCGCGTCGTTGATGGGCTCGCCCAAATCGACGATGCGATCCTCACCCAGCAGCTCGTAGCCGTCCTCGTAGGCCTCGGGATCCTCGGGCTCGTTAAAGAGGTAGAACTCCTCGATCTCGCCGGCAATGTCAAACGAAGCGGGCTCCAGGCAGCGGTCGCACTCGCCGGTAGCGTGTGCGCGGACCATGCCCGTGAGCAGAACACCGGTACCGGCATTGGTAAAGACCACGTCATAGTCAATACCATCCTGTAGCTGGTACTCCTTCTCGCCCACCGTGTAGGTGGTCACATCGACCTTACCGGTCAGCGGATACGAGTCTCCGGGAAACTCGAGCTGCTCGGAAAGGTCGACGGTAACACTCGGGAACTCAGCCATTACCACTGACCGTTCTGTTGGGCGGCACCCTCGTTGAGCTGCTGACGGCAACGGGTGACGGTGCCGGTCAGGCTCTTGAGATTCTCCTCCAGGTGCGCAAAGACCTGCTCGGCATAGTCCTCGGCGGCATAACGCGTCTCGCGCTCGTACTGCTGGGCACGGTCGCGGATATCATCGGCCTGCTGCTGCGCTAGGCGGACAATTTCCTGCTCACCGGCGATGGTGAGGGCCTGCTGCTGAGCGTCGGCGATGATGGAATCGGCCTGAGCGGCGGCGGAA
This sequence comes from uncultured Collinsella sp., assembly GCA_934654515.1. GTDB lineage: Bacteria > Actinomycetota > Coriobacteriia > Coriobacteriales > Coriobacteriaceae > Collinsella. The sequence continues at coordinate 42,686 of CAKUGA010000002.1, read as the reverse complement.
GCCATAAGCTCCTCGCGCTCCTTGAGGATACGGCGGGACTTCTGCCACTCCTCGGGATAGCTCATGCGGATCTCGTCGAGGATGTTGAAGAACACGTCGGCGTCGATGACCTTGAACTGAGCGTTCTTGCCGAAAGGCGGCTTGGCTTCCTCGATCAGCCCTTCGAGCTCATCGACCAAGCTGACGATCCTATCGCCAGGAAAATTCTCGCCCGGCATCCGGTCTCCTTTCATAGGTAACATATCATCGTGCTAGTTTACCACATGCCACCAGGCAATAAAAAACGTCACGAAAAGCGATGTTTCAGCGCTTCGACTACGTTGGGCGGCACAAACGTCGACACGTCGCTGCCAAGCGAGGCAATCTGTCGGACCACCGAGCTCGAGATATATCCGTACTGCGGCGCACTCATGACAAAGATGGACTCCAGCTCGTTGTCCAGGCGGTAGTTGAGGTCGGCCTGCTGAAGCTCGTACTCAAAGTCGGTCATGGCACGCAGGCCCTTGACCACGGCACCGGCGCCCTGCTCGCGTGCGAAGTCGACCAACAGGCCGGTAAAGGGCAGGACCTCGACGCCTTCGATATCGCCCAGTGCCTCGCGGGCCAGCGCCACGCGCTCGTCGAGCATAAAGGTGGTACCCACGCCGTTTTTGCCCTGCGACTCGGCGACGGCCACGATCACGCTGGGAAAAATACGGCGCGCGCGGCGGATGACGTCGATGTGGCCAAAGGTGATGGGGTCAAAGGTACCCGGGACGATTACGCGGTTGATGGTGTCACTCATGGGCGTCCTCCGGGGATACTGCCTCGTCGTTATCGTTAGCATCGGTGCTGTCGTCCTTGCTATCGCCGACCCAACGCAGCAGATCGACCGAGGTGATGCCGTAGCGCTTCTCACGCACGGTCTCAAAGCCGGCCGGATGCGCGCCCGCGTCGGCGGCGGCATGCTCAAACAGGGCGTACGCGCAAGGGGCCAACAGGCCCTGCTGGGCAAGGTTCTGCAGCAGTTGCTGAACCGGCTCGGCACCAAAAGCATAGGGCGGGTCGAGCAGGACCAGATCAAAGGGGCCGCCCGGCACACGACCGCGCGAGGCACTCGCCAGCATGTCGCCCGTTATCACGCGCCAACGCGCACGGTCACGGCAGAGCGACTCGATATTCTTGGTAATGAGCCGCGCGGCATTCCGATCGATCTCGAACGTCGTGAGCGAGCGGGCACCACGTGAGAGTATCTCGATACCCAAAGCGCCGGAGCCGCCAAAGGCGTCCAGCACGCGGACCTCGTCCAGATCGAAGTCAAATGCCGACATGACCATAGATGCGCATGCCTCGCGCACGCGATCGGTCGTGGGGCGGGTGACATCGCGACCACGGGGCTCCTCGATCTTACGACCGCGCCATTCGCCGCCGATGATTCTCATCCTCCGCTGACCTCCTTAAAAATGTGTCGATATCGCATGGCGACCGCATCGCGCAGGGGGCGCGTCGCCACGGAGTCAAGGTTGCAAGCATACCGCAAGAGCTCGACCGCGTCCAAATGGGCCCACTCGATCAGCTCCTCGTCGGCATCCAGGTCGACAAAGCGCAGGGTCACTCCGCCATGCTGGCGGTACCCCAGGATTTCGCCCTCGTGGCGCAGACGCAGGTCCATCTGGGCGAGCGTAAAGCCATCCGAGGTCTTCTCGAGCGATTGCAGGCGATCTTGTGCTGCCGAAGCGCCGCCGTTGCCCTTGGAGTGCGTCATGACCAGGCACGTGCCCGACACGCTGCCACGGCCCACGCGACCGCGCAGCTGGTGCAGAGCAGCCAAACCAAAGCGCTCGCCGTTCTCTATGACCATGACGGTGGCGTTGGGCACGTCAACGCCCACCTCGACCACCGTAGTCGAGACGAGCACGTCGATCTCGCCTCGCTTGAAGGCATCGATGACCCGGTCCTTCTCCCCCGCCGGCATCCGGCCATGGAGTCGCTCGATGGTAAGTCCCGGCAGCGCCAGGCGCAGGCGGTCGAGCTCGGTCGCCGTGTCATGCAACGGCACGGGCACGGTCACGCGGCCCTCGTCGTCGCGGGCGATGCCGGGTACGTCCTCGAGCTCATCGGCCGAATCGCTCGGCTCCACAAGCGGACAGATCACATAGGCCTGCTGCCCCTTCTCGTGCGCCTCGCGGATGGCGCCATAGGCCAGGTCGCGGCTTGATTCGGCGAGCACGCGCGTGGTGACACCGGCACCGGGAACAGGACGGTGGCGGATGATGCTCGTGTCAAGGTCGCCGTAGACCGAAAGCGCCAACGTGCGCGGGATGGGCGTCGCCGTCATAACGAGCAGGTCCGCCCCCGGCCCCTTGGCGCGCAGGGCGTTGCGCTGACCCACGCCAAAGCGGTGCTGCTCGTCGATGACGACGAGCGACAGATGATTGAAAGTCACGTCGTCCGAAAGGACCGCGTGCGTACCAAAGAGCACGTCGAGCTCACCAGACTGAAGCTGAGCATGGATCCGCTCGCGCTCGACCGCCGGAGTGGCGCCCGTCAGGAGCGCCCACGTCATACCGGCCCGAGAGAGCAAGGGGCCAGTCTTGTCGGCATATTGACGTGCCAACACGCCCGTAGGCGCCATGACACAGGCTTGGGTGCCGCTATCGGCAGCCACAGCCAGCGCGCAGGCGGCAACAGCGGTCTTGCCGGTACCAACATCGCCCAGCAGCAGGCGGTTCATCACGCGCCCGCTATCGCACATATCGCGCAGGATATCTTGGAACGCAGCCTCCTGCTCGTCACTCAGCGAAAACGGCAGGGCCTGCTTAAGCGCGGCCAGGTGCTCGCCCGCGGCGTGGGCATAAGGCACCACATCGACCAGGCCGCCGTCGTTGCGCAGACGCAACGCCAACTGCAGGTAGAGGCACTCCTCGTAGGCAAGACGCCGGCGCGCGATATCGCGCTCGGCCATGCTCGAGGGAAAGTGAATCGATCGAAGCGCACGGGCACAGCTCATCAAGCGGCGCTTAACGCGCAGCGGCGCGGGAATAGGATCGAAGGGGTTGCCGACAACCTCGAGCGCGCCGCTTACGATACGGCGCATCCACGCCTGGCTCACGCCGTCACTCACGTAGTGGACCGGCAGGATAGTGCCGGAAGAACGCCCCTCCTCGAGCTTCTCGAAGTGAGGCGAGGCCATCTGCTTAAACCCGTAGGCAAACTCGACCTTGCCCATCACGGCCAGGCGGTCGCCCTGCCTGAGCTGCTGGGCAATCCAAGGCTGACGGAAAAAGGCGACCTGTAGCACGCCCGTCTCGTCCACAAGCGAGACCTCGGTCACCTGCATACGCGGACGGGGCTGCTTTTGCACGATGCGATCGACCGTGGCGATAATCGTGCACACGGTACCGATGGGCGCCATCTCGATAGACCAGGAGCGGGTGAAGTCCAGGTACCGATGAGGGATATGGAGAAGGAGGTCCCCCACCGTCCGAATTCCCAGACGGCGAAGGGCCTCCTCACGTTTACCCGAAACATATTTGAGTCGCGCGATATCCTCGTCGAGCGCATTGCTCTGGGCAAAGCGCTCCGAGACGCGCGGCACGGAGCACAGCTCGGACATGGGCAGAGCCTACTCGATCGAGAAGATCACAGGGTAGAGCGGCTGCTCGCCACGATGGGCGTCAATCTCCAGATCGGGCTGAGCCTCCTCGATGGCATCGACGATCTCCTGGAAGGCCTCGTCGGACAGCTCCTCGCCGGCCAGAATCGTCAGCGCGTCGCCCTCCTCTTCCTCCTGCATACGGTTGATGCAGTCGAGCGTAACCTGCTTCACGTCGGAGCCGACCACGTCGATGGAGCCGGCGATGATGCCCATGACGTCGCCGGAGTGAATCGGCGAGCCGTCGGAGGCGCTGGAATCGCGCACGGCACGGGTGACCTCGCCATCGCGAACCTCACTGATGGCATCGACCATAGCGGCCACAGCATCCTCGAGCTCGGAATCGGGCAGGACCGCGAACAGCGCGGAGAAGGCCTGCGGGACGGTCTTGGTGGGAACGACGGCGACCTTCTTATCGGTGCAGGCGGAGGCAGCGGCCTCGGCAGCCATGCGGATGTTGCCGTTGTTGGGCAGGATGATGACCGAGGTCGCGTTGACCTGGTCCACGGCGCCCAGCAGGTCGGCGGTCGAGGGGTTCATGGTCTGGCCGCCCGAAACGATCACATCGACACCGAGGGACTTGAGAATGTCGGCCTCGCCGGAGCCGGCAGCAACGGCGACAAAGCCCAGCTCCTTCGCGGGCTCGGCGGCCTTCTCCTGATCCTCATGGATCTTAGCGGTGCGGTCGTGGGCCTCCATCTCCATGTTATGGATAAAGACCTCGTAGATCTGGCCAAGCTGCAGCATGTGCTCGAGCACCAGGTTGGGGGTGTTGGAGTGCACGTGGATCTTGTAGTCGGGATAGGCACCCACGAGCAGCTCGCAGTCGCCCATGGAACCCAGAAACTTCAGGCACTCGTCCTCGTCAAACGGGGCGTCGGCCTTAAAGAGGAACTCGTTGCAGTAGCGGAACTCCGAGCCCTCCCAGTCGTCGTTGGCCTCGATCTCCACGCGGCCGAGGGCCGCGTCGCGGGCAGAGCCAGCGGAATCAAACGTGGCGGAGAAATCCTCGACCACGGTGCTGCGGCCAAGAGCGGCGGCAACAAAGTTCTCAAGGAAAATAGCAAAGCCGAAGGCGCCGGAGTCAACCACGCCGTTCTCCTTCAGAACGGGCAGCAGGTCGGGCGTGCGGGCGACGGACTGGTAGGCCTCGACGACGATAGCGTCGAGCGCGTCCTCAGCCGAGAACTTCTTCTTCTCGCACTCGTCGGCCTTGGTCGAGACATCGCGCAGGACCGTGAGGATCGTGCCCTCGATGGGCTTGCGGACGGCCTGGAAGGCGACCTTGACGGCTCGGCGGAACGCATAGGCGATGTTGGCGGACGTAATGGGCTCATCGGCAGAAACGAGACCCTCGGCCACACCGCGCAGGATCTGCGAGGTGATGACACCGGAGTTGCCGCGGGCGCCCATCAGGGAGCCGTGGGTGATGGCGCCGGCGATGGCCTCCATGTCGGCGTCGGCGGGAAGAGCGGAGAGCTCCTTGGTCACCGAGGCGAGCGTGAGCGACATGTTAGTGCCGGTGTCGCCGTCGGGCACGGGGAAGACGTTGAGCTTATTGATCTCCTCGGCCTTGTCGGAAACGGCAGCCGCAGCGATCGGAAAACAGGTGCGAATGGTCTTTGCAATCATGGGTATTTGAATCTCCGTGTTCGGATGCTAGTTCAGACGGCTCTTGAGCGCGTCGATATGGATGCCGATCTTAAGGCTGGCAGGATCGATCTGGGCGATCTCCTGCAGGGTGAAGGCAACGGAGCTCGAAAGATTGTGGCAGACGGACTTCATGTTGACGCCGTTCTCGAGCACGACGTGCAGATCGACCGTGAGGCCGTTCTCGTCGGCGGAAACAAGCACGCCCTTGCGAAGGCGCTGGCCGGCAAGCAGGCGCACGCTCTCGGCGCCCTGGAGCTGCTCGGCCATACCGACGACGCCGTAGCACGTCATCGCGGCATAACCGGCAATATCGGCAATTACGTCGTTCGAGACGCTCAGGCTGCCGTTAATGGTCTCAGACACAAGAATCTCCTTTTCTGGTGCTCGCAGCACCATGTCGTGGGAGCAATCATTCCAATATTCTACAACGACCGCGCCATGTTGCGGTTGTGGGTCAAGGGATTACATCCTCGACACGAAATGTTGATATGGCAACGTTGGCACCAAGCAATCGCGGCATGAAAAAACCCGCCGCATAAGCGACGGGTTTTACAACCTGGCTCCCCGGGTAGGACTCGAACCTACAACAGCGCGGTTAACAGCCGCGTGCTCTACCATTGAGCTACCGAGGAATTTAAAAGCCCAGCGGAATGGGCTGAGAAATTCTGGCTCCCCGGGTAGGACTCGAACCTACAACAGCGCGGTTAACAGCCGCGTGCTCTACCATTGAGCTACCGAGGAATAGGTGCGTGCTCTCAAGCAACGAAGTTTATTATACGGACGATTGGGCGGAGGGCAAGAACTTTTTTAAGAAATTTTCCGATCGCAGGAGTGTCCCCAGGTGCCGGCACAAAAGGAACGTCCCCAAGTGCCGGACCCAAGTGCCGGAAACGCCGATGTTTTAGCGACGCCCAGAGCGAACAAGTTGACATGAAAAAGGCAAGGCATAGACCTTCTGGTCATGCCTTGCCTTTTGAATGACAAATTGTCGTCCTGGGCGGCGCGCAGCGTCGAGCCGTTACGCGGTTTGGTAAAACCGCGTAACAACTAAGACTCGATATAGTCTTTGAGCTTGCTGCTGCGGCTCGGGTGGCGGAGCTTGGCCAGGGTCTTGGACTCGATCTGGCGGATACGCTCGCGCGTGACGCCAAACTCGCGGCCGACTTCCTCGAGCGTGCGGGGATGTCCGTCGACAAGGCCAAAGCGCAGCTCGATAACCTTGCGCTCGCGGTCGGCAAGCGAATCGAGCACCTGGGTGAGCTGCTCCTGCAGCATGGAGAAGCTGGCCGCATCGGGCGGGACGATAGCCTGGGAGTCCTCGATGAAGTCGCCCAGCTGCGAATCCTCTTCCTCGCCGATGGGGGTCTCGAGCGACACGGGCTCCTGCGAAATCTTCTGGATCTCGCGGACGCGGTCGGCGCTCATATCCATCTCGGCACCGATCTCCTCGGGGGTCGGGTCACGACCCAGGTCCTGAAGGAGCTGGCGCTGCACGCGGACGAGCTTGTTGATGGTCTCGACCATGTGCACGGGGATACGGATGGTGCGGGCCTGGTCGGCGATGGCGCGCGTGATGGCCTGACGGATCCACCACGTGGCGTACGTGGAGAACTTGAAGCCCTTCTGGTAGTCGAACTTCTCGACGGCGCGGATCAGGCCGAGGTTGCCCTCCTGGATCAGGTCCAGGAACAGCATGCCGCGACCGACATAGCGCTTGGCGATGGAGACGACCAGACGCAGGTTAGCGCTGATGAGCGCCTGCTTGGCCTCGAGGCCCACGTTCTCAATACGGGTCAGTCGACGCATCTCGGCGCGCGTGAGCTCGATCTCGCCCGCCTCGGCAGCCTCAAGTTTCTCGGTGGCCTCGAGACCGGCCTCGATCTTCATGGCCAGATCGACCTCTTCGGAAGCAGTCAGCAGGTCGACCTTGCCGATCTCCTTGAGGTACATACGGACCGGGTCGCCAGTCAGCATCACCGTGGAGGCATCGATGCCGCGCACGCGCGAACGCGAGCGGGACGTGCGCACGGTGCGCTTCTTCTTGCTCTTGGAAGAGCCCATCTCGGCGTCGGCCTGGCGGGCCATCTTAAGCTCGTGATCGTCGAGCGAGCCGGAATCGTGCTCGTCGTCGTCATCGAAATCGTCGGTATCGTTATCGTCATCGTCGACGTCCATGGGGGCGTCGTCGTTTCCGCTCGCGGAGATAATCTGGATGCCGCTGTTGCGCAGCGCGGAATACACCGCGGTGAGCTGCTCATCGGACACATCGATATCCTTCAGGGCGACCTGAATCTCGTCCTCGGTTACCGAAGTCCTGTTTGAGCCGTTGCCCATGAGCTTTGCAACGTAGGATTCCAGCCCAGTACCCGTGCTCTCAGTCTTTTTTGGCACAGATTCTCCCTTCATAGTCCACAGGACTCATTACTTTAGCACACACGTACACGTCTATACCCAAAAAGAGAGCTGGATATAGGCGAGAATACGCTGGTTGACCACAACATCTAGGCCTGATCGGCGCTGGCAGTTTCCAAACCGATCAAACGGAACGGGTCGGCCACGCCGCCAATCGACTTTTGCAGTTCGCGCTGACGCTGCGAATCCTGCGCCGCCTGCACCGTCAGCGCGCGACGAGCCTCGTCATCGAGCGAACGGTCCTGGCGCAACTTGGCCTGTGCGGCGCGCATGCGACGCTTGATGGTGTAGAGCTCGAGCGTATCGAGCATAAAGACGATGTTCGTCTCGGTAGGATGTTTGCTCGTCGCCGAGATTCGCCCAGCGCTCACAAGCGTTGCCGCCTCGGGGCACACAGAACGCGCCGCATCCATGCAAGCCGCAGGGTCGGTACCCGGCGGCGTGGCCAGCACGGCCCACGCAATGGATTCGTGACGCGGGTCGACCCACTCGATGGAGCAGATGCGATCGGCATACGTGCGGAACAGGTCGGGGTAGCTGGTGAGCATCGTCAGCAGCTCGCGCTCCCCTGCCAGGGATTTGCGCTCCAGATCGGTCAGAACCATCGGCATTGCGGAGGACGCGGCAGTCGGAGCGGCTCCGGCAGGTGCGACATCCATTCCGGCGGGAACATCGATCGGCGGCATATCGTCAACGACTTCGACCGGCGCGGCCCCGTAGGCCTCGAGCGGCACGTAGTCGTACGGATCCTCCTCTACCGGCGCAGACACCGGCGGCGTGGCGCCCGACACCCAAGCGCCGCGGGACGCGCCCTGCGAACCAGTCGCCCGACCGCCCGCGCCACCAAAGCGCTCGGCCTGCGCCCGCTGGCGCTCATAGTTCTGCTCGCGGCGGCGCTCGGCATCCTCGCGCTTGGCGACATCGCGAAAAACGCGGCCCGAGCTCGCGCGCACCGTCTCGAGATCCAAGCCAAGCAGGTCGGCAATCTGGATAAAGTACGTATCGATCATGTAGCTGTCGCGCAGCGGATAGATAAGTGTGAGCGCATCCTCGAGCGCCTTGGCACGACCGCCCGGCGTGGTGATGTCGCTCGACTCCTGCAGCGAACGGTAGACAAAGTCCATGAGGGGCTCGGCCGCATCGATGCGCGCCTGCAGCTCCTGGCCGCCATGCGCCGTGATGAACTCCATAGGATCGTTGCCGTCGGGCAACACCACACAGCGCAGGTCCATCGAATCCTGCTCGATAAACTGAATCGCGCGGCGGGCGGCCTTTTGACCGGCAGCATCGCCGTCAAACATATAGACGATGCGCTTTGCAAAACGGGTGAGCGTCTTCACATGATGCTCCGTCAGCGCCGTACCCAGCGTGGCGACAACATTTTTGATCCCCGCCTCCCAACAGGCGATGCAATCGGTATAGCCCTCCACCACGATGGCGGTATCCTGCGCGACGATAAACTCCTTGGCCCAATTAAAGCCGTAGAGATTTCGCTTTTTATGGAACACGCTCGTCTCGGCCGTGTTGAGATACTTAGGCTGGCCATCGCCCATAATGCGACCGCCAAAGGCAATGTTGTGGCCCTGCTCGTCGAAAATGGGAAACATCACGCGGTCGTAAAAGCGATCGGCGAGCTGTCCGCGCCCACGGCTGACGGCCACGTTGGCGTCGATCATCTCTTGCGGGGTAAATCCCGCCTGTGATAGATGGGACACCAGCGCATTGCGGCCCGGCGCAAAGCCCAAGCAGTAACGGCGACAAACGTCACCGCCCATGCCGCGGCTGGCAAAGTACTCACGCGGGCGGCTGTCCTTACCGCGCATGAGCATGGTGTGATAGAACTGGGCCGTCTCGGCGCACAAGTCATAAATGCGGGCACGCTTGGTGCCGCGCTCGCGCTGCGCGCCCGTATCGTGCAGCTCAATGCCGGCACGGTCGGCCAGATAGCGGATCGACTCGGGAAAACTCAGGTTCTCGCGCTTCATAATGTAGGTGAAGACGTCGCCGCCCTCGCCGCAGCCAAAGCAGTGCCATACCTGCGTGGCGGGGATAATGTGAAACGACGGGGTCTTTTCGCCATGGAAGGGGCAGCAACCCCAAAATTCATGGCCGCGGGGCTTGAGCTCAACCGTTTCCTGAACGATGGCAACCAGATCGGACGCAGCGCGCACCTGGTCTTTTTCCTCATCGCTAATCACGGATGCTCACCCCCTGCTCACCCAAGTTGTGACGGATATCGTCAATGTTACCCCCAACGGTCGCAATCAACTCGTCGAGGGAATCGAACACGCGCGACGGGCGCAGCCAGCGCGTAAACGCCAGCGACACCGAGCGGCCGTACAGGTCACCTGTATAGCCGATCAAGTTGGCCTCGAGATGCGCCGAGGCGATATCGTCGGCATACGTCGGCGGCAGGCCGACGTTAACGGCAGCAGGCCATACGGTGTCATCGACGAGCACCAGGCCCTCATACACGCCATCGGCAGGCACCTGAATGCCGTCGGGAACCTGCAGGTTTGCCGTGGGAAAGCCCATGCCAGAACCCTCATGACGGCCGCGAACAACACCGCCACGCAGCATATACGGGCGGCCGAGCAACTCAGCAGCAAGCTCCACATGGCCCTGCCCCAGCTCATGACGAATGCGGGTGGCGCAAATGGCCTCACCGCCCTCGCAAAGCAGGTCGTGACCATACACGTCAACGCCGTGCTCGGAACCCCAGGCGCGCATCTCGGCAACACCAGAAGCACCGCCGCGACCCAGCCTAAAGTCGCTGCCAACGCGAATCGAACGAATGTCGACCACGCGTGACAGCAGTGCGAGAAAACCGACATGGTCGAGTGCCGCAACCTCAGGCGTAAAGGGAACGGCCACCACCGCATCGACCCCGGTCTGAGCCAAGGCATGTAGACGGTCGGCCGTCGTCATCAATTTTTGAGCGGGCGAAGGGCTCACCACAACGTCCGGGTCGGGATCGAAAGTGACCACGACCGCCTTACAGCCATGGGCACGGGCATCACGGACAAGCGCTTCTATGAGTTCCCGGTGTCCACGGTGCACACCATCGAACACGCCGATGGCAATTGATGCGGCACCCAGACACCCGCACGCATCAAAGGCATCGGAACAGACGATGCGGGCCTCAACCGACTCGCTCGCGAAAAAGAAACGCGCGAGCTCGCCAGCGGCCAGCATCATCGAACACCGCCGATTGCCTGCGGAAACACATGCTCCATGACAAAGCGGCCGCCCTCAATGCGGGCAAGCGCCTTCAGTCCTCCATCGAGCACCAGCGCAAACGGCGCCTTCGAGGTATCGAAATTCGCAAGCGCGCGCTCAACGGGAATGCGGCGGCCACAAAGCAGGTCGTCTGCAAGATTGCCCGGCAAGTCCACACGCGTGGCGCCCAGAGCGGCAATGGGATCCAGGGCAACCCCAGCCGAGGACTCAGGAGAGAGCTCCTCGACCGCATGGCAGGCGCCGATGGAAACAACCCCGGAGGCTGTGCGGCGAAGCGCAGAAATGTGCGCGGCGTTATCGCACGCGCGGCCCAGATCACGGGCAAGCGCGCGAATATAGGTGCCCTTGCTCACCGAGAATGCCACGGTCCAGACGCACGCATCGCCCTCGCCGCTCACGGCGATCAGGTCGGCGGCATAGACCTCGACGGGGCGCGGCGGCAGATCGACGGCATTACCCTCGCGCGCGGACTTATAGGCGCGAACGCCGTTGACCGAGATGGCAGAAAATGCCGGCGGCACCTGCATCTGCGGGCCCAGCATGGCGGCCAAGCGCTCACGGGCATAGGCGGAATCGCGCAGCTCGGGGGCAACGGCCACGGTGCGAACGGCCTCGCCCTCTGCATCATCGGTATTAGTCTCGGCGCCAAACGAGATGTCGGCGACGTAGCTTTTAGTATCGAGCGTGAGCATACCCAGCAGACGGGTGGCCTGGCCCACACCCACCACCATGACACCCGATGCCATGGGGTCGAGCGTGCCGGCATGGCCGACGCGCCGCTCATGGAGGGCGCGTCGGCATTGCGAAACCACGTCGTGGGACGTGCAGCCCACCGGCTTATCGACGGCGAGCAGCATATTCAGTTGAGAAGGCGTACGACGAGCCATGTACCATCCAAAAAGTTAAAGCTCGACGGTCACCGAAGCGGGATCCTCCCCTACCAGTTCGGCCAGCATGGGAAGTGCCACGGTGAGCGTCTCGAGAATCGTTCCGTTGTTGGAGAAACCGGCGGCAGCGGGATGTCCGCCTCCGCCAAAAGCAGCAGCGATCTCGGACACGTTGAGGTCGCCCTTGGAGCGCAGGTTGCCGCGCACCTTGGTATCGCCTTCAATGCCCTTCAGGAACAGGCAGACCTCGACGCCCATCACCGAGCGCACCACGTCAACTAGGCCGTCGCACTCATCCGAGGTGACACCGCAAGCCTCAAGGTCACTCTGGTACGCGTAACTATACGCGACGCGCCCGTGGGCCACCGTCTTGATGCGGCCCATAACGATGGACTTGAGGTGCAAAAACTCAACGCGCATGCTCTGGTAGACCTCGAGCGCCACACGCGCCGGATCGGCACCGTGGGCAACCAGACGCGAGGCTGCATGGAACGCGGCGGCATCGGCGTTTTGGTACTGAAAACGGCCGGTATCGGTAACCAAGCCACACAGCAGGCAGGTCGCGATGTTATCGCGGGCGACAATGCCGCAATTGTCCAAAAAGCGATCGATGATCATAGCGCAGGCCGCGGCATCGACGCACCTCAGGCTGAGCTCGGCAAACTCCTCGCGCGCCGGATGGTGATCGAAGCACACCACATGCTTGGAGCGACGAAGCACCTCGGCAGAATTATTGAGACGCTCGACGACCGGCACGTCCACCGAGATGAACAGGTCCGGATTGCCGGTATACGCAGATGCCGGTACCAGGCGATCGGAGCCTTCCATAAAGCGGTAGATGCGCGGAACCGGGTCATCGTCTGCCAGCAGCAGGGCAATGTCCTTGTTAGGGAAAAACTTCATAAGCGAGAGGCCCAGACCCAACACGGAGCCCAGGGCGTCGCCATCGGGAGAAGTGTGTCCCGAAATCGCAATGGAGGACGCACCCTCGATGAGCTCGAGGATGCGTCGCTGAATATCTGCAGACTCGCACGAGGCGAGGTCGGCGGAATTAGTCATCTAAAGCTGCCTCCTGGGCGGCATCCGCTATCGGATAGCCGTCCTCGTCCTTTTCGATCGCAAGCGTGGCGGGAACGTTTTCCAGCGCACGCGTGATGCGCTCGGCCTCATCGGTCGAGCGATCGATGCGAAAATCGAGCTCGGGCGTGACACGCCAATCGAGCGAGCGAGCCAACAGGCTGCGAATACGGCCCTTGGCGCTTGCGAGCGCCTCCATGACCTCGTCGTAGCGGCTCGCATCGCACGACACGAACACACGCGCGAACGAACGGTCCACCGCGACCTCGACCGCGGTCAAAGTAACCAGGTCGAGACGCGGATCGGAAACCTCAAAGAGCAGGATATAACCAAGCTTCTCGCGAAGCTGCTCGCCCAGACGGCGGGTTGCCTGCGTTTGCTTCATAGCGCTACCCCCTACTCGGTACGGGCAACCTGGTCGATGCGGTAACCCTCGATCTGGTCGCCGGGCTTGATGTCCTGGAAGTTCTCCAGGCCAATGCCGCCCTCGGAACCGCTCTTGAGGCTCTTGGCCTCGTCCTTGTAGTGGCGCATCGAGGCGATCTTGCCGTTGAAGACCACGATGCCGTCACGCACCAGACGCACGGAATCGGTCGCGGCGATCTCGCCCTCTTCGACACGGACACCGGCGGCGATACCGACTTTGGGCACCTTGAAGGTGTCCAGGACGGTCGCGGTACCCGTGGAGACCTCGACCTCGGTGGGCTTGAGCATGCCGATACGGGCAGCGTCGAGCTCCTCGAGGCACTTGTAGATGACGTCGTAGCAACGGATCTCGACGCCCTCGCGCTCGGCGGCGGAGCGGGCCTTACCGTCGGGACGGACGCCAAAGCCGATGATGATGGCGTTGGAGGCATCGGCCAGGACGACGTCGGTCTCGTTGATGGCACCAACGGCGGAGTGGATCGTGTTGATGCGGACCTCGGACTGATCCATCTTGTCGAGCGAGTCCTGAAGGGCCTCGATGGAACCCTGGACGTCGGCCTTGATGATCAGGTTGAGCTCCTTGACCTCGGCATCGGCAATGGTCTCGAAGAGGTTCTCGAGCGTAACGTGCTTGACGCGGCTCTGCTCCTCGATACGGGCCTTGAGCGAACGCTCGTCGGCAAGGGCACGAGCCTCGCGCTCGTCCTCGAACACGCGGAACTCGTCACCGGCGTTGGGCACGGACTGCAGGCCCAGGATCTCGACGGCGTCGGAGGGACCGGCCTCGGTGACGGCGCGGCCCTTGGGGTCGAGCATGGCGCGGACGCGGCCGTAGGTGAGGCCGGCGACCAGCGTATCGCCCACGTGCAAGGTACCGCGGGTCACAAGCACGGTAGCGACCGAGCCGCGGCCCTTGTCGAGCTTGGCCTCGAGGACGTTGCCGGAGGCAAAGGTGTCCGGGTTGGCCTTGAGCTCGAGCACATCTGCCTGGAGCAGCACGGTCTCCAGAAGGTCATCGATACCGATCTTCTGCTTGGCCGAGATGTTAACGAACATGTTCTGTCCGCCCCACTCCTCGGGGATGACACCGTACTCGGTGAGCTCCTGGCGCACGCGGTCGGGGTTGGCACCCGGCTTATCGATCTTGTTGACGGCGACGACGATGGGTACGCCGGCGGCCTTGGCGTGGTTGATCGACTCGACGGTCTGGGGCATGACGCCGTCGTCGGCAGCCACGATCAGAATGACGATGTCGGTCACCTTGGCACCACGGGCACGCATAGCCGTAAAGGTGGCGTGACCCGGGGTATCGATGAAGGTGATCTTGCGGTCGTTGATCATGACCTGCGAAGCACCGATGGCCTGCGTAATGCCGCCAGCCTCGCCGGCAGCGACGCCGGTGTGACGGATAGCGTCGAGGAGGCTCGTCTTGCCGTGGTCGACGTGGCCCATGACGGTGACGACCGGTGCGCGCGGCTTAAGGTCGGCGGGATCGTCGTAGAACGAGAAGGTGTTCTCCTCCTCGGGGGAGATGATCTTGATCTGACGGCCCAGGTCGTCGGCAACGAGCTCGACGAGGTCGTCGGACATGGACTGCGTCATGGTGAGCGGCGTGCCCAGCAGGAACAGGCGCTTGATGATGTCGTTGGCCGGAACGTCGAGCGCCTCGGCGAGCTCCTGGACGGTAACGCCCTGGGAGACCTTGATGGCGTCGAGCTCCTCGGGGTTCACGCCCTGGGCCAACGCCTCCTCTATCTTGCGCTCCTCCTGAGCCTTGGCAGCCTCGCGCTCGCGCTTCTCCTTGCGCTTCTTGCGGCGACCGGTGGACTCACGAGAGGCCTCCTCGACGGCAGCACGAGCCTCCTCGAGCACCTTCTCGCGGCTGTACTCCTCGGCCTCGCGAGCCATGCGGCTATAGTGGTCCTCTTCGTTGTTGTGACCGCCCTTGCGCTTCTTGCCCTTGCCCTGCTTATCGGGGTTGGGGAAGTCCATGCCGGCAGCGACGTTGTTGCTGGCGTTGGTGCGATGGCTGTGCGGACGGCTCTCGGAGGCGTTGCGCTCGGAGTTGTTGTCGGAGGCGTTACGATCGTTACGACGGCCACCGCGGCGGTCGTTGTTGCCGCCACGACGGTTACCGCGCTCAGCGGCGCGCTCGGCCTTGGCCTTGTCCTCGGCGTCCTTCTTCTCCTTGAGCACGGTCTCCTGTGCGGCGATCTGGTCGAGCAGCGAACGGAAGCGCGAACCGGAGTCGGAAGCGGGAACGGCGCGGCGCTGGGCCTCGCGGGCAGCCTCCTCCTTCTCGCGGGCAAGGCGCTCCTGCTCGGCCTTCTTCTTGGCCTCGGCCTCGGCGCGGGCGGCCTCCTCGGCAGCCTGGGCTGCGGCAAACTGGCGGCGCTCCTCCTCGCGTGCCTTCTCGGCGGCGATGCGCTCGCGCTCGGCCTCGGCGGCGCGGGCGGCCTCCTCAGCGGCAGCTGCCTGCTCCTCGGCCTGCTTGGCGGCCTCGACTTCCTGAGCGCGGGCCTCGATCACCGAGGCGAGCTGCTTGCGGACCATGGCGACATAGGCATCCTCCAAGGTGGAGGAAGCGGACTTAGCGGGAATCTTCATATCGGCGAGATGACCCATCAGTTCCTTGGAGGTCATGCCGAACTCTTTGGCCAGGGTGGACACACGGACTTTTGCCATATGACTTCACCTACCCTTTCTGGCACCTTGGGTGCCTAGAGACTGAACGAGCGTGGGAGATGCGCCGGGACCTGCCCGGCGCGACCGCGCGCTAGATCAGGTCCTCCGCATCATCGAAGGCGTCGGTGTCGTGGACACCGCAGAAACGGGAGCCGGGACGAGCCTGGTTGCGACACTGGATGCCGTCCTCGGACACGTACTCGCAGCGGCGGACGTCCTCGTCCTCCTCGTCACCGATCAGGTCGGCGGCGGGCTCCTCGTGAACGGGAACGTTCTTGAGGATGTCGGCGGCAAGCGTCTCCGACTTGATGTCGATGTGCCAGCCGGTCAGGCGCGCGGCGAGGCGGGCGTTCTGGCCCTCCTTGCCAATGGCGAGGGACAGCTGGTCGTCGGGCACGATGACGCCGGCGTAGGCCTTCTCCTCGTCGATGAGGACGCGGGTGACCTTAGCGGGCGACAGGGCGTTAGCGACGTAGACGGCAGGATCGGCATCCCACAGGATGACGTCGACGCGCTCGCCACGGAGCTCGCCCACGACAGCGCGAACACGGCTGCCCTTGGGGCCGACGCAGGCACCCACGGGATCCAGACGGTCGTCGAGCGAGTGGACGGCAACCTTGGAACGCTGGCCGGGCTCGCGGGCGATTGACTTGATCTGGACGGTGCCCTCATAGATCTCGGGCACCTCCTGCTCAAACAGACGACGCATGAGCTCGGGGTGGGTACGGGAGATGACAATCGGCGGACGGCTGTGCTCGCCACGAACCGGCTGCAGGTTGGAGTTGGGGTCGCGAACGTCGATGATCACGGCCTTTATATGCTGGTTGTGCAGGTAGCGCTCGCCCATCGGACGCTCGTTGCGCTCGTTCTCGTAACGGCGCTGATCGAAGTGCGGCAGCTCGGCCTCGACGCCTTCGCGAATCTTGACGATCGTGAAGTCAGGCGTGGACTGCAGCACGGTACCGCTGATGAGGTCACCGATGCGGCCGGAGAACTCCTCGTAGATCTGCTCGCGGGCGGAGTTACGCACGATGGCGTTGATCTCGGCCTTGGCGTGCTGGGCAGCGATGCGGCTCGTGTTCTTGGGGGTGACGTCGATCTCCTCGAACTCGGTGAAGTTGCCCTCCTCGTCCATGGAATCGTCGATCGGCTCAAGGCGGTAGACGTAGATCTTGCCGGTGGTGCGGTCGATGGTCACCTTGGCGCCCCACTCAAGATGCAGGATCTCGGCATAGCTCTTGGCAAGCGACTGCTCCAGGCGGTCGATCAGGTAGAGCTGGTCGATGTGCTTCTCCTGGCAAAGCTCCATCAGGGCGGACATCATGTCGGATGCTGCCATCTTACTTTCCTTCCTTCGCGGGCTTGAAGTCGTAGGTGGGCTTCAACTTGCACTTTTTAACATCAGAAAAATCGAGGGTAACGGACTCGCCGTCCTCGAGCTCGAGGGTCACGTTCGTCTCGGTGGCGGCGGCAATCTTGCCGGCGTACTTGCGACGGCCCTCGGTGGCGGTAGAGGTGAGCTCGCAGTTCTCGCCCACAAAGCGGGCAAAGTCACTCGGGCGGCGCAGCGGGCGCGCCATACCCGGGCTCGACACCTCGAGCGTATAGCTCGAAGAGATGGGGTCGAGCTCCTCAATCACATCGCCGACCCACTTGGTGTTGGCCGTGACGTCGTTGAGCGACAGGCTCTGACCCTCGGCACCCTCGATACGCACGCGCACGCAGGGGGCCTTGGTGGCGCCCACGAGCTCGACGTCGACGATGTCGACATCGTGCTGGGGAGCGACGGCCTCGAGCGCGTCGATGATCGCCTGCTCGGTCTTGGTCTTGACCATTGCGGCACCTCCATCCATACAAAAAAGAAGCGGGGCCGAAACCCCACTTCTTTCAATTACAACTTCATTTGCAAGCAAACTATACCAATAGCTGCGGAAACGCGCAAGCACAGTACGAATCTGCAGGTCAGTGTGCGCACAGGTTCTCCACAAGAATAGGACAATTGACCGAGGAACCCCATGCGGCGCGCCCTCAACAGTCCCAAAACTGGCCATGCGTCCCAACCCACAGGTCTGTTCGGACCCCAAGGGCATTCCTCCCCGAGCCCTTATCGATCAGACTTACGCTAAGGGACATTCCGCAACAAGCCGGCCAATAAGTCGCGCAACGACGAACCTTTCCAAATCCTCTACGGCAAGGAGGCACCCATGAAACGCCTAGGCACCCTCTGCATGACTGCGCTCGCCATCGCAACGTGCTCGTTGGCCCTCGTAGGCTGCGGCAAGACGAACAGCAAAACCGGAACATGCGAACCGGATCCTGGCAGCACCAAAGCCATCGAGAAAACGACGCCATCGGAGAGCTTCGACAAAATTAACGAAGACATCGTCGATCCCCAGGGACTGGGTCCCGAACCCCAAGAACAGTTCCCCATCGACCTTGAGGCGGATGAGAACGTCCATGTCACCTGCGTGGGCAAGGACACGGATGGCTACGGCGACGCCGCGCTCGTCTTTACGGTGGCCAACAACACCGGTGTAGACATGATGTTTGGCGATGTAGACTCCTGCGCCTACGTCAACGGTGTGATCCGCGACGTACGCATGCGCCAGCCAGTCGCGGCGGGCGAGGAAACGCACGCCATGCTTACCTTTGTGGGCACCTTCGACGACCCCGACTTTGATGTAAACAACGACCTCAACGACATCTACCTCAACATCTGGATGTTCGAGGAGGCAACGGGCAACGTCTACTTTAGGGACCTGGTACACATTCCGTAGAAGGCGGTGCGAGGCACACGCCAAGACAACACGGACACACAACGCAAAACGAGGGGCGATCCAACCGGACCGCCCCTCGTCTTTTACGTATCAGCTTTGCGCACAGTGCTTACTTGACCACCAGGTTGACCAACTTGCCGGGCACGCAGATGGCCTTGACAACCGTCTTGCCCTCGAGCCACTTGGCGACAGCGGCCTCGGCGGCAGCCTGCATCTCCTCGTTGGAGGCGTCGCGGGCCACGTCAATACGACCACGGACCTTGCCGAGCACCTGGACGACGATCTGCACCGTGTCCTCGATGGACTCGGCCAGGTCGAACTCGGGCCAGGCGGCGGTGTAGGCGTTGCCCTCGCAGCCGAGTGCCTCGTGCCACAGCTCGTCGGCCCAGAACGGGCAGATGGGGGCAAGGACGCTCACGATGTCCTTGGCCACGCCGTAGCACAGCGCCTTGTCGCGGGCAGCGCCCTCGGTGGCGTTGAGGTAGGCGCTCGCCGCGTTGACGAGCTCCATGACGGCCGAAATCGCGGTGTTGAACTGGCCGCGGTCGTAGTCCTCGGTGCACTTGGCGATGGTGCGGTGACGCTCGCGATAGAGCTTCATCGCAGCCTCGTTGAGCACGGACTTATCGAAGGCAACGTTGGCGTCGCCGGACTGGACGAGCTGCCACACGATACGCCAGGCGCGCTTGATGAAGCGGTTGGCGCCCTCGACGGCCTTGGGATCCCAGTCAAAGTCCTTCTCGGGCGGGGCGATAAACAGAATCGCCAGACGCATGGTATCGGCGCCGTAGGGCTCGATGACCGAGCTCGGGGGCACGACGTTGCCCTTGGACTTGGACATGGTGTCGCCGTTCTCGTCCTTGACCATGCCCTGGCACAGCAGGTTGGTGAAGGGCTCGTCCACGTTCAGCAGGCCCAGGTCGCGCAGTGCCTTGGTAAAGAAGCGGCTGTAGAGCAGGTGCAGAATGGCATGCTCGATGCCACCGATGTAGTTATCGACGGGCATCCAACGATCGGCCGCCTCACGGGAGAAGGGCAGCTCGGTGTTGTGCGGGTCGGTATAGCGCAGGTAATACCAGCTAGAGCAGGTGAAGGTGTCCATGGTATCGGTCTCGCGCTTGGCCGGGCGGCCGCAGACCGGGCAGGTGGTCTCGTAGAACTCCTTGCACTCGGCGAGGGTCTCGCCGGCACCCAGGTCAAGGTTCTCGGGCAGCGTCACCGGCAGCTGGTCCTCGGGCACGGGCACGATGCCGCAGTGCTCGCAGTGGATGGCCGGGATGGGGTTGCCCCAATAACGCTGGCGGGAGATGAGCCAGTCGCGCAGGCGGAACTCGACCTTGCGACGGCCGCAGCCCATGGCCTCGAGATCGGCCACGATCGCAGCCTCGCCCTCGGAGTGCTTGCCGCCGCGCATGCCGGTGTACTTGCCGGACTGGACGAGCGTGCCCTCGGCAGCGTGGGCGCAATCCCAGTCGACGGTCTCGGCATGGAAGGTATCGATGGTCTCGCCGCTGGCCTCGACGGCAGCGCGGTCGTCATCGTCCAGGATAATCGGCACGATGGGCAGGTCGTACTTGCGGGCGAACTCAAAGTCGCGCTGGTCGCCGCAAGGAACGGCCATGACGGCGCCGGTACCATAGTCGGCCACGACGTAGTCGGCAACCCACACGGGGACTTTCTCGCCGTTGACGGGGTTCACGACGTAGCGGCCCGTAAAGGCACCGTGCTTCTCGAGGGTGCCCTGGGCACGCTCGACGGCAGAGATATGCTTGGAGTCCTCGACGATCTTGGTGACGGCCTCCTCGTACTCCGTGCCCTCGACGAGCTCGTGCAGACGGGCGTACTCGGGAGCCAGGACAAAGAAGGAGACGCCAAAGAGCGTATCGGCACGCGTGGTGAAGACGGTGATCTTACCCTCGTCGCCCTCGATGGGCTCGCCATCCTTATCGCACAGGGTAAAGTCGACCTCGGCGCCCTCGGAGCGGCCGATCCAGTTGGCCTGCATCTGCTTGACGCGCTCGGGCCAGCCGGGGAGCTTCTCCAGGTCGTCGAGCAGCTCCTGGGAGTACTCGGTGATCTTGAAGTACCACTGCTCCAGGTCGCGCTTCTCGGGCTCGGTGCCGCAGCGCCAGCACTTGCCCTCGGTCACCTGCTCGTTTGCCAAAACGGTCTTGCAGGTGGGGCACCAGTTGACCGGGTTCTTCTTACGGTAGACCAGGCCCTTTTCCCACAACTTCTCAAAAATCCACTGACCCCAGCGATAGTAGTCGGGGCTGCAGGTCTTGACCATGCGATCCAGATCGTAGGAGAAGCCCATGCGCTTCATCGTGGCGAGCGCCTGGTCCATGTTCTTATACGTCCAGGCGGCAGCCTGCGTATTGTGCTTGATGGCGGCGTTCTCCGCGGGCAGGCCAAAGGCGTCGAAGCCGATGGGATGCAACACGTCGTAGCCGCGCATGCGGGCCTGACGGGCCATGGCATCGCCGATGGTGTAGTTGCGCGCGTGGCCCATGTGCAGGTCGCCCGACGGATACGGGAACATCTCGAGCACGTACTTCTTGGGCTTGCTGGCGTCGGTGTCGACGGCAAAGAGGTTGGAGTCCTCCCAGGCCTTCATCCACTTGGACTCAATGGCCTGCGCGTCGTAAGCAGGGATCTCGTCCTTATGATCTGTGCAATCGCACATATCAGCTCCTTTAATCTTTAATGGGGTCGGTCGGCTTAGCTTTATTCGCTACTGCGGACAGTCCTGCGCAAGACGAAGAGCACATCAAGTGCTCTTCTTTGCGTGCGGAACTTGTAGCGAACAAAGCTAAGCCGCCCGACCCTAAGGTTGACTCGACTGATGATAGCAAATACAACAAGCGAGATGCCTGCAACTTGCAGGCATCTCGCTTTATCTTAATAACGTGGTTGATACTCAACCTCTATGTGCAGCTCTTATCCTATCGATAAGACACAGACTGCTGAGAGTCTTTCACGACAACGTCGTGGGCGCCGCCTTCGACGATGGAGGTGGAGCTGACCAAGGTCAGGCGTGCCTTTTCCTGGAGCTCGGGGATCGAGAGAGCGCCGCAGTTGCACATCGTGGACTTGACCTTGTAGAGCGTGCCGCCCACGCCGTCCTTGAGGGAGCCGGCATAGGGAACGTAAGAGTCGACGCCCTCGACGAAGCTGAGCTTCGCGGCGCCGCCCAAGTCGTAGCGCTGCCAGTTGCGGGCACGCGCAGAACCCTCGCCCCAGTACTCCTTCATGTACTGACCGTTCACGTTGACGCGCTCGGTAGGGCTCTCGTCAAAGCGAGCGAAGTAACGGCCCAACATCATAAAGTCGGCACCCATGGCAAGGGCGAGCGTCATGTGGTAGTCGTAGACGATACCGCCGTCGGAGCACACGGGCACGTAGATGCCAGTCTCCTCGTAGTACTCATCACGAGCGCGGCAGACGTCGATCAGCGCGGTGGCCTGGCCGCGGCCGATGCCCTTGGTCTCGCGGGTGATGCAGATGGAACCGCCGCCGATACCGACCTTGATGAAGTCGGCACCGCAGTCGGCCAGGAAGCGGAAGCCCTCGGCGTCGACAACGTTACCGGCACCGACCTTGACGTCCTCTCCGTAGTTGGCGCGGATCCACTCGATGGTGCGCTTCTGCCACTCGCTGAAGCCCTCGGAGGAGTCGATGCACAGGACATCGGCACCGGCCTCGATGAGCAGCGGCACGCGCTCGGCATAGTCGCGGGTGTTGATGCCGGCGCCGACCATATAGCGCTTGTCGTTATCGAGCAACTCGTTGGGGTTGGTCTTGTGGCTGTCGTAGTCCTTGCGGAAGACGATGCCCATAAGGTGATCGTTGTCGTCGACGATGGGCAGAGCGTTGAGCTTGTTGTCCCAGATGACGTCGTTGGCGACCTTGAGGCTGATGTTCTTGTCGCCCACGATGAGCTGCTCGCGCGGGGTCATGAACTCGGAGACCTTCTTCTGGTGGTCATCGCGGCTGGGGCGATAGTCGCGACTGGTGACAATGCCCAGGAGCTTGCCCTTGGGGGTACCGTCATCGGTGACCGGCATGGTGGAGTGGCCAGTCTTCTCCTTGAGCTCGATGACCTGCTCCATGGTCATGTCGGGGGTCAGCGTGGAATCGGACTGAACGAAGCCGGCCTTGTGATCCTTGACGGCCTTGACCATGGCGGCCTCGGACTCGGGGGTCTGGGAACCGTAAATGAAGGACAGGCCACCCTCGGTAGCGAGCGCGACACCCATGTCGACGCCCGAGACGGACTGCATGATGGCGGAAACCATGGGGATGTTCAGGGTGATTGCCGGCTTCTCACCGCGCTTGAAGCGGGTTAGCGGCGTCTTAAGAGAGACGTTGTTGGGGATGCACTGCGAGGACGAATAACCAGGGACCAGCAGATACTCCGAAAACGTGTGGGACTCACCGGGAAAGAACGTAGCCATGTTTCTCCTTTTTCCATGCGACCGGTCGGCTGCAGGCCTCGTAGGACCCAGCCCAACCTTGGGCGCCCAATACTGGGGAAGTATCTTAACGCACTTTGACTGCTACAATGCATGATTTAAGAAGAGCACACGAGGGTTTGACGCAGGCTTTGCGTTTGCCCAGCAAACACTTTAGCGGGGAGACGTGGGCGTATGAAGTACAAGACGACGGCAAAGTTGGTCATTCAAGCGTGCGACAAAGACCTGCCGGGCGTGTTCGGCCACGGTTGCGTCTTGCTGCTGCAGGGCATCGCGCGCGAGCACTCGCTCAACCGCGCCGCCAAGAGCATGGGCATGGCATATTCCAAAGCGTGGCGCATCGTGAATGAGGCAGAAGGACAGCTGGGTTGCAAGCTCATCGAGCGCGACGGCGCCCGCGGGTCCACGCTCACGCCGGCCGGCGAACGCGCCATAGCGGTGTACGAGGAGCTGCAGGCTGACATCAACCAGGCCATAGCCGCCAAAGCCGACGTCCTCATCGCCAGCATCAACGCGGAGTAGTCCTTTTAGGCGGTTTTTAGCCCACAGCGCCCTCGGGTTGAGGCTCGCGCCACAAAACGGGCCCATCTACTACGTTTAGTTGAATACCCACGACCATACCGGACATTATGAAATTAAAACCGCTGGTAAACAGCTTGGTAATTTTCAAAATAGGCGGGTGTGGTCGACCCCTATTGCTTAAACGTAGTAAAAAGGCCGTTTTCGTGACACAGACCCCGATTAGCTACTTGCGAAGGGCGTTATCGAGAGTGGCAGCCACCTGCAGGGGGTCGTCGGTGCCGGCGAAGAGGCGGATGGTGCTCCCCTGCTTGCCGCGTGGGGCCGAAAGGCGTGTCGTTGCGCCGCCGGCGGGCGACGTGCGGAACTCCCCCGGCAATGTGTCGAACAGCTCACCCGCACTTCGCTCGATAAGGTCAAACTCAACTGCCGGGCCAAAGCCGTGCTCGAGGATTCCCGTTGCAACCGCATGGTCGGGATGCGAGCTCAGCCCGGGATAGCGCACGTTGCGCACCATCTCGTTGGCAGCCAGATACTCGGCCAGCGCACGGGCGCGATCGAAGTGCGCCTGCATGCGAGCATCGAGCGAGGACAGCCCACGTTCTAGCACGTCGGTCTCCTCGGCAGACAGGCCAAGCGCAGACGCACCGCAGTCCGCAAGCAACGCGTGTGCGCACTCTGCGGCGGCATCCACGCGATGGCGCTTGAGCTGCGAGCGCGCCACCGAGACGGCGACGAGCTTGCGCGGAGCTTCGCCGACACACACACGGTCGAGTGCCTCGAGCGACAGCGCGGCACCCAAGCGCAACGGATCGCATCCAAAAACACCTGCCACGGTGTTATCCACCACAAGCAGCGCATGCGCCTCGCGAGCCGCGCGGCCCAGGGCACGAAGATCGGGTACAAGCAGGCCAAACCCGCCGATGGAATTGACGAACCACCACAGATGCGACCCGCCATCATCAAACGAAGCATCAAAACCCTCGGACGCGGCGGCAAACGCCGCAACCGACGGCTCCCCCACGAGCACAACGTCGCAGGCATCAAAGCCGCGCGCAAACGCATCGGCAAAGTCATCGGCAAAGTCATCGGCAAACACGACCAGGCGATCGCTGGGACGCACAATCCCCAGTAGCGACAGCGCCGCCGGCACGTGCGAGGCCGCAACAAGACGCGCCTCACGTGCGCCGGCCCTTGCAGCCCAGGACTCTTCTAGCTGTTGCACGTCCACGCGGCACCATCCCTTACATAAAACCAAACCAAGACCAGCCCACCCAGGTCGAGAAAACGTCAGCGCAAGCAGCGTCGAGCGGTCCGGCGTTCGTTAGAACGCCGGAACAAAATTAGCCGTGATATTCGCCGTTGTATTGGATGAGCGTCAGGTCCTCAACGCCATCGAGTACGCGGATGGCGTCGGCATAGGGCATATCCACACCGTCCGAGAACACCTCGACGGCCATCTCGACCTTGTCACCGCGCATCGTCTTGGACTTGAC
Organism: uncultured Collinsella sp.; assembly: GCA_934654515.1. Lineage (GTDB taxonomy): Bacteria > Actinomycetota > Coriobacteriia > Coriobacteriales > Coriobacteriaceae > Collinsella. The sequence continues at coordinate 17,405 of CAKUGA010000002.1, read as the reverse complement.
GGAAAACTTGGTGCGCCCAAATGCACGCACGATATCGTCGCCGGTGGTCTGACCCGTGTAGTGGATGACCATCATGTACACGCGCGCCTTGTCCTGGTGGCTCGCAAAGCCGGCAATCATCACCACGATCACCACCGCCGTGAGCCCCACGAGCGCATACATACCGGCTCCCGCCGTAATGCCCGTGGTAATGGCCCAAAACAGATACAGCAGGTCGAGCGGGTCCTTGACCGCCGTACGGTAGCGGACGATAGACAGAGCACCGACCATACCGAGCGAGATGACCACGTTCGTCGAGATCGCGAGCGTGACCATGCAGGTGAGCACGCACATGCCCACGAGCGTCACGGCAAAACTGCGCGAATAGACCACGCCGGTAAAAAAGCGCTTGTACACGTAGTAGATCAGGATGCCCATGGCGAGCGCCACGAGCAGCGACAGGCCAATCTTGGCGGGGTCGACCTGACCAAACGCCTCCAAGACGGAGTTCTTAAAAAAGTCCCTAGTGCTCATGGTCTAAATATCCCCTCGGTTCCCAAAATCCGATTCCCAGTAGTTAAAACCGCGCAGGTAGGCGGTCTTGTCATAACACAGGCAGTACTTAGAGACCGCCGTGAGTTCGGCCGCACCCGGCGGCACCATATCGCGCACCAGCTGCGGGCAAAACTCGGTAAACTTGACCTCCATCACCAGCTTGCCGGGCTCCAGCACGGGCAACGCGGGCAACGTCGCGTCAAAGATGTCAAAGCTTCCCACCGCCGCACGCACGTTGCTATCAAAGGTAATGCGCACGGTACCTTCGTCCATCACCCACGGCTCGCGCTCGTAGTCCACGATGGTCCGCGGGCGCATCATATTGCAGATGCACTCGATGTAGAACTCGCGACAGAGCGGATAGGGGCTCCTCAGCAAAAAGTCGTAGTCGCCGGCCAGAATCTGCTCAAACTCGCCACGCGTGAGTGGCGCGTCCTCCTTGTAGATCCAGCTGCCGTACTTCTTTTTGCGCTCGAGCTTAATCACCTTGTCGCTGCCGTTATAGATGCGCACGCGATACTTTTTGCGCATGAGAATACCGGCGTCTTTTTCCTCGTAGGCCGAGTTGCAGTAGTCGTCAAAGTACAGGCTGCGAATGGTGTAACCACCCGCCCGCGCATACTTGTCCAGTTTAAACACCGGCGCCATGCGACAGGCAAGCGCGGCGTGCTCGCCCTCGTTAATGAGATATTTGAGCTCGTGGCGGTAACGCTCCTGCGTGGCACGCACAGGCGGAGCTGCCAAGCGCCCAAGCAGCGCGCTAGCCCTCCTCATACGTGTCCTCCACGACCTTACCGCCGTCCTGCACGTAAAAACACTTCATGCCGTACTGCTTACCATCGTCGGTCACATAGTAGTCAAACGCATCTTGCGTATAGTCGTCGGAGTTGGTGGCGCGCACGCGCACAAAATACTGGCCGGCATCGGGCGCATCGCACGTTACCTCGGGCAGCAGCACGTCCTCAGCCTTAAAGATCACGTCGGTAATAGCGTTATCACGCGCCAGCTCCACGGTATAGAGAATGTCACGCGCCCTAAAGTCGTAAGACGCATCCCAGTTAATACGCAGCTTACCGTTATCGATCTGCGGCACGCCAATAAAGAACGGCATGGGCTTTTTAAAGCTTTCGCAGTAGCTCTTGTAGTTCTCCTCGATCTCGGAGGGAATCGCGGCGGCAACCTGCTCGTATTGGTCCTTGGTGACAGGCAGGTTGTCGATATCGGGCAAAGCAAAGACGAGCGACTCGGTCACCTCGCGATAGTGCTTGATCATCTTGGCCAGGCGTGCCTCGGTCATATACGAGCGCAGGTCCTTCACGGCGCGGTCGAGCTCACTGCGGAACGATGCGCTGCGCAGTGCACGATTGAATAGCACGTTGCCCCAGTAGTTGCTTACGCCGCGCTCCCAGCTCGCATAGTCCGAGAACCCGGCAAGAGAAAGCTCGAGCTTACGCAGCATGCCGTCGTTGTCCCAATCGAGGATGTACCACGTATTGGAGTTGAGCGGGCTATACAGATAGCAGTTACGGTTCTGCGTATCGCAGTTGCCCGTCAGAATCTGAAACGCCAGCCAATAGACCAGGTTCTCGGTATCAAAGTAGGTGTCGAGCACGTCATCGATCTTTTGCGATTCGTCGTTGAGCGCATCGAGCATCTCGATGAGCTTGGTGTGGTCCGAATCGCCCTTAATCTCGAGCATGCCCTCAAAGTTTGCCTGGTTGTAGTCGGGATCGTCGGCAAGCTTAATGGTGTCCTCGTAGCGATGGAAATCAAAGCTGTTCACCTTGTACAGGTGCCCGCTCTTATCCAGGCCATGTGCCTTAAGCGCCGTCTTGTTGAGCTGCTCCACCTGCGTAAACAGGCCGTAGTCCTCAAAGGTATCGTTGGACTTTTCGGTCTGGTCGCACACCCACAGATGCACAAACTGCGTGCGCAGCCCCATCATCTGGGGAATCCCACGGATAAGGTCGTAGGCCATCTTGTTGCGAAAACGCATACCCTCGCCCATGTGCTTGTTGAGCGCAATCGCGCGCTGTTGGCGCCAGGTGCCCTTGCCTTTTTTGAGCTCCACCTTGTAATTCTTTTGCGTGTAGGAGCTCGACGTCTGGCCGCGCACCTGCACGGTGGCATTGGGGGCCTCCTCGCCGTAACCGACCTCGCCGGCCACGGGGCCCTTGTCGTCGCCCGCCTGCAGCAGGCCCATAACCTGATAGCGCGTCACGCCCATGTCGGCATAGTCATACACCGAGTACGTGTTGATCTCGGCCCAGCTGTGGTCGGTGTTCTCGGAGCTGTTACCGCGCGAGACCGTCAGGTACATGGTCACAATGCCCGAATCGTCGTAGACCTCGTACAGCTCGTCCTTATCGCGCAGATGCTTGGACTGGTCGGAGGCCTCGGCCTTATTAATCTTGCCCTGCTTTTTTACCTTATTTGTCGAGGATTCGTCCTGAGATGAGCAACCCGAAAGCAGCAGCGCGCCGGCAGCCGCCTCGATCAGACAGCGGCGAGACATCAACTTATCGATCATCAGAACCTCCCCAATGGTTGCGATACACGCGAACTACTGCGCGCTGAAACGCGCCGTGCGGCACGCCCTTGCGGCGGCACTCCTCATAGCGCTGCTCGGCACGGTCGAGCAAGCGGCCCAGCCGTGTAAAGCGACCCGTTTTGTCGGTCGCCACAATGGGCTGCTGGCTCAGGATACGATACGGCAAGTTGGCGGTATAGGTATCGAGCCGCAGCAGGGCCACGATAAAAAACACCACCGCACCCAACAAAAAGCCAAAGCCGTAAAACTGCTGCGGCAAAAGCAACGACACGGCGGTCGCCAGCCCTGCCACACCGGCAAACAGGCCCGAGGCCAGAACGGCTCCCTTGTAGTCGGTAAAGTACAGCAAGATAAGCAAGATCGTGTTGCCCACGGCATACAGGCCGTAGCCTACGCATAACGTGCGAAAATACCCGTGCATAAGGTTGTTAAAGCCCAGCGGCAGGGCCGAGAGCACTGTGGTCTCGAGCGAAATGACCGCCGCCGTCACAAACAGCTGCTTGAGCGCGCAAAAGCGCAGTTCGCTGTTGAGCGTGGAGAGCATCTCCTCCTCGGCCACCACAATATCGCCTACCACGCCGCCGTCGTTAAACAGGCTGTAGTAGTCACGGTAGCGCGGATAGAAATTGACCTCGACCGACACCACAAAGTTGACGGTCGTGACGAGTGTGGTCAAAAACGCAATGAGTGCCGGCACGTCATGGTAAGGAGCCCCGTAAAACAGGCCTTTGATCTGCACGCCAATAGGGCCCGCCCAGATAATAACCAGGTGTGCGAAAAGCCCCAAGTTGGTAAACAGCCCCGTAAGCGCAAGCGGCATAAATAGGTCGAGCCAGCGCAAAAAACGCCAGGGACTCCGGTCACTCCGTGGAAAATACCGATACAGCAGCACCACATCCCAGGCGAGCATGACGCCGTAGCCTAGGGCGATTGACGCCAACAGGCCCTCGACCGGCGGCAGCCCCAGTGCCAGCGCGGCCAGCGCGCACAGGCATGCCACACCAATGGCAGCCGCAAAGCTGCACAGGATACCGCGGTAATCCTTGATGGCCGTGAGGTAGCTCATACCGTTCCAGTTGACAATCATAATGTTGAACAGCCACAGGCACAGCAGCCCCTGCAGCAGCGTGGCGCCCGAGAACAGCAAAAAGACGCCGTAGAGCACCGTGCCCGCAACGAGCATGATGGCATTAGATCCCCAAAACGAAGGCAGGATCTCATCCTCGCGCTCGGCAAAGAGCATGTCGGCCAAAAAGCGCGTAACGGGCATGGAGAAAAAGCTTGTGAGCGTGAGCGATGCCAGCAGCGTATAGGTCACCATGCACACCAGCAGATCCTGGTTGGCGCGGCCCACACCCCACAGACCGCACAGCACCAAGATACCCACCTGGAGCAGCACGCCAAGCAGCATGGGGCCCGTGCACACAATGCCGGCGTAGCCATAGGCGCGCATCGTGGCAAACAGACCCTTGCGCCTAAACAGGCGTTTGAGCTCAAAACCGATTCCGGCCACCGGCTACTCCCCCTCTCTGGGCAGGTCAAACGCACGCGCCGTCTCGTCGTACAGCGCGCGATAGTTGGCGAGCATCTGCTCGTGCAAAAAGTACGTGGCGACTCGACGCTGGCCGCGCTCCACCATCTCAATGCGGCGGGCGCGGCTTGTGCACATGCGCTCCATGGCATCGGCCAAGCCCTTGCGATACATGGGCGGCGTCAAAAAACCTGCAACGCCAAAGTCATCGCCCGGGGCGCCTTCGAGCAGCTCGCGGCAGCAGCCCACCTCGGTCGTCACGCAGGGACGGCGCGCTGCAAGCGACTCCAGCACGCTCAACGGCTGACCCTCGGAGATGCTCGTCAAAATGGTGAAGTCGAGCTTCTCCATGTACTCGACCACGTTGACGCGGCCGGTAAAGATCAAGTCACGCACGCCCAATGTCTCCACCAGCGCATGACACTCGCCGCCGTACTCCTCATCGTCCACGCCGCCCATAATATGCAGGCGCACCTTGGGCAGGCGCTCGTGCAGCTCAAAGAAGGCATAGATCATGGTCTTGACGTCCTTGATGGGCGCCAGGCGCACCACCGCGCCAATGTCCACCCAGCCGTCATCGGGCTTTAAGGGAATGTCCTTAAAGCGGTCAAACTGGATGCCGTTGGGGATGACCAGACATTTGTCCGCATCGCAGCCCATATCGATCTGCGTCTTACGGGCGTTATGGAACAAGCTCGTCACGCGGAAGGCACGGCGGTAGATCTCCTCCGAAAGCAGGTAGAAAAAGCGAATCCAGCGGTCCTTAAACGACGGCACCACCCAGTCGGCGCGAATGATCTCTTCTTCGCGCTCGCGGGTATAAATGCCGTGCTCGGTCAGCAGCACCGGAGCCTGGTGAACGCTTGAGCCCAGGCAGGCGAGCAGGCCACCGTAGCCGGTCGAGATGGCGTGATACACATCGGCCACCGGCACCTCGCTGCCCAGAAGGTAGAGCACGGGCAGCAGCATGGAGCGCATGGTGTGGAATGCATCGGCAAAGGGCGTGTAGGGGTACTCGGCCAGGCACACGTCGCGAAAGATATCCATAAACGTGCGGCTCTGCAAAAACGAGAGCGGATGCACGCGACGGCGCTGGAAGATATCGAACAACACGTCCCAGTCCGGATTGGAGAGCGACACCAGGCGGCGCAGCGCCTCGCGCTCGCCGGCGTTAAAGTCGGCCTCTTCTTGCTCGCCCGATAGGCGCAGGGCGTCGTCCAGAAACACCTCGTGTACCTCGACCGCGTTGCCGGGCAGCTCGTAGACAAACTTGCCGCGGTCGGCAGCATGCGCGCCAATCACCCACAGCACAAACTCGTGCTCGGGCATGGCCTGTATGTAGCCGTGCATCCAGGTGGACACTCCGCCGTGCACATAGGGGTAGCAACCCTCGAGTACCAAACAGATTCTCATTTGTCGCCACCCTCCTTGCGTGCAATGGTCACCGTCTTGTCCGTGGCTTTAACCAGGTACAGATCGCCCGTCAGATGCGTAATCTCGCCACCCGTGACTGCACCCGGCTCGTCGTTGTTGGCGCGGAGCATGAGCCAAGCCTCGTCGTGGAAATTGCCCAGGCTGAGCGTCCAGGAATCCGCGCTGGTATCCACGCTCACCGTCACGGACGAAAAGCGCTGGATGGCGCCCGAGCATTCCGAACCGGTCTGACGCCGCAGGTCGGGCGCAGACTTGCTAAGCCAGTCCAGGTAGTCGGTCAGGCCGCCCTTGTAGACCTCCCAGCCCTCCTTGGCGCCGCGATCGGGATCGAGCAGATCGTCCGGATGCATAAAGTGCGTGCTTACGTAGTGCATGTTGAGCTCGGACACGGCAGCCAGGCGCATATAGGAATCGCCGACCATGCCGCCCGAGACAATGCGCGGCTGCTCCACAATGCCGTCGCTCGCCACGCCAAACTCCTGCACGTACGGCAGGTCGGTGCCATCCTCAAAATACGTACTGGCGATGGTCTTAATGCGCGGAACGTCGGTACCGATAAGCTTGCGTGCACGGGCCGAAAGGATATTCGACGGCGGAACGTAGACCGAGCCGTGCGCGTTGGGCAGCACCTCGTCCTGAAAGGCGATAAGCTCGTTGAGCGAAGCGACGAGCGTCTCTTTGTTCTTCCAGGTCTTGTAGACGTACAACGTACCATAGTCGGTGTCCCAGAGCGCCAGCGGCTGATGGTTGTAGCCGTGAAAGCCCAGCTCTCCGCCCATCTGCAGCAGCATGCCGCCAAAGTAGCGGAACTGCGTGGTATCGGCCTGGCGCGCGGGCTCGGTCTGGTTGACCGCGTCCTCGTAGTTTTCGATCATCACGCCGGTAAAGCGAACGCCATATTTTTGCGCGAGCTTTTGCAGATCGGGCCACCAGACCTTGGCATAAAAGTCGGCAATAGAAAGCCCATAGTCGCGCTTGATGTAGGTGCCGTCGCCCGAGGGCACGGGGCTGGGAAAGTCGTCCAGATAGAAGACGGCGCTGTTGATGACGGGGTAGACCGTGGCATCGCCCAGAAGGCTGATCGCCGCGGCGTAAAAACCGCGCATGACCTTGTCATAGATACCGATATTGCACACCACGGTGCGACCGCCACCGCAGTCATTCGACCAAATGAGCGGGGCGCCCGCATCGCCGGTCTTAGCCCACACACGAGCCGTCTCGCGCAGCGAAACCGAAAGCGACGAATCAAAGGGGTCCGAGAGCTCGTAGCGCTCTCCCCCGCCCAGCATAAAGTCCTCGCACGGCACAATGCTTTCGGCTTTTACATAGTCATATCCGGCAGATTCAATGCCAAGCTTGGGAGCAATCACTTGCAGATAGCCCGAGTTATCCGGAGGCATGGCGAGCATAAGCGAACCGCCGGCACTCACCCAACTCATAATGTCGCTCAGGTGCGTACCGAGCCCATCGAGCGACGGCATGAGCAAAATCACGCGATCGTAGGAGGTCAGCGAGGGAATGGCATCCGCGCCGTCCAGGGCAAGGTCCACGTCGCGGTGCGCGATCTTCATGTCGAGCAGAATCTGGTCGAACTGCTCCTTTACGTCCTCGACGCCAGCTTGATCGGAATCGGTAATGACCAGGCACGTGGGCTTTTGGCCAAATATTGCCGAGGAAGCCGGCACCGCATCGTTGGCGGCAAGCATCCCCAGCTTATGCTGGCCCGCACTGTACTGTACGCCGGCGCGCTCCACCAGCAGCACGGCCGCCATGGCAATAAAGACCGCCCACACCACAAGCAGCCCCATCCAGCGAAAATGGCCCGCACGGTCGCGGATATGCTGTACCACGCTCATCGGGCCTCCTCTCCGTTGCGCCAAAACGCCAGTTCCTCGCGGTTGGCGGCGCTCAAGTATACATGCTGTTTGTCAATCGCATCGATCACACGGTGGACCTCGTCACCGTCTCGGCGCATCACGGCCAGGCGCAGGCAAAGCATCCAAACCTCCTGCTCCTCGGGCACATCGAGCACCAGCTGGTCGGTCACGGCCTGCGCCTCGTCGATCTGTCCGACATCGGCCAGCGCCGTCGCGTATCGAATGCGAAGCTCAAGGGTGTCCTCGCGCTCGCAGCGACGCGCAAGCAAGCGCGCGTACTGTTGGCGCTGAATCTGAGCCACGCGCCCCTCAGCCAAGCCCGAGCCCAAGTATTCACCAAGAAAATCGCAGTATTCGTTGAGGTTTTGCGCGCTCGGGTCCGTCTTAAAGGCACGCTCCAGCTGCTGCAGTTTAAGGTCGGACTCCTTGGAGATCTGCGCCACCGCCGTCGCGGCATAGTGAGCCACCTCAACGTCGTCGTTAAGCTTAGCCGCCTGCAGCTGCGCCAGGTACGCGTCGGGCTCCTCGGTGAGCATGGAGAGCATTAGTCGGCGCCGTTCTGCCGGGTCGTTGACGATGAGCGCCTCCTCGAGCGGCACTACGCCTGCATCGGCATCACGTTCGTGCACTAGGATGCTGCGATGCAGGTCGTCGTTGAAGCGCAGCGACTCCAGCACAGACTCTTTCAGCCCCTCGCCAAACAACGCACCGCGGACCGATAGCAGAACCACCAGCAACGGGCCCCACAGCGGCACCAGCACTATCACAGCCAGCATGTGCCCGCGCACCGGCAGCAGGCCCAACTTCATAAGCGTCCACAGCACCAGGCAAACCAGCGAATGAATCAACAGCAAGACGGCAGTAACGACAAGCGAGATCAAGCTGCATCCCCCTCACCGTCACCGGTGTAAGCGATGTGCTGCAGCAGCGCCACGACGTCCTCGCCGTCGACGGGCTCCACCGCAATCTGCTTTGCGCTCAGGCGCTCGCGGATAATGGGCAGATCGCACGCCTTTGCCTGGCGCATAAGCAGGTAGAGCATGTCACCATCGACCAGGCCCGCCGCATCGCTCTCGCGGATTGCCGACCCAATTGCGCCCACCAGCTCGCCGACAGGCTCCATGCCCGGTACCACGCGCAGGAGCAAAAAGCTGCCCATCTTGCCATCTGCCAGCGCTTGCTCGGCCGCGAGCTCTTGGCCAAAGGCAGCCTGCTTGAGCACGCAAGTGCCGTCAACGCAGCGTTTATCCTGTGCCACCGCCTCATAGTCAAAGGCACGGCCCAGCGCGCTTTCGACCAGGCCGCACAAGATGCGGAACAGGTTTTGATAATAGAGGGTCATTTGGTTTTCGGCCGCGCGACGCACAAAGATCAACACGGCGGGTGCCCCGTCGCGCTCGATCGTGTATCCAAACATGGGAAGCCCCGGCGTCAGCTCGCGGTTCACCCACAGATTCGAACGACCCCCGCCGCCCAAAAGAGGTGCAAGCTGCTCAAGCGTGAGCGAGCGTGCGGCATCTTCGGCAATCGCAGGACTTGCTGCCACCAGGCGTGCGAATGCCCCGCCCGAAACATGGTAGATCGCCACCGAATCGTTCTCGAGGATCTCGCCCAGAAGCTCGCAGCACTTGCGATAGATGTCGCGTGGGTTGAGCACGTCAAGCTCCTGCGTCACGGCAAAGATCTTGCCAAAACTGTCGTGGCGACCCACGATCTGGCGCCTGTACGCGCGCTTGTCCTCGACCGCGTCGTGGTAGAGCTGCGTAAGGAACGTATTGCGGTTGCGCACGAGCTCGTTTTGATCGCGCTCCGCCCTAATGACCTCGCTGTTGCGCAGCTGAACATAGCCGCACACGGCACCCACAACAAAGTACGCAATAAACGGCAGCCAGTTGGACGGCTCGTAGAACAGGCCCTGGAAGGTATAGCCGTACTGAGTAAAGTAGCTCGCGGCCAAGCCCACCGATGCCAGCAGCGCCGCGACCAAGCCAAAGTCCAGGCCATACAGCGTGCCGATCAGCACCACGTAGAGCAGGCGATAATCGAGCACGTTGAGCTGGGCCGACTGGGAGAACAGATGCTCCAGCACTTCAAAGAGCACCCAGGCGGCTGCCGTCTCTAGGCATTTGACAGGCAGCGTGCGCATTTGAATGCGGTCGATGGCCGCGCGCAAGGGGTTGACCTTCTTTGCACGGCCAGCATCCCAGCGAGCCTGAATGGTCGAGAGGTCGCGCAGCAAGTCGTAGCGCTGAAACCAGCCATAGCGCACGCGAGCGACGTCGCTGGCGGGCAGGGCGTAGCCGGCAGAATCGCCATAGGCAACTGAGAGCCCTGGAAACAGCGCCTGAAGGGCCTCGCCCACCTCACCCACCGTGTGATGGAAGGTATCGGCTACGTCGAGCGTCTCAAAGTTACCATTCCAGCTGTCGAAGATACGGCGCATCAGCACCGAAAGCTCCTCGGCACACAGCAGGGGAAACGCCGCATCCTGCGCGCCCTGCAGAGCGGCCGATCCGGTTGAGCATGCGTCGAACAGCGGCACCAAAAACGGGTCCTCCAGCGCGGCAGACGCGGTATACAGGAACGGCACGCGCAGGATCTTGGTCTGAACGCCCTCGCGAGCAGCGTAGTAGCGGCACAGGTCGTTGGCTGCGTGCGCGATAATGCCCTTGCCCGTTCGCCCCGCGGCATCGGCGGCACCCTCGGCACCCGCGGGCCCCGCTACATACAGTAGTTGGACCCGGCGACCCGCGCACGTACGAAAGACCGAGCGCAGTAGCTCGATATCGCCCACGGTATCGGTATGCGGGGTAAGGTAATTAGACAGGTAGACCACGCGGTCGAACTCGTAGGCCTGCTCCAAGTGCTGAAGCAGCTCTTTCCACGAGGCATGGGGCGACGACTCATCGCGGCGCGCTTCCTGCGCGGCTACAACCTTAACGTGGCCCCCAGGGAATGCCTTGGCGCAAAAGTCATCGTCAACATATGCGGTGTTGCCAACAACCAGCACCTCCATGGCGTACTCCTCCCCTAAAATCCACTTCTGTCATAGTCAAACATGCGTATTTTACGCTGTCAACGCGAGTTGGAACGCCTTTAAGGCTGTTTTAAGAACTTTTTTAGGGGATGTGGGGACATCGAGAGTGCTAAATGAGCGTCCAATCCGGAAGTGCGGTGAAAAACCGAGAACGGTCGGCCAGACCCCTGTTTTAGACATCCGAGACCTGCAGTTTTGTTGCCGAAAATCAGTTTGTGCTCGGAGGTTTCCGATTTTTTCACCGCACTTCCGAAATGACAGCCCCGCATCGACAACATTAATCAGAACTAGCAGCGTCCAGAAGTCTAGCCAAGTAGCTTCGACTCGATTCCCGCGAAATCAATAAGACCCGTTGAGTAATCTAAAATAAATAGCAGACAGGTACCAAGAACCCACACCTCATCGGCCGAACGCAAAGTATCGTTTTGCGCCTTAACGATTGTCTCATGGTCAAGATCTCTATACTCAGACTCATAACCGGCCTCGCCGTTGTGGCCGCACAACCGAAGCGCCTTGATGGCAGTAAGCACTATCATTTCGTCAACGTCTGGCCTAATAAAATGCCTCTCAAAACTCTGGTATCTAGAAGCATTGCCAACGATTGACTTGTATTTCAAAACATCTTCACGGGAAACAGTTCTGTTCAGATATTCCACGTCGGGCATTTTCAGAAAATGCTTACATGCCTCGACCATTGGATAGTTAACGTAGAGTTTGCCATTGTCTGTGCTCTCGTTAAAGTAACGTTGCATTTCCTCCAACCGTGCAGGTGAGAACCTATTATCTTGGAGCTCATAGTCAAAGACCAGCAAAACATCAGAATAATCCTGGTCAAATAACCACTTATCCTCTTCGGACGCGCGTTCCTTAAGGACGCCGAGAAGTGATAAGTCGTCCTGAAAGCCGTCCGAAAACATCCTTTCGTAAAGCTCATAGATATTTGTGTTATAGGAAACGATCTCATAGCCAATGTCGAGACCATAGCACTCAAAGAGAGCATGAAAGAGTTTAATCTCCTGCTTTATACCCTCAACGATAAGCAGGACTTGCTTCCTAGACATCGAATTCGCCAGCCTTATAGAGCTTTTCGAGGTTGTGCCCCTCCCTTAGTTCCCTATCTGTTGCATTGGCAGCTGAAATAATATTGTGATCCGAAAGAATGAATAAGCAGTCTGGCCTAAGGATTTTATTGCTGAACAAATCTGTATTATGCGATGCGCAAAGCACTTGGCGTCCAGCCTGGGACTTAAAATAGTCAACGACCTTCTCGGCGAGATCGTGATGGTAGAATGCATCGAACTCGTCTACAAAAAGCAAGGACGGCACACTTGTAGCATGGAAATAATTAAACAGTCGCAGCAGCGCAACAGTGCCGCTTGAACAGTTTTCTACAAACGGAATAAGTCGACTTTTTTCAAAGTACAAAGCGATATCACCTGATGGCGTTTCACGCGCAGTAAGGCGTTCTCGAATTCCAAAGTCATTCAAAAAAGCCTGAAGCTCAGAAACCAAGTCATTCGAAATAACGTTTTCGGCGATGGTAGAGACAAGGTTACGGTCGTTCATATGTGCGTCGCCAATGGCATCCATTGACCGCGCAAACGTATAAAGCTTAAAAAGAGGCATTGCCCTCTCAAAAGGAATGTTATTGCACACATACGCCAAAACAGAAATGCCGGGAGATTTGAACTCCCAGTTCAATCGATCGGCACCAATAGAAGCCAAATCGCCATCGAGCACTTTACCTGCACGGTGGTCGTAATCAAATGCAATCTTGCCGTTAACAGCCACTGTCTCACGAAGATAGTCTGTTATCCCAGTCTTTTCGTAACGATAAGCAACTTCGTCATTCCCAAAGCGAAACGTGTAGGCGAAGCACGCCGACGTGACCCCATCAACTGCGCTGAGGTAATTAGTTTTATTGGAATAGAAGATCCGACGCCCCACATTTGCTGAAATATCGAGAAGAGCATTGGAGAAATTTGTTTTGCCGACAGCGTTTTTACCGTAGATAAGACCACAAGAAACGATGCCCTCATCGATGGCTGACGTATTGAATCTGTAGTCCCTGACATCGGTCAAATTGAAGGTAAATCTATGGGAGAAGTTTCGGAATCCCTCGACCTCAAAACGCGTTAGCATCGAAACCTCCATGTTATACTTGCCGTAAAGTTTTTACGGCAAGTATAACATGGAGGTGACTTGGCGAGCGCGTTATGATCGAAGTCGGGTTGTCCAGTGTGCAATAGTAGGAGTACGAATAACGTGACCTAGGTCGACATGGCAAAGACACCGTGTGGCTGTGCCATTCGCGATATTCAGTAATGCTCGAGCCAGCAAATTATCACTCGGTCTAAACCCTATCTCGATATTCCCCAATAAGCCGCTCCAATTTGGACGGATCTCTTGCAATCAGAAACTCCCACAACCCGTCACCGTTCATCAGAATACGATTAAATGAATCGACTTCGGTGGAAGATATACGAGTAGTAGAGACGCAACGTTCCTCTTCCAGTCTTTGTCTAAATACGACGGCGTACCGAGGGCTCAACGGGAAGTAGATGCCACAAGGGTTTTCATCACTCTCGTCCTTCCACTCAGTATGTGCGGGAAGCGACGTGGTTATAAATTCAGATCCTTCAGGTGCAGCGTAAAAGCAGTAATCCATGTCAAGCAAAAAGACAAGTAGATCGTACAGAGGCGCGCCCTTATCGAGCCTGAACAGCGCTGTATCCAGATAAGCGAGCTCTACAATGGCTTCAAATTCGTCCCCGTACCCTGCCAAAACCATTTGCGAAATGTCTTCGTCCGAGAAAAAGCCACTCGACAATAATTCGGCAGAGTGTGCGCCAGCGTTACCCCTCACTTCGTTCAACCATTTAGGATTCCTCACAATGAAAAAAGCAAGCAAAAATGCCAGCTGAGCAATCAGTTTGACGCACTCTTCACCTTTTGGCAGTTTTTCAGAGTCAAGATAACTGAGCAGCAATCGGTAGGCAGGAGCAAGATCGTTCTCGATTTTACCAAGAGCAACTTCGATGACGCCCTTTTCAATGAAATCGTCCCCACCAGCACTCTCGCGTCGTTTGACCTCGTAGAGGTAGTTTTCCGCACAAACGTTTTCGGGCTTCGTTCGAAAGACGGGTTTTAACCCACCAGCATCGCGCCTTACAACGCCGAGATAACCCGAGTCATCGGTAAACGATCTAAGATAAAACCGAGGCACGTAGTGCTGGTTCTTAACTCCAGACACGCTTACATCCCCACCATAATCAAATCACCCTAGTCAGCCGTGTAAAAAGGGTTAAACCCAGTCTGAATGTCCGAGACAAGAGAAATATATTTATCGGGAACGATTCCCAAAGCATCAGGATCTTCCGTTTCAAATATAAATAATTGGACATCATCTTTATCCACAAGTGAATAAAACTTCAAAATGATTACTCCTATCGCCCCACGGCTTTCCACATCAAATGGCGACGAAACATGGTCAAATACAAGCAAAGGGACAAGTGGAATGTTACGCTTCTGAAGCAAGTAATGCATGAAGGCAAAATAGCCACAGACCTGCATCAACGTGTGGCGAGCACGACTCCCCGTAAACACATCAACACTATCATCCCCTTCAGTAAATGTAGGCTGAAGCCCCACTCCTTCCTTTTGAAACTTGATATAAAAATCAGGTTGCTTAAAGTCAGATGCAACAAAGGAAGAGGCCTGCGAAGCCGAATAATATAAATCGGTCACGGTGTCAGAAATGGAATTAATAGAAGTATCATCATCAGAATGCTTGAGTTCTTTCAGCTCCCGATTTAGACGAGAGATCTCCTTTTTCACATCATCATAATTATCTGGCCTGCAGAGCGCCGAATACTGAGATAGGTACTCATTTACCACCAAGACGGCCTTGCTTTTTTCATTAAAATCAAGCGGATTGAATACCACGTTTGCGGCTGTTAGCTTAGCTTCAAGATGAGTTAATCTACTCTCCTTGTGCTCAAGTAATTCCTTTTGCAAATCAAGGTCTTTTCGGGGTATTGACGCTTCAATTTCGCTAAGCAGATTGCAAGTTTGGCCCAATAAATCCGCTCTAGAATCATCGTTAGCAATCAACGAGCCCAATCTGTCCAGAAGGCGATGACGCTTCGCGTCCTGAGACTTTGTACCATTAAGCTCGTGAATCATTTGTTTCTGAGCCTTGATATCATTTCTTAGCTGATCCGCCTCCACAACATCATTCGCCATTAAACTCGAAGGAGAGTCGAGTTCAAAAGAAATAGCAGCCGACTCAACCAATTCAGATATTACGGCGGCATTACCGCCGTCGAACCGCTCGACAATTCCGAGTTTTGCCAGCTCTTGATTAACCGCCTCTAGATAATGGTTGTTAAAGGCGCGCCGAGCTTCCAGTTCGCGAGCTTGCTTGTTAAGTTCAGCAATCTTGCGCTGAAGGAACACGATTCGATCCGGGTCGGTGCTAAACAGATAATCAAATAAGGGTCTCTGCTTAACCCGATATTTAATATCGAGGAGCTTGCTGAAGAAGCCATTAATTCGGCCGACCGTAATTTCGCTTAGAAAGGAGAACAAGGTGAACGTCCTATATGTCAGCTCTTGTCCAACATATTCAGAAAGGCTAGCCGGCTCGTCCGCCGATTCCAGAAATAATGAATTAAGGTATCTTCTATACTCCTCAAGATCAGATACCTTGCAAGCCGTCCCATCTATTACCAGCCTAAACTCATTGTCGAGTAAATCGCGATACAAGATAAGGACATGACCATTAAAGGAAATCTGCATCTTGGCCGTCCGCAACGACTCCTTGAACCAAGGTGCCTCGGATAGATTCTTTATATCAGCGCCGAGCATATAATCAATAAAATTGTAAAATTCCGTTTTTCCAGAGCTATTCGGCCCGTGGATGTAATTTATGCCTCTAGAAAAGGAATATCTATACGTCTCGCCAGAACAAGAGGTTAGTTCTAAGCACTCAATGCTAAACATTGCGAATCATCTCCGACAGAACATATTTATCGTCTAGGGAAGCAACCTCATTTATCAATTTTGGGATAAACGAATTGTTCGTCTTGCAGTTCTGCGCTCGCCCGTCGTTGGTAAGGCACACTAAAGCATCTTCTATAGCGATGAAGCCACCGCCACCGGCTATCTCAATAGCCTCAACTGAGTACTGAAGCTCGTATAAGAACGACTCATAGCTGCCAGATACGGCGCAAGTCGCTCTCTCAATTAGATGCTTTGAATATCTTCCGTTTAGCAGCTCGCTCCCATGAGATTCAATTGATTTAGACAGGAACATTAACACTAATAATTTAGTAACGCTCATACTATTAACGCAGGAAAGAATGGCAAGCAAATAATCAAGATAAATGCTCACCACTATTGCTCGCTGGCGAAGAACAAGATTATTTGAACAGTTAGTCATTGGATTCGTCTTCCCAAGAAATCCGTTTATCAGCAGGGGTTTCTTCCCTCGTTAGCCAAATACAAGATCCCCATTTTTCATGCTCATTAAAAGCGTACTGATTTGATTTATCTTTAGTTGCCAATAGCCGTTTAATCGGACGGTCGTCGCCATCGGCATCAAGCGAAAAACATGAATCACGGAAGTTGCAAAATGTCACATCCTCCAGACTAGCAACAGTATTTGCTTGGCATCTGGCAAGTCTCTCATAGTTTAATGAGCGATAGTATTCGCAATAGTACATGTGATCAGTCACGAAGCCGGATTTTGTTGAGCAAGAAAGCAACTGCCGATATTCGCGCGACTCTTCCTGCGTTTGCAAGAAATCATCACTCACCGTGGAGCGCCAAGCAGCATAATTGGGCTCAAATCTACTTTGGCTAATATCGCTGCATATCTGTTCACATACTCGCATGTACCCCTCATGGTTAATTTCATAAGGTTCAGTTTTGGACATCGCGCTCATAACGTTGTATTTCATTACGCTCTCGAACTCGTGAACCCTGTCTTCAAATAATTTCGTATTTGAAGTGCGGTGAAAGGGGCTTGACAAGTTGCTCCTTATCTCAGACTTTATGCAGTCTGCATTAATAGGGCGAGCGAATGTACGGTCCTTCACGTAGCAAAAGAGTTTGTTGATCTCATTAGCATCCAATCGTCTCATCAACTTCGCTGCATTAGAACAGCCAGACTCACTCGCTTTAGCTTTCAGATCACGAACGTAGTCGTCCACCGTTATCGTCTGAAAATAGTCTGATAGCCTTTTTAAATCCGAATAACAGAGAACGAAAGCAGAAATCGTCTCATTTTCGGTTATTGAGAGAATCCAGTTCGTATAAATCTGAACAACATCTTGCTTGCTAATGTTGGTATTTTTAACCTGAAGGGGGTGCGGACAGAAAGTTGGACCGTGAGGCGGTCCGGACTGGAGGTTCGCATGTACAGCAGGGAGAAGGTCG
>CAKUGA010000001.1 GCA_934654515.1 uncultured Collinsella sp. | reverse complement strand
CCTGCTCGGACAGTCCTGCTCGCACGGAGAGCACATTAAGTGCTCTCCGGCTCGTGCGGAACTCGCGATGAACCTTACATTCCGCGCCGCCCGGGCAGACGCCTCGGTGTTGGGGCGTGGCTTGTCTTGGGTGTATCGCCGAACATATATAAGTTGAAGGCCACGTTATGTGGCCTTCTTTGTTTGCGAAAAGTGTGTCCCGAAATTCTTGTCTGGAATGGGATGCAGTTTCCGCTTGGGACCCGATTGGGAAAGTGTGTCCCACTATTCAGCTGGATTCCGGGATGTATTTTCCGGTTGAGGCTCGTTGAGAAAGTGCGTCCCACTTTGGGGGCTGATTCTGGGACGTGGTTTCCGGTTGGCTCTCATTGGGAAAGTGTGTCCCGTTCCGGGCGCTAATTGTGGGATGCAGTTTCCGCTTGCGGAGTCTCCACTCAACAGAAAACCCGGGTGGCCTGTTTTTTGGCTACCCGGGTTTTTGGGTTGTCGATATGTTCGACTGATGGCTAGTGGGTCTTGCGGCGCTTGATCAGCATGACGAGGGCTATCACTACGAGCGTTGCTCCCGCTGCTGCTGCGGTGGCGACTAGGGCGAATGTTTGGTCGCCGGTGTTTGCGAGGCTCTTCGCTGTGGTCGTAGTCTTGACCTTGGTGTCGGTCTTAGCTCCGTTGTCGGACTTGGGCTTGTCCGGGTTCGTCGGGGTCTCAGGAGTCTCGGGGTCCTTTGAGCCTTCGGAATCGGTTGGGCCGGCGGTGTTTACCAGCGTATGGTCCAGGAACTTCTTGGCGCCCGCGCTTGCCTGCGAGAACAGGCGGCGTGTGCGGATCGGGGCGGCGTTCACCGTTGTGGGCGCCGTCTCCTCGGCCTCGATATTCACGAGCGTCGTGCCGGTGTCGAGGCCCACGTCGTTGTATCCCACGTGGCAGTAATACTGCGCACCGTCATCGTCTGCGGTCAGGTCAATCTCGAGCTTCGAGGCCGTTCCAGCCGCGAGGTTGCCATCGGCACCCACACGCTTGAACTCGGTCTCGCCGCGACCCTTGCGATACCACATATATGTCGGCGCCAGCTCTGTCTCGTTACCGTCGGCACCGAGCTGCTTCACGTAGCCAATCGCCGAGAGCGTCAGATGGCTTCCCGCCGCGCGCTCGACCGAAGAATCGTATTCGATGCTCGGCCCCTCTTCAACATCTGCTGCAGGTCCACTCACGCTCATCGTCATGCCATCGGGCATGGTCTTGACCGTGATGATTGCCGAGCGAATACCTGTTTCAGTCGTGGATCCGTTCTTAACGGCGGCGATGGCGAATCGATACTCCGTATTGGGCTGCAGCCCATCCCACTTGAGCGAGGTCTGCGTGTTGTCGGCAATCTTCCAGCTGTTCACGACGGCGTCCGCCGCATTGCTCTGCAGCATGCCTACGCCGTAGCTAAAGCCGCTCCTCTTTGCGAGCACATCGTCCCAGCTAAACGTAATACTGGTCGAATCAACGGCGTTTGCCGTAAAGCCCGTCACGGCCGGCGCTTCGGGCATCTCGACATCCTTGACGTCATAGCCCACGATCCAGAACTGGTCGGTGTCCTTGGTGCCGAGCTTGTCGCCCGAGTCTGCCTCGAACTTGTCGACATCCACCGCATTGACGCCCAGACGCCACACAAAACCGTACTTGCCCTGCGCGGCCTCGGGCAGGTTGTCGACGGTGCCGCCGTATTCGGTCGATTCACTCGAGGAGTTACCCGTAGTAAAGCCGGCGTTGGCACCAAAGCACAGGCCGCCAAACAACTCGTGCTTTGCGAGCTTCGCGCCCATGACAACGCTGCCGTTCAGCGTAAAGCCGTACTCAAACTCCTGTTCCTCGCCGTCCTCGACTTCGATGGTCTGCTCAATGCTCGCCCCCGACTGCGCGACAGCACCGTTAAACCCATCGTGCGTGTAGGCGCGCGTCACGCCAGGCTTGCCCAGACCAAAGGAATCTTGCACGGGAGTCGTGCCGTTGAGCGCCGTGTAATAGCTGTCGGGTTCTCCCGACCGGTTGGTCAAAAAGTAGCTGAGCGGCGTCATATTGTGCTGTTTGGCAATGCGGTCATAGGCCTCGACATTAACGACCGAGGTCTGCGCGCCGAGCGACACGGGCGCCGCCATCACGCCCTTGCCACCAGTTTCCTCATTTTCGATCTCGTACTCGTAATAGACCATCGGAATCGTGTAGAGCACGGCCTTGTCGCCTTCGCCGGCATGCGACTCATAACTTACGCTGGCGCTCACTGTGCGCTCGCTCCGGTAGTCATAGCATCCCTCGGCGGCAAAATCGACTGAAGCATTAATCGCGACCAGGGGCGGACCGGTCTGCACCTCGACGGCAACGCCCAACTCGGCGCCAATGGTATAGCCCTGGGATGTCCCCGTGCCCTTTCCCTCTCCGTATGACGTGCCGCCCAACACCAGATAGCCGTATGCCTGCTCCAGATCCTCAACATAGGGAGCATCCTGCAGCACGGCGAGCACGCGCGGGTTGGTATAGACCTTGTAGCGGTCCTTGTACGTAATCTTGACGCTGTCGTTGTCGACATCGGGCAACGCGAGCGAGATAAATGTGCCGTAGGTAGTGCCGCGACGGTTGCTCTCGCTAATCACCTGCTCCTCGCCGCGGCGCACCCTTCCGTTCTCGTCGAGCGAAAGATGCGAGGCGGTCATCCAATAGTAGTCATCGTTCTTGCGCAGGTCCTCGTCGCGGTGCTTGCCCACCACGGCGATAAAGCTCTCGTTATAGCGGTCCGAACCCGAGACGCTGCCCGCCTTGACGTCGCTGATCCACACCTGCTCTATACCCTTGTGGTCATGCTTGTTGCTGCTGTTGTATTGCTGACCGCTCATGCTCATGGTTCCGACCATGGACCCCAAGCCCTGAGCCCCGCTCTGTGCCGTGTTGCAGGCAAAGTCGCGGAACACATCACCGCCCACGAGCACCTCGTCGACCGCCAGCTGCTCGGACAGGCCGTCAAGGTTGGCAGTGGCAAGGGCAATAGGCGCCAAGGTGCACGGATAGCGCTTATCCTGAGCGCTATCCTTCCATGCGCTGTTGGGCACATGCATCAGCCCATAGGAGGCGAAGAGCCCGTCTCTGTATTCCTTGCAATCGGAAAGCTTGAACTCGCCAGACTCCGAGTCAAAATACGCGTAGCGGTACAGCGCGCCGTACAGCCCCTTGCTGCCGTCAGAAGCGCCGTAATCAAAAGCGCTGCGTTGCCAGTCATAGCCCGCAAGAATAAGGCCCGTGACGGTTTCACCCGTCTTCTTTCCTTCTTCATCGTAGGCGGCAAACGTGCCGAACGTCGCATTCGCAGCGACCATGGTCTTGCCGTTCGCGGAGAGGGAGATTGCGCCCGCGTCGCCCAGAGCATCGACATGGACGAGCGCACCCTTGGATGCATCCCACGAAAACAGCTCGCAATGCGTCGACTTATCAATATTCTTCTTGCCGTAGGGTGCCGAGACCACGATGGCGAGGTCATCGCAAAAATCGCGATCGAGGTCGCCGGCCGCTAGCGAAACGACAGGAGCTGACTGAAGCTGCGTCCAGGAGTCGTTCCCGCCCTTGTTGTGCGTGGTGTAGTCCGCGGCGTTACCGGCGTCGATTTTAACGACACTCTGCTTCCAGTTGCCGCCCTCCAGGTTGTACATGTCGACTACGGCCTTGCGCACGCCGTTCTCGTCGACATAGCAACCCGCATAGACAAAAAGCTCGTCGACGCCGTCGCCATCGACATCGCCCGCCTCGACATCAAAGACCGCATCGTGCTCTTGCAGGTAACCGGCATCCAGGTACTTAAAACGGCCTTCGTACATCATATTGGTGTTGACCGTCACCGGCAGGTGTGTGTCGAGAGTGCGCGTACGCCCGTTGCTAAACGAGTAGAGGACCAGCTCAACCTTTCCGGCGTATGACTTGCCGTCAATCGTGGTAGAAGAACTGTCGCCGTAGGCACGGAGCTCGGCAACGCGGCTCTTTTTGCCCGTGCTGGCGTCGCTGCAGAACTCAACACTCGTGGCGTGAATGCCCGAGAAACCGTTGTTGTCGTTGGCGAGTACTGTTGAGGACTCATTGTTGCTTAGGTACGACCAGGTGCCGCCACCGTAGTCGCTATGCTTGTAGAGATCGCTGTTCGTATCGAAGTTGTTGACGTTTTGCCAGAACTTTGCGGCGCCCCACACACTTCCATAGCCATCGGTGAGTTTGCTGCTGCCGCCAATGTCACCGCGCTCGACGTTCTCGAGCTTGTCGCGCAGAGTGTAGCGATTGCCATGGCTACCGTTAGCTGCCATATAGACCTCGCTGCGCGTGGCAAACGTCGTGGGGGTATCAGTGGAATAGGGGCCAACGGTATCGGCCGGAATGTCCTCGTTCGTGCCCAGGCCCAGGTCGCTATAGTCCTGCTCGGTCATATCGGTGATTGCGGGCGCGTCTGCCGCCTGAGCAACCTGGGGTGTGGCCGTGAAGCAGGCGACGCTCGTGGCGATCAACGCAGTAAGCGCCGCCGTCCCAACAAGCGGGATTTTCGACAACCGACGAATGTGGGGGTATGGAACGTGCATGGGAGACCTCGCTTTACTCGAGTGGAGTCGGCTCATTTTTGCAAATGATACGTCCGACGCCCGATATCACGTGTCTCATTTTCGCCAACGGCGTGTCTCATTTTTGAGAATCCGAGATGCCGCGGAAATCTTATCCCAGCTCAAAGGCCATTTCTGGGATGTATTTTCCGTCGAGTGCCTCATCGGGAAACTGCATCCCATTTCAAGCGTCGATTCTGGGACGCACTTTCCCCTTAGACCCTCAACCGGAAACCGCATCCCACTTTGAGCGCAAATTCCGGGATGCATTTTCCGCTTGAGCCTCATTGGGAAACGGCGTCCCACTTTGAGGGCTGATTGTGGGATGCATTTTCCGGTTTTGCTCTCATTGGTAAAATGCATCCCGTTTCTTGACCGAATAATGGGACGCAATTTTCCGTTGGAGCGCCTTTGGGAAAGTGTGTCCCACTTCGACCGCCCAGAGTGGAATGCACTTTCCGCAAAGCACCTCAACGGGAAACTACGTCCCATTCCAAAGGCAAATTCCGGGACGCATTTTTCGAAAGCCTGCCCATCCGGAAAGCCCGTCCCACTTTGGACGCATCCGGGCACGGAACCATCGACCTATCAGGCCTCCCATCAATAAAGAGGCGTCCTCCCGGACGGCGGGGCACGAAGTTCATCGCGAGTTCCGCACGCAAAGAAGGCCACTTAATGTGGCCTTCGTCTTGCACAGGACTGTAGAGCAGGGAACTTCGTGCCGACGCCCGGGAGGACGTTTCATTTAGAAAGATGGACCGACCGCCGTCAGCGATGGGAGCTACTCGCCTAGCACGGCCTTCTTGGCGGCTGCAGCCATGTTATCCATATCTTCCTTGGTGGGATGGTCCTTCGCGGCAACCCAGTTGTCGAGCAGCATCTTAAATCGGGCGTTGTCGGGATCTTGCTCGAGCATTGCCTCGTAGCGCTGCTTAACCGCGGGACCCATCTTGCCCTGGCACATCGCCCAGCCCGCAAGCTCGGCATCCCCAGCCAAATTGGAAGTTACGCGGTCGACAATCTGCTGGTAATAGCTCTGGTCGGCCCCAAAGCCGCAGGTGCCAAACAGGAACACGCGCTTGCCGTGCAAGGCAGAGAGCAACGCCGCGACCGAAGGCGTGCACGCGCCCTTGTCGCACCAAAAACCGACGAGCACCGTGTCAGCCGCGCAGGCGCCCTGCGCCTCGAGCGCAACCTGATCTGCATCCGCATCGTCGCTCAACGCCGCGGCATGGACAAACTCAACGCCCGCAGCCTGCAGAGCGCGCTTGATCGCGCCCGAAACCATCCTGGTATTACCGCTCTTGCTGTTAACCACCAAAGAGCACGTCATAGTCACGTTGCCTCGTTTCCCCCAAAACTAAAGCCACTAATGCAATTTATTAGATGAATATCTTAGTACTAACGTGACAGATGTAAACCACCGTCTGTCGATTGATTAATTTGCCCCACGGGCTTGCTCACTGGGCGAACTGGCTGCGGTAGAGCTCGGCATAGAAGCCGCCTGCCGCGAGCAGTTCGTCGTGCGTGCCGCGCTCGATAATCTCGCCGTCTCGCATGACCAGGATGCAGTCGGCGTTACGGATCGTCGACAGGCGGTGCGCAACGACAAAGCTCGTACGACCGGCCATGAGCTCGTCAAATGCCGCCTGCACCTGTAGCTCGGTGCGGGTATCGATGCTCGACGTTGCCTCGTCCAGCAGCAGAATCGCCGGGTCGGTGAGCATGACGCGCGCGATGCACAGCAGCTGCTTTTGGCCCTGGCTAAACGTGCCGCCGTCCTCGCCGATCACCGTGTCGTAGCCCTGCGGCAGCTGCACGATAAACTTGTGCGCGTGCGCGCGCTTGGCCGCCTCGATAATCTGCTCGCGCGTGGCGTCGGGACAACCGTAGGCAATGTTCTGGGCCACCGTGCCCTCGAACAACCACGTATCCTGCAGCACCATGCCAAAGGCGCGGCGCAGGCTCTCACGCGTGTAGTCGCGCGAGGAATGCCCGTCTACCACGATGCGCCCGGCATCGATATCGTAAAAGCGCAGCAGCAGGTTGATGAGCGTCGTCTTGCCGCAGCCCGTGGGACCGACCAGGGCAAAGCGCATGCCGGGTTTGGCATCGATGCAGATGTCCTGCAGCAGCTTGCGGTCGGGCACGTAGCTAAAGTCCACATGCTCAAAGGCGACCTCGCCCTTCGGAGCGGTGAGCTCAATGGCATCCACAGCGTCGGGCTCCTGCTCGCGTGCATCGAGCAGCGCGAACATGCGACGGGCCGAGGCATAGGCCGTCTGGATCTGCGTGATGACGTTGGTGACCTCGTTGAACGGCTTGGTGTACTGGTTGGCGTAAGACAGGAAGATCTGCACGCCGCCCACCGTGAGCGCCGCGGGCACGCCCGTGATCACGCCCACGCAGCCGATCACGGCGACCACAGCGTAGATGATGTTGTTGATAAAGCGCGTGCCGGGGTTAGAGAGCGAACCCATAAACTGCGCGCGCTCGCCCGCCGTGTAGAGCTCGGCGTTGAGGGCATCGAAGCGCTGCTGCGCATTTGGTCCGTAGGCAAACGCATCCACAAGCTTTTGCTCGCCCACATACTCCTCGATATGGCCGCCGAGCTGACCCTGAATGCGCTGCTGCGCCGTAAAGCTCTTGTTGGAGAGCTTGGCGATGGCGCCGGCCGCAAAGATGGAAAGCGGCGTGACGAGCACCACCACAAGCGTCATGGTTAGGTTGATGGACAGCATAAACGCAAGCGTTCCCACGATAGTGATGACGCCGGTAAAGAGCTGCGTAAAGCCCTGCAGCAGGCCGTCACCCACCTGGTCGACGTCGTTGACCACGCGGCTCATGAGGTCGCCGTGGGCATGGCTGTCGATAAAGCTGAGCGGCATGCGGCTGAGCTTGTCGCTCGCCTCCACGCGCATGTCGCGCACCGTCTCGTAGGACAGGCGGTTGACGCAATAGCCCTGCAGCCACTGGAGCGCCGCAGCGCCAACCACGACCAGCGCAAGCTTGGTGACGAGCGGCAACAGCGCGTCAAAGTCCACCTGCCCGGTGGCGACGATGAGGTCGATGCCCTCGCCGATGAGGATAGGCGTGTAGAGCTGCAAGATCACCGAGATGGCGGCACTCACAAACGACGCCGTAAACGAAATGCGATGCGGACGCACGTAGCCCATCAGGCGACGGGTCACCGCGCCCACGGGATAGCGCTCAGGGTCGCCGGGCTGGCGCGGGCCATCGCCCAGATCGTTAAGGTTATCGTTGCCGGACACATTGGCCGTCATTGTGGCGACCGAACC
Organism: uncultured Collinsella sp.; assembly: GCA_934654515.1. Taxonomy (GTDB): domain Bacteria; phylum Actinomycetota; class Coriobacteriia; order Coriobacteriales; family Coriobacteriaceae; genus Collinsella. The sequence goes on along the minus strand of CAKUGA010000001.1, from coordinate 57,819 downwards.
GGAAGAAGTATACGGATTCATCTAGCAGCCCTCCTTTGCGCAGGTGGATGCAGAGGCAGTCGGGACGGACGCGGACGCCGCGCTCCCCTGCTGGCCCTCGAGCTCCTCGCGACGAAGCTGCGACTGGCAGATCTCGCGGTAGAGCTGGCAGCCCGCGTACAGCTCGTCGTGCGTGCCCAGGCCCGCGACCGAGCCGTGGTCGAGCACGCAGATCATGTCGGCATCGCGCACAGTCGAGACGCGCTGGCTCACGATGACGGTCGTCAGCGGCAGCCCGCCCTCGGCGGCACCGCGCGCGCTGCGCTCGCGAATGGCATGGCGAAGCGCCGCGTCGGTCTTAAAGTCGAGCGCCGAGGCGGAATCGTCCATGATCAGAATCTGCGGCGAGCCCACCAGGGCGCGCGCGATGGTCAGACGCTGACGCTGACCGCCGCTGAAATTCTTGCCGCCCGCCTCGACCGGGGCATCCAAGCCCTGCGGCTTGTTGCGCACGAACTCGCTGGCCTGCGCCATATCGAGCGCCGCCCAGAGCTCCTCATCGGTCGCGGACTCGTCGCGCCAGGTCAGGTTGCTGCGGATGGTGCCGCTCACCAGCGATGCGCGCTGCGGGACGGTCGCGACCACGTGGCGCAGTTGGTCGAGCGGCCAAGAGCGCACGTCGGCACCCATCACGTTCACGCTGCCGACACCCGCATCGTACAAGCGCGGGATGAGCGAGACGAGCGTCGACTTACCGCTGCCCGTGCCGCCGATAATGCCGAGCGTTTTGCCCAGCGGCAGCTCCAGAGTCACGTCATCAACGGCGTTGGCCGCGCCCGCGCCAAAGGAGAAGCTCGCGTGGCTGAAGCTCAGCGCGGGGACCGGGGCAGCGGCGCCTGCCGCGTTCGGCTCGGGCAGGGCGACCGGCTGGTTGCCATCGTCGGTGATACTCGGCGCGCAGTTAAGCACCTCGTTGATACGCGACGCGCTGGCGCTCGCCTTGGTAAAGACCACGACCAGGTTGGCGACGTAGACGATGGAGGTGAGGGTCTGCGTCATGTAGTTGACAAACGCCATGACCTGGCCCTGCGTAAGCTCGCCCACGTTGACCTGGATGCCGCCCACCCACAGGATGGCGCACACGCCCAGGTTCATCACCAAAAACGTGACGGGGTTGAGGATCGACGAGAGCTTGCCCACCGCAATGGCGACATGCGCCTGGTCATCGGCAGCCTGGGCAAAACGCTCACGCTCGTGGTCTTCACGCACAAACGCACGGACCACGCGGGCGCCCGAAAGCCCCTCGCGACAGATAAGCGCGATGCGGTCGAGCTTTGCCTGCAGCTGTTTGTAGTACGGGATGCAGCGCGCCATGACAAACCAAAACACCAGGCCGATGGCGGGCGTGCAGATCAAGAAGATGATGCCGAGCTTAAGGTCGATGGCGAGGGCAGCGACCATGGAACCCACCGCCAGGAAAGGCCAGCGGATAAGCATGCGCACGCCCAGCGCCACGGCCAGCTGCACCTGGTTGACGTCGTTGGTGATGCGCGTGATGAGCGACGGCGTGCCAAAGCGATCGAGCTCGGCATAGCTCAGCTTATTGATGTGCTCGTAGAGCGCGCCGCGAATATCGGTGCCCATGCCCTGCGAGGTGAGCGCCGCCATCTTTTGGCAGACGAGCGTAAACGAGATGCCGATCACAGCCATGGCGCCAAGCAGCATACCGTAGTGGACGACGGCGTTCACATCGTGCGCGCCGATGCCCTTGTCGATCATCTGCGCAATCACCAGCGGCGTAAGTAGGTCGAATACCACTTCGATCAGCTTGCACGCAGGACCGATCACCATATATCGGCGAAACTTACCACCAAAACGCCTGAGCAACTCAATCATAAAAAGGCGCTCCCTATCATCATCCACACTCAATTCGAATCATGATAGTACGAAGAGCCCAAATGATGCGTAAGCAGCTCGTTATTTCTAACGGGATTCAAGAGCAGGTTAATCGCCTGATATACTTACATTAGTGCTACCAAGTGAGTCGCCGACCCTTGAAATGAGGTGCCGAGATGAACGACATTCTCGCAAGAAGAGCAAGACGAGCAACCATGGGCATCGCCCTTTCCGCGGCACTTGTCGCGGGAATCGCCCCCGTAACGGCGATCGCGGCAGAAACCAGCTCCCCCGTCGATGCGGTTGCCTTGCAGACGGCTGCCGCGGCCTTGAGCGAAACCGCGGCAGCCGAAAAAGAAAAAGCGTATGCAGCCATGCAGGAAGCGCTCAAAAACCTCGAAGCCGCAAAAGCCGCCGCAAGTTCCGAGAAACTTGCGGAAATCGATGCTGACATTGCCTGGTTTCAAGAGCTCTACGAGAAGATGTTGGCGTATGCCGCCAACTATAGGAAACCCCTTCCCGACATGCAAGCGAACGTCGATGCAGCCCAAGCCAAATACGACGAGGCCAGCAACCGGGTAAGCAATCTTGAGGCAGAATTAGCTAAGGTGCTCGACAGCGGGGCACCTAGCAAAGCTGATAAGGAAACTATTAAGCAGCTGCGTTCGGAGATCATGGCGGCAAAAATGCAAAAAGAATCTTGTGAAACGGAGCTTGACGGCTACCGTCGCCGCCTCGAAAGTCAGAAAGGACACGTTCAGTATTTCGAGAGTGCGGCGGCGGAGGCCAAAGCCCGCATCGACGAGGAAACAGCCAAGCGAAATGCGCTCCTCGGCGATTTGGAAAAGGCACAAGCGGCCTATGACGACGCCTGCAAGGCATACGAAGAGGCAAAAGCCGCGGCAGACAAGGCAACCTCGCCCGAGGTGACGAAACCCGCCGAGACAACGCCTCCCTCCGGCTCGACGCAACCGGCCGAGACGGCACAGCCCGCCGGCTCGCCCGCGACCGGCAAAGACACCGCACCGAGCTCCACCAAGCAAGCGAACTCGAGCATCGGCAAGCAAGCAGATACGACCGCCGGCAAGCTCGCGAACACGGGAGACGCAGCACCGAGCGCAATCGCACTCGCAGCAATCGCCGCCGCAGGCCTCGGAATAACCGCCACAGCCACCCGCCGCATCAAGAACTCAAAGTAGTTGCCGGCGGGCATCACCTTCGTCAATCCACAAACCCAGAGGCAAAAGAGGCCCGTTTCCCCAACCAAAACCGGGGAAACGGGCCTCTTTAACTGCAAAATCCAAGCAGCAGCAACGTCTCTTGAACTACGTAGCCATCAATGCCCAGGCAACGCCAGCAAGCAGCACAAAACACGGGATTCAATTCTGCAGCTTGCGCCGTTGAACTCCACGAGCCTGCCCGTGTAGACGAGCCTGTCCACGACAGCCGCCGCCATCTTGTCGTCGCCGAACACGGTCACCCACTTGCTGAACTCTATGTTGGCCGTGACGATCATGCTCTGCCTGCCCTCCGGCACCGACATCACCTGGAACAGCAGCCTCGCGCCCTCGATGTCCAGCGGCACGTAGCCCAGCTCGTCCAGGATGAGGAGTTCGCGGCGGGGGCGACGCTCTCCGGGCTGCTGCCGCGCACCTCGTGTTTAATCTGTTTCGTTAATTGAAATGTGTAAATCTGGTTAATCAAATAATTGAAATCTGGTTAAATGAAAACTGTAAATTTGGTTAAACGTGCTGGTAAGCAATGGTGAAAACTATGCCAAAAAAGTACTACGCTAGAATTATCGAAAATGAGCTCGACCAGATGCTTGGGATATTCGGTGCCGTTCTCATCGAAGGACCTAAATGGTGCGGGAAGACAACCACGGCCGGGACCCGTGCGGCGTCCAGGCTCCTCCTCATGGACCCGTCGCGCAACTTCGAGAATCGCTTCCGTGCCGAGACGGACCCGGCGCTTGCCGTTTCCGGCGAGGTGCCGCGGCTGATCGACGAATGGCAGGAGGTTCCGAAACTTTGGGACGCGGCACGGTTTGAGTGCGACAACCGCGGCGGCGAGCCTGGCCAGTTCATATTTACGGGGTCGGCGACACCGCGAGACAATGAGCGGCCGATGCACAGCGGCGCTGGAAGGTTCGCCAAATTGCGCATGGACACCATGACGCTTTTCGAACTTGGGAAATCTAGCGGTGCGGTTAAGCTGTCGGGCATCATTTCTGGCGAAAAGTTCAGTGGCGCCTTCGGATCGATGGGTTCTGCCGAGATCGCCGAGCGCATCGTTTGCGGTGGATGGCCGGCGTCGATTGGGCGTGACGCGCGAATTGCGTCCGCGACGGCAAAACGATATATCGAGATAGTCGCTGAGGAAGACATCCCCCGCGTCGATGGCTCTCGACGAGATCCTGAGAAAGTGAAAGCCGTCATCGCGTCGTTGGCGCGCAACGAATCCACTCTTGCGACGCTCAAGACGCTTGTGGCCGATTTGGGTGGCGACGTATCGAGACAAACAGCGGCATCATACATATCCCTTCTTAGCAGATTGAGTTTCGTCTGCGATATCCCCGCATGGAATCCCGCGATGAGATCTCCGGTGCATCTGAGGGAGGCGCGTAAGCATCATCTTGCCGACCCGTCGCTTGTAGCGGCTGCGCTCGGGGCGACTGTGGAGACGTTGCTGTCGGACTTCAAGACACTTGGGCTGCTTTTCGAATCGTTGGCGCTCCATGATCTATGGGTCTATGCGAGGGCAAACGGAATGGGCCTTTATCACTATCACGATTCCCGCGATCTTGAGGTCGACGCTGTCATAGCGGCTCCAGGTGGGATGTGGATTCCCGTTGAGGTCAAGCTCAGTTCCGCTCAAATCGAAGAGGCATCTGACAATCTTGTTGCCGTCGAAGAGCGGATGGTTGCTGCCGGAAACACCCCGCCGGTTTCTAAAGTAGCGATTATTGGATTTGGTTCACAAGCCTATGTTACCGACCGCGGCGTCCAAGTTGTTCCATTGGACGTTCTCGCGCCGTAACGCTGCGGGCGAAGTGAAATCGACGCATCTTTTAGATTTCTTCAATTTGTGCGTAAACCAACAATGCCGTAATTACGCTATGTCGTTAGTGCGAACATCGCATCTTCAGTAGTCGAAGCTCGTTCGCAAACGGACCTCTTTACTTGCAAAAAAAGGAGACAGCACCGCCGTCTCATGAACCACGTGGCCACCGCGCTTCAAATAACGCCAACGAGCAGCAAGAAGCACGGGATCAAATTATCAGATAAATGTGACCCTTCAGGTGGTTTTGGTCGGCAACCCGCGAGAGCCGGCAGGGCGTTTGGTAGTCGAGCGATCCCGCAGGCGAAGCCGAGGACCAGCGAGACACTCATCGCGCCCGGAGAATGGCTCATCGATGTTTTGGCAACGCCAGCGAGCGCCATCCAGGGCGAACAAGTTGGCATGAAAAAGGCAGGGCATTGACCTTCTGGTCATGCCCTGCCTTTTGAATGACAAATTGTCGCCCTGGATGGCGCGCAGCGTCGAGCATTGCGCGGTTTGGTAAAACCGCGCAAGAATAGCGCACTCGATGGATTCGGATGCCCGCCAGAGGCTCCTTATGGCTGCTTCCTTCCGGACCTGACCAGATTCGGAACATGTCGTCATCCGAACCCATCGAACGCGCTAGGCGCTCGGTATATCTTACCCGCTCCCGCCCAGCAGGGCAAGTGGGGCGAACCCATCGGATGGATTCGCCCCACTCGTGCATATCGCTAGCGGCGCCTGCGGTACAGGGCCGCGCCGCCCGCGACGGCCAGCGCGCCGATGCCGGCCATGGCAGCGAGGGCCGCCGCCGGCAGGCTGCGGTCACCGGTGTCGGGCATGCCGCCCTTGGAGCCGTCGCCACCGGAGCTGCCGCCGGAGCCGCTATCGGAACCTCCGCCCGAGCCGCCGCCCGGCGTGCCGGGATTCTCCGGGGTACCGGGAGTCCCGGGCTCCTCGGCGTAGCCGTTGGTGAAGACCGGCGGCACGTCGGCGTCGCCCTCGTAGGAGACCTTCGCTGACAGGTAGCCCGTCTTGGTGCCGTCAGCGTCCTCGTCGCTCACCGTGACGACGATCTTACGCACGGCCTTGTCGTAGGTCACGTGCGCCTGGCCGTCGTCGACCTCGCTCACCGTGAAGGTGTAGGTACCGGCCTGCTTGAAGGTCAGGGCGTCGAACGTGACGCTGCCATCGGCGGCGTTCCTGGCGGTCGACATGACCTTGCCGTCCCGGCTCTTGAGCTCAAAGCCGAACTGCCCCGCCTTGAGCTCGGCGCCCTTGAGCACCTTGGCTGCACCCAGCCTGAGGGTGACGGGCGCGGCCTCGTAGCCGTTGGTGAACGTCACCGAGGCGTCGTCCACGGCATTGCCCTCGGCATCCGTGAGCTCGTGCTTGACGGTGAGCTTGCCGTTTCCGGCATCGGCAGCCGTTGTGCGCACGCGGTAGATCGCCCTGTCGTACGTCACGCCGCCCGCCGTGCCGGCGACCTCGCGCAGCTCATAGCTGTGGGTGCCGGGCGCGGTGTAGGTGATGGAGCCGAGCGCGACCGTGCCGTCGGCGGCGTTCCTGCCCGTCGCCGCGACGCTCTCGCTGCCGTCGGCGACAAGCTCGACCAGCTGGAACTCGAACTCGCCCTCGACCAGGTCGCGGCCCTTGAGCTTCTTGCTCACCTTGATCTGGTCGGTGACGGAGCTCGGGGTGGGGCCGACGCCGTAGGTGTTGGTGAACTCGAACGCGCCCTTGCCCTCGGGCGTGCCCTCGGCGGGCAGGACCTCCGCGGCGAGCGTGCCGGCGCGGGTGTCCTCGACGACCTTGACGGTAAAGGTCCTGGTCGCCGTCGCGTCGTTGGCCACGCCGTCGACCGAACCGGACTCGCTCACCCGGTAGGCGAACGTCTTGGTGCGCAGGCCGGCGCGGTCGATCTCGACGTCATCGAGGTCGCTCGGCTGCCTGAACGTGACATGGCCCAGCTCGACGTTGCCGGCGGCGTCGTTGGTCGCCTCGGTCACCGTCTTGCCGGAGGCGTCGACCGGCGCGGGCGCGCCGTCCAGCGGCTCAATCTTAAAGGTGTACTTGCCCGCGATGTCGGCCTGCGTGAGGCCGAGTCCGGCCTGGCCGAGCGCCAGCGTCTTGGTGCCCGCGAGGTCGACCGTCGCCTCGTTGGTGCCGTAGCCGTTCACGAACGACAGCGTGCCGTCGGAGCCCTCGGGGTAGACCACGGCCACATCCAGCCCGCCCTTGCCGTTATCGGTCACCTTGACCGTGATATCGAAGCTCGAGGCGGTCGCCGTCACGCCCGCGGGCAGCCGGTCCGTGCCGTCCTCGGATACGGTATAGGGAATGGCCCAGGAGCCGTCGGCGGCCCTGGTGGCGATGCCGTCCGCCACCATCCGCTCGAGAGCGTCGGTGGTGTAGGCGATGGGCGAGAACGCGAGCCCCGCGGCCTCGCCGTCGCCGGAGGCCTGGTTGGTCGCGGTCGCGACCACGCTGCCCCGGGCATCGCGGACGGAGAACGAGAACTCGCCCGCCGCCGCGGCGCGGCCCGTCAGCGTCTTGGTGGCGTTAATTGCCGCGTTGCCCTCGCCGCCGAGCGTTCCGGTGGCCTCGTAGGAGTTCTGGAACGAGACCGTCACGGGCGCGGGCAGCGATGCGGCGTCATCGGCCGTCGAGACCTCGACGTGGGCGACCTCGACGCCGTCCTTGGCGACCGTGGTCGTGACCGTGAGCTTGCCCGTCGCCGCGTCGTAGCCGGGCGCAATGGTCACCGTGCGCGGCTCGGTGTCGTTGGTGTAGCCCATGCCGCCGAGCCTGGTCTCGGCGACGGTGAAGCTGTAGGTCTTGCCCGCGTCGGCATCGGTGAACTTCACATCGCCCTTCGCGGCGCCGCCGATGAGGTCGATGAAGTCGGCCTGTCCGTCATCTGCCGCGACTACGGTGTAGACATCCTTGCCGGTCTTGAGGCCGAGCTTGGCGGCCGTCTCGTCGTCGGCGGTCACGGTGAAGGCGAACTGCCCCGCCTCCATGGCGCGGCCGGTAAGCGTCTTGGACAGGCGCACGCCCGCGCGGGCCGAGTAGTCGAGCCCGGTCGTGTAGGTGTTGACGAAGTCGCCGCCGCTCGCCTGCGCGATCGCGGGCGTCGTGGCCGTGAGGTTGCCCGAGCCGTCGTCGGTCACGGTCACCGTCATCGTGGCGGCATGGCCGTCGTAGGCCACGCCGGCAATGGCCGAGCCATCAGCGGGCCTGACCTCGCGCACCGTGTAGGCGAAGGTCTTGGCGCGCACGCGCTTGCCGCCGACCTCGGCGAACCCGGCGTCCTTGATGTCGCTAAGCGTGTAGCGGATGGAGCCGAAGTCGAAGGCGACCCTATCGCCCGCCTTGGTGCCGGCGGCCGTCACGCTGACGGTCTTGGAGCCGTCGGCGGAGCCCTCGGGCATGGGCGCGTCGCCCTCGCCCGTGAGCGTGAACTGGAAGCTGTCGCCCTCCGCCCAGTCGCGGCCCTCGAGCGTCTTGGTGAAGAGTCCCGCGGTGGAGACGTCCCTGCCCTCGGTGGCCGTACCGTACGTGTTGGTGAACGCCGCGGTCGCGCCGGCCTCGGTCACGGTGCCCTCGGCCTTGGAGCCGTCCGCACCGTCGACCGTGGTCGCGTAGCCCTCGGCCGCGTCCTCGGTCACGGTGTAGCGCGCGCCCACAGGCAGGCCGGCGACGGTCTTCTCCCCGCCGTCCTTAAGCGTGAAGGTCGCCTTGCCGTCCGTGAACTCCACGGCGCCGTCGCCCTTGCCGAAGGTGCCGGAGACGGGCTCGCCGTCCCCGTCAGCCAGCGTGACCGTGAAGCCGAACTCGCGCTGGCTGTCGCCGCCGACGACCGTCTTCTTGACGGTGAGGCTGCCGGTCTTAGCGGTGTTAGTGAAGACCGCCGCCTCGGCCGTGCGCTCAACGGCATTGCCGGCATCGTCGGTCAGCTGTGCAATCTTGGTCTTGGCAGTCAGCTTGCCGGCGCCCTCGTCGGTCACCGTGACGGTGGCGCGATAGGTGGCCTTCGAGAAGGCGAGTGCCGTCTCGTCACCCGCCTGCTCGGCAATCACATAGGTATAGGTTCCGGGCTTGGTGTACTCAATGGTGCCGAAGTTGCCAACCTGGGCGTCCCTGTTCAGCGTGATCGTCGACACGCCATCCTTGGCGCCCTTGGGCATGGGTGCCTCGTCCTCGGCGGTCAGCGTCATGGCAAAGGCATCCGACGTAATCCAGTTGCGTCCGGAGATCTTCTTTTGGACCTTAAAGGCGTTCTCCACCTTCGTGGACTCCACGCTATAGACATTGGTGAAGCCTGCCTGCGTTGTCTGTCCGACGGTTCCCTTCTGGGTATTAGCCTTATCGGCAACCGTAAAGCCGTCCTCGCTCGTCATGAGGTTGCCCTTGGAGTCGAGCTCCTGCACCTCGTAGTGCGCGCCCGTGGGCACGGTAACCGTCACGGAGCCGCCGGCCTTGAGCACGATGGTGTCCCCGCTCTTGATCTGTCCGCTTACATAGGTGCCGTTGGTGCCGCTGGGACGACCGGCATACGTAAAGGTTCCGGTCAGAGGCGTTGCGCCATCGGCCTGGTAGAGCAGCACCTTAAAGGTAAACGCCTTGTTGGGTGCCGTGATGCCCTCGGCGTCCGTGACCGTCTTGCTCAGCGTCAAGCGGCCGTCAGAGACCTCATCGCTGGTGGTGTTGGTCTTAACGGCGGGGTTGTTGCCAACCGTCACCGACGCCTGGTTGGAAATGTCACCCGAAGCGCCGCCACTCTTAAACGCGTCCTCGGTCACGCGGACCTTAAACTGGACCGTGCCCTCCTTACCGGCGGGAACGTCCGTCAGCGTCCAGGTGAGGTTGCCGTCGTTGTCCTTGGATGCGGCATCCTTATGGTCGCCCGTAAACTCCACGAATTTGGTTCCCGCGGGAACGGCATCGGTGATCGTCACCGTGGCCGGCGTGCTCTCGGTATTCTTGTAGCTAATGGTATAGGTGAGCTCATCGCCCAGCTTGACACCCGATCCTGTCGAATCCTGAGCATCGCTCTCGGACTTCTTGGGCACATAGTTGGTCGTGGTGCCGGTATAGCTCTTGTTGCCGACCGTAACGGTGGCGGTGTTATTGATAGTGCCGACCGTAACCTGGGCATCCTTCACGGCATCCTCGGTTATCTTGACGCGCACGCGCACCGAACCGTAGCTGCCCGCAGGCTGCTCGCCCAGGGTCCAGGTGAGCGACTGGCCATTCGCGGTGCCCTTGTCGGCGTTCTTGCCCTCAAAGGCCTCGAACACAACGCCCATGGGCAGCTCGTCGGTCACAGTAACATTGGCATCGGCCTCGGTGTTGACCCAGTTGATGGTGTAGACGTAGGAGTCGCCCACGGAGAGCAGCTGTCCGTCGATGTCCACATTAGGCTCCGCGACCGTGCCGATCGTCTTGACCTTATCGCGCGTGTTGTGGAAGACGATCTTGCCGTTCTCGGTACCATCGCGATAGGTCACCTTGGACGTCAGTGTGCCGTCGTTGTTGTCGGTCACTTCGAGCAGCACGCGACACGTCGCGGACGCATCCACGGGACGCACGCCATCGGGCAGGTTGGCCAAGCGCTCCTTTGCCACCAGGTTAAAGCTGTAGGTGGTGGTGTGATCGGCATTGTGGCGCTTGGCGGCAACGCCATCCGCCACGGCGGCGGCAAGATCGATCGTCAGCCCATGAGACCCGCTAGTAGCATCGCCGAGCTTAAAGTAAACCTTACCAAAGTCGACCTTTGCCTTTCCGTTCTCGCCCGCCTGGGTCGTGCCCTTATCCATCCACTGAAGTGTGCCATCGGCCTTCTGCGCATACACGTCAAACGTATACTGGCCGACCTCGATCTTGTCGCCGGAGTCCATTACCTTCTCGGCCGTGAGGCCCTCAAACGTTCCGGTCGCGACGTAGCTGTTCGTAAAGAACACTTGAGCCTCTTCGGTACCACTCTCGGAGTTAAAGACCTTTAGATCCGCGGAAAGCTCCTTCTTATTGGCGTCAAAGTGCTTGACGGTAGTCACGGTATAGGGCGAACCGTCGGTGCGCTTTTTAACCGCAATCGCCACCGTCCAATAGGACGTATCGAAGGAATAGCCGACCTTGTTGTCGTTGTTCTCGACCACCTTGTAGGTGAACGTCTCGCCCGCTTCGTCCGTTGTAAAGGTCAGGCCGCCCAAAATACCGGTGTGAGATGTACCGTCGGCCTGAGGCTCATCGTTGGTAACGGTGAGCTCGCCCTTGTCCTTGTCCGCGCGCTGCAGCGCCTTGAGCTTTGCAGTTGAGGCACCGTCTTCGCCCGTCACCGTAAAGCCAAACATGCCGGCATGCAGATCCTTGCCCTTGAGCGTCTTGACAATCTCCAAACCGCCCTGGAGCTCATAGCTCGTCGAAGTTTTATAGCTATTGGTGAAGATGAAGCCTTCCGAGCCGGTCGTGCCGTCGGCGCGGGCTACAAGCTTGCCGCCCTCATCGGTTACGGTGACCGTCACGGTATAGATGTGCTGGTCATACTTCCACTCGCCGAGGCCGCTGTTCGGGGCCAGCTCGTTAATAGCAAACCTATACGTGCCCGGCGCATTAAAGGTGAGCTTCGAGAAGTCGAGCTGATAGTGCTCTCCGTCCTTGAGGCCCTCCTTCGTCTGCTTCTTCTCGGCGTAGCCGTTGTCCGCACTCATCGAAGAGCCAGTAATGAGATTGTTATCGACAGCCGCCCTAGTAGCATCGTCAGCCGCGGTCATGGCAAAGGTGAACTTTTCCTCAGCATCGCGGCCGGCAACCACCTTCGTCACGGATGGAGTATAGGTTGCCGCCTCGATGACCGTATAGGTGTTCTTGAATTTGACCGTCGCGACACCAGTGGACGTCGCATCCGACGGGTAGATCCACTGGCCCTCGAGCTCGTCCTTGCCATCGTCACCCGGCTTGCTTACGGATGTCGTGACCTTGAGCGTTCCGTCGCCGTTGTCCGCCACGACAGCCTTAACCGTATGGACCGTCTTGTCGTACGTATAGCTCGTCGCCTTGTCGTCAATCTCGGCCACGGTATAGGTAAACGTCTTGCCGGCATCATTCTGAGTGAAAGTCAGCCCGCGCTCAGGAACCAAGCTCACGGTCTTGGGGGTATTGGCCTCGACGTTTGCAGTCTCAAAGACCTTGCCGTCCATGGTAATGCCGACCCTCTTGGCAGATGTCTCATCGGCAGGCTTGACGATATAGCGGAACGTGCTCTTGGGCGAACCGAACACCGTCGCGTCCTTGGGATACGTCAGCGTCTTCTCGATCTGCAGGCCGCCAGCGGCGCCATAGTCGAGGCTTGCCGTATAACGGTTCACAAACGAGACGGTAGGCATCGTGGTGCCGGCCTCGCTTGCATCGTACTGCTGCACGTAGGTATTCGGATCTTGCTTGAGCTCAGCAATCTTTTCGTCCGTCAGTGCGCTCGCATCGCCGGCATCGCCCAGCACCGCCGTCACGCCCGCGCCCTTGAGCACGGTCGTCACGGTATAGAGCTTGGCGGGGTCTTTCTCGCGCGCAAGGACCTTAACGAGCACGATGGCGTCGCCAGTGTAGTTGGTGTCGTAGGTGTAGCCGACAGGCGCAGGCTGGTCCTCGTGGATGCGATAGGCATACGTACGTCCCAGATCCTGCTCGGTGATCGTACGAGCAAAGAGCTTCTCCGCCCCGTTCGTGCCCACCACGGCGCCGGACACGCCGGCCTTCGCCGCCTTGTTGGACAGGTTGGCCTCGGCGCCATCGACCGACGTCTGGACGCCGTTGTACCAAAGGCCCGTCACGGCAAAGGTAAACTGGCCCGCCGTGGATGCACGGCCCTGAAGGGTCTTGCTCACCGTCACGCCGCTAAAGGTGCCCGACGCATGGTATGCGTTGGTAAAGGCAGCCTTATCGGTTACGGCCTTGTCCGCATCGGAGGCGTCGGTATTGGTGTAGATCACGCTCGACACGAGCTTGCCCGTGTGTTTGCCCGACTCGTCCAGGTCGGTCACCACGACGGTCGCGCGAGCGGTGTGCTTGTCCATGGACATGCCCGTCTGGCCGTCCTGCGCGGTGTCCTCGGTGATATCGAAGCTAAAGGTGCCCGCGCGGTTGAACGTCACGGTCGGAGTGGCTTCGGTGCCGAAGGAGAACGAGGTCACGCGTCCCGACTCGGGCGCGGCGGCAGTAGCCTGGTTGGCGTTAATGACAGCAGCCCCGTCCGCTACCGCCTGTGCGGTGGTCTTGTTCAGTCCGGTCACGCTGGCATCGTCCGCAGCGGCGGCAAGGTTAAAGGCATAGCTCTCGCCCTGATTCCAGTCGCGACCGCTCACGGTTTTTTGGCCCTGCAGGGTCACGCTCGTGGGCTCCACACTATATATATTGGTAAAGGAAGGCGTGACGTTCGTGCCCAGTTGCTTTACCGAGCCGTCTGCCGCGGCCTTGTAGTACTCGATCGAGGTCTGGATGCCGGCGCCCTTTGCGGCATTGCGCACCACGGCGTAATAGACCGATCCGTCGTAGGTCATGCCCACAACATTGCCGGAGTCCTCAGTGAGCTTGTACACGTAGGCGCGTCCCGCATCCGGCTTGGCGGTATAGGAGATCGGCGGCCACTCCACCGTACCGTCTTTGGCGTTGTTGCCCACGGTCGCGGTGTTGTTCTTGGCGCCCTGAGGCATGGGGGCCGTCACGCTCGCGTCGACCGTCTTGGGGTCGAACGTTGCGTTGGCATCCTTGTAGCCGCCCATACCCTCGAGCGTAAAGCCAAAGGCATTCTGGGCAAGCGGGAACGTTCCGGCGTTGTCGGTCAGTTTCTTTTGGGCATGGATGATGATGTCCTTCTCATGCTCATCGTAGCGATTGGTGAAGGTAGCTACCTTATCGGTAACCTCCTTCTTAGTCTCGGCGCCCGCGTCATCACGCACCTGCATCACCTTCACGCTCGTAACGACCAGAGCGCCGGCACCGTTATCCACCACCACAACCTCAGCGGTATAGGAGGCGGCAGAATAGCTTATGCCGTCCGCCCCGGCATCGGACCCGGGGATAACCTCCCTGATGGTATAGGTGTAGGTGCCGGGCCTGGCATAGGTGATGTCGCCAAACGTTGCCGTCTTATAGGTGATGCCGTCAACCGTTTCCGTCGGGGCATTGTTGGTGATCTCGACCGTCGACACCTTGCTCTTGGCGCCGTTGGGCATGGGGACACCGTCATCGGCCGTAAGCTGCACGGTAAAGGTGTCGGAATCGTTCCAATTGCGGCCGTTGAGCCTCTTCTTGACGCTCAGGCGATCTTTGGCATCAAGCGTTACCGAGCTGGCGCTGTAGTTGTTGGTGAACTCGAGCTTGTTGCTCGCGGGAATGTTTCCGCCCACGAGCGCGGCGATCGTGCCCTCGATGGCGTTGCCGGTTCCGGACTGCTCCTCGCCGCCGGCCCTGCGGCTCACGAGTCTAAAGCCAGCCGGAAGCACCGATTCGTCGGCAGAGCCGGTCACGGCGTTGACGATACTCGCCAGCACGTTGCCGCTCGCCGACTCGCCCTTGGTGGTGAGCTCGCTCACGCTATAGCTGTCGCCCTTCTTAAGGTCGTACACGCGAATGGTCTCGCCGGCCTTGATGGAATGGGTATAGCCGTTCTTGAGCGTAAAGGAATCGCCCACGGCCTCGCCATTCGCATCGAACACGTGCGCCTCGTAGCCCTTCTCGGAATCCGGCAGGGTGAACTTAAACGTAAAGGTCAGGTCCTTGCCGTTCGCATCCTTGGTAGGCGCGGTAAGGCCGTCGTCTGCCGTCACGGTCTTGGTCACTTGCAAACGCGCCACACGACGGTCGGTATACTGCACGGCCGTTGCCGTGGTAAAGAGATGGTTGAGCTGGAGCGTGCCCAGGTTAGTACGAGCCTTAGAGGCATCATCGATATATGATGAGTCGTCCTCTTGATAGAGGGCCATGCGATTAATGCCCGTATCGGCAAAGATCGTCGCCAGCTGACCGTCGCGGACGCCCTTGTCCTCGACATAACGCAGAACGGTCTTGGTGCCCTGAGGCGCCTTGTCATAGCGCATGTGCATCAAGTCATTTTCGAGCGAAGGCGTCACGCCCTCGGCGGTGCTCGTCTGGCCCCACGTCAGGTTACCCTTGACATCTGCACCAGTCGCGCTCTGAAGCTTGCCCTTGATGTGTGTAAGCGTGTTGTCGATCGAGTCAGGAGAGCCAAACTGCGCCAGCGAGGCAATCAGCGAACCGGGGCCGCTCATGCTGCGCACGCCGTCGTTCTCCTCGCCGGCATCTACGTACACGCCCGAATCGTCCACGATCACCTTGGTAATGGTGGAATTTTTCTCGTAGCCATCCGGGTTCATCGATTCGCGCAGATAGTACGTACCCTTGATAAGGGGCTCATGCTTTGCGGAATCGAGCGGGAAGCATGCTGCACCCTTAATCTCATACGGATAGGTCATGCCATTTGCCTGCACGGTGTCATACGGCGTGGCGCCGGACTTGATGGCATACGTGCTGGGGCTATTGCCGGTAACGTCCTCGGCCTTGTACAGATCAAACGTCGCGCCGTTCACAGGCACGCCCAGATCGTCGACCTTTTGCACAAACAGACGATTCTGAACGTTCGTAAGGTGGATCACGGTTGAGAACTGCCTGTTTGTCGCCTGGTATTCAACCATAGAGGTGTTCTCCGTGGTTGCCTCTGCCAGAGACGACGCCGTGGTGTGGTAGACCGCCACGGTATATTCGGACTGGGACTTGTCTTGCAGCATGGCGGCGTACTTCTCGATATCGCCGGGCAGCGACCTAACCGTTACCTCATAGTCGCCCTTGGTGTTAACGGCAAAAACGCTCGTGTCCGCCGATTTGGCAGCCTCGACGGCACCGGCAATGCCGTGCGCGGAGCACAGTTTGTAGCCATCGAGCGGATTGCCCGTGACTGCCGTCCATGCGCTTTCGTCCGTATCTTTCTTGCTCTTATCGGTACGCTTGAGCACGACGGCAAAGGTCGTGCCCGAGTTGATGGGTTTGTTCTTATTGTCTTTTATATCTTTGTTGAGAGAGATGGTCTCCTTTGCAGCCAGATAGCCGCCGTTCAGCCACATGCGGCTACCCGTCCATTGCGTTGTACCGTCGGCCATGGTGACCGTCGTTTGCGGTGCTACCACCACACCACCCGAGCCACTCGCCGCGGCCTGCTTGTATTGCAGATGCAGCTCACCTGGCGTCGCGGTGGTCGACGAGGTCAGACTCGAGCGATATCCCTCGGGCAGGCCTTCCTCTTTGAGTACAAAGTAGTCGTGCCCATCGGCATGCTCTTCATCGAATGAGAGAACGGAATCATCCGACTTCTCATCCGACTTCATGAGTACCAGCTGGCCATTGGCCTTCGTCGTACCCCGGGCGACAGGCTTGGCCCCGTCTGGCACGGTCCAGTTTTCATCGGACTGGTACAGAGCGAAGGTTGCGCCCTGGACCGCCTCACCGTTCTGGTCGACCTTCTCGACCTCGGACGACGGCAGGGTGGTGAGGTTGAACTTGAGCGACATGTTCGATGCGCCCGCGCCGCGCTCCAGATAGAAGAAGCTCAGGGTGTGCTTGGTGCTATTGCTGAAGGTGTTGCCGGAGAAGTTGGTGGTATCCGCGCCGGCAGCTTGGAACTTCGTCTTGATGTTGGTTGTTTCGATTTCTTTCTTGGTTCCATTCGCGCCGTCAATATGACCGACTTTCACTTCACCGGTAGCAAAGTTGATCTTAAGCGTTGCTTTCTCGTGAATGCCGCCCAAGTCACCCACGAGCACACCATCGATATAGACCCACACGTCGTCGTCGCCCGAGAACTCAAAAATCATGTCCTCGTTTTTGGTGGTCTTGCCACCGTTAGGCTGGACAAACTCCGTGGTCATGGACATGCCAAAGTGGTGGTTGAGTGTATCGTTCGTTCCGTCCGTTATTTTTAAAGGAGAGAGCTGGCTGTTCTTTTCTTCAAAAACCTTGTCAGCCGAGTCAAAGGGGAAGAACTGACCCAAGTTATCACTTGATACGCTGTCCTTATAAACACCCGCTTTATCGTAGACGTTAAAGGAATTCGTTGTGTAGTTATACACGGCATAGTTGCCTTTAGAGCCGTACGAGTCGTAAACGTAGTATCCGTTCTCAAGTTGGAAAAGGCCCTGCACATTGTTGTAGACGGCTTTGCCGTCCTGCTGGTGATTTTCCTGGCTGGCGTTGTTAAAGAGGTATGCGAGCGATTCGTCAGTGTACTTATCGCTCGAACCGTAGGAGGTATACGTACCGGCATCGATCGACGGGTAACCGCCTACCAGCTTCTTCTTCACAAAAGAAAGGCGTCCGGAACCATCAATAACGCTTTTGCCCGTCCATTTGTTAATGCCCGTGCCTGCGCCACTATTAAATTTGAGCTGATGACCCTTATTGATGCCGCCGTTGATATTATTGACAGTTGCCGATTTATCGTTGTCGCCATCCACGACCCAGTAGTCAAACAGATTGACCGTGGTGTCGGTGGGATTCACCGTCTTTGCGGTATGGTTGCTATAGGGAACAACCTGGTCGGCCGACGCGCTCGTCGCACCAAACATGAGCGCACACGCCGCCAGCGGGACGGTCAAAACCTTTAGAGCGCGCTTGACTGTATTGGTTTTTGTGCCCAAAGGCTTCAATATTTCTTGAGCTTTCGCATATACGCGATTCATGAAGGCCCTCCCCAATCCATGAGGACGGCAAGCCGTGGCTCGCTATATGTGTGTCGTCGTCCCCATCGATGCAAATATACGCCCCCCCCCGCGCAGAAACGCAAGGCGGGTCATCGCTATATGCTTAAAATTGTAGCAATTTGAGTGACCCGAAATTCCGCATCAGGTTGCCACTCAGGCCCAAAATCGAACCATTCGCGCCACACAAAGCAGCTAATTTGGGACGGGGCTTTTTTGACTACTCAGCCAAGCCGGGCTCCCGGGGTGCGTTTTAGATGCGGGCGAAGTCGTAGGCTTGGGCGGCTGCTTCGCCGGCGCAGATGAGGTTGGTTGTGGCTTCCTGCGGATCGAGCGCTTGGTCGAGGGGCATGGGCTTGCGACAGATGGGTAGCGCCAGGTCGACGCCTTGCTCGTATACCGCATCCAGGTTGTCGGCGCGGCCGCCCACGACGGCGACCACCGGCTTGCCATAGCGCTTGGCGCGACGTGCCACGCCCACTGGCGCCTTACCGGCGGCGGACTGCTCATCCATGTTGCCCTCGCCCGTTATGACCAGGTCGGCATCGCGCACGCGCTCGTCAAATCCCACAAGGTCAAGCACCGTCTCCACGCCCGAGCGCAGCTCGGCGCCAAGTGCCAGCAAAGCAGCCCCCAGCCCACCGGCAGCGCCCGCGCCGGGCACGCCGAGTACCGAGCCAAATGTCCGCGCGCCCTCGGACACGCGCAGCAACCCTTGAGCCCGCGCTTCGGCAATCGCCGCATCGAGCAGGCGGCCGTAGCCGACCATCCAACTGTCGTACCCGTGCAGCGACTCGGCGTCACCCGCCGGCAGGCCCTTCTGCCCGCCGAACACCGCCAGCGCGCCACGACGTCCCACAAGCGGATTCTCGACATCGGAAAGCACGACGATGCGCACGCCATCCAACGCCCGCACCGCCGGCACCAGATCAACACTGGCCACTTGCTCAAGGCCCGCGAGCCCCGGCACAATATCACAGCCGCGGTCATCAACAAGACGCGCGCCCAACGCCTGTAGCATGCCGGCGCCGCCGTCGTTGGTGGCGCTGCCGCCCAGTCCTATATATAGAGTCTTCGCCCCCGCGCGAACCGCGCGAAGCATCAGCTCGCCCACGCCATAGGTCGTAGCGGCCAACGCCGCCGACTCCGTGCAGGGCGAATACCCAATGCCCGCAGCCTCGGCCATCTCAATGACAGCCGATTCGCGCTCGACATCCACCAGCATTCGGGCAGACACGTGCTCGCCCAAGGGACCCGCAACTTCACAGGTCACGATCTCACCGCCACACGCGGCAACGGCGTCGAGCGTTCCCTCGCCGCCATCCGCCAGCGGCAGCGTGCCAACCTCGGCATCGGGCCACACGCGACGCACGCCCTCGGCAACCGCAGACTCCGCCTGCGCGCTCGACACGCCGCCCTTAAAGGAGTCGATCGCCAGCAGCACGCGACGCGGTCGGCGCTGCACGGGGCCAAAGTCGCCCGCCGCATCAACGCCCTCGCCAGCATCCGCGAGCGCCGCGGCATGAGCGGCATGCGCTTCAAGATCGGATCCACAGCCGCAACCATCCGCACCGCGCAAACCGGCAAAATAGCTGCTCAACACCGCGCGGCACTCGTCCGCCAGCACGCCGGCCGTCACATTAAAGCGATGATTCAGGCGCGAATCGGCATTGAGGTCGTATAGCGAGCCCAGCGCGCCCGCCTTGGCATCGGCCGCGCCGTACACACAGCGGCCCACGCGCGCGTTGACCATAAGGCCCGCGCACATGCAGCAGGGCTCGAGCGTCACATAGACGGTGCAATCGGAAAGGCGCCAACGGCCGAGCGTCTGAGCGGCGGCGCATAAGGCCGCAAACTCAGCATGCGCCGAAGGGTCCTGATCGAGCTCGCGCCGATTGTGCGCCCGTGCGACGATCTCGCCCGCGCACACCACCACGGCACCAATGGGCACCTCGCCCACCGCCGCGGCAGCGCGCGCCTCCGCTAACGCCTCGCGCATGAACTTCTCGTCGATTTCGGTGATCGTCATCGTTCGCCTTCCCTGTTGCAAATTCAAAACGATGCTATCATTACGACTCACGGAGAGATGGCAGAGCGGTTGAATGCGGCGGTCTTGAAAACCGTTGAGCGCGAGAGCGTTCCGGGGGTTCGAATCCCCCTCTCTCCGCCACTTTTAGTGATGCACCGGCGTCATGGTCCGTTCAAACAGCGCATCGACCACGTCGGCAATCTCGGGTCGACGCTCAAGATCGTGACCCGATTCCCACCACTTGGTGAACAGCCGAATAATGCCGCCGGCGATAAACTCCGATGTCGTCTCGAGCGATACGGGGGCCAAGGCGCCCTCGTCAAGCGTGCTCATCACGCGCTCGCGAATGGAGTGGGCAATGCGGTCGCAAATCATGCTGGTCAGCATGCCCGACATGCTGCTCTCCAGGATGTTATCCATGAGCTGCTCATGTGCCAGGATCATATCCATGGCGTCGGCAAACACCTCATGGCGAAGCACGCGCACGTCGTCGGCCGACACCGCGCTCCCCTTACCGGTCCGCTTTTGCGGCAGCCCCGACATAAGCTCGTCGACATAAAAGGCAAAGTAATCGTTCTTGTCGCGGAAATGCTTATAGAACGTCGTGCGGCGGATCATGGCACGCTCGCACAGCATAGCAACCGTAAGGTCTTCAAAGCGATGCTCTTCGAGGAGCTCGGTAAAGGCATCGAACAAGGCACGATAGGTTTTCTTAATGCGCAGGTCCATCTGCATCGCATCCTCAGGGCAAAGACAGCTTTCGTTGATCTGTCGCATATCTTACACCTGTACCCCGCCCCTCGCTGAGCGGTCGACCTTACCGAAAACATAACGCTTACCGGAAAGTTCGGCACGGCAAAACGTTGCGGGTATACTAGTAGCGTTATACCAACGGCAGCTGGCGCATGCCGCCGCGGCCATTCGAAACGGAGACATCATGATTACCGTCATCATCGGCATCGTTGTTGTCATTGCGATTGTCTGCGCCATCGCCGGCATCTACAACAACATGGTCACCAAGCGCAACCGCATCGACAACGCGTGGCAGAACATCGACACGCAGCTGCAGCGCCGCAACGACCTGATCCCCAACCTGGTCGAGACCGTCAAGGGCTACGCCAAGCACGAGCAGGAGACGCTCTCCGCCGTAATCAGCGCGCGCAACACCGCCGTCAAGGCCACCACGCCCGAGGCCAAGATGGAAGCCGACAACGTGCTGACCGGTGCGCTGCGCCAGCTCTTCGCCGTAGCCGAGGCCTACCCCGATCTTAAGGCAAACACCAACTTTACGCAGCTGCAGGCATCGCTCGAGGATACCGAGAACAAGATTAGCTATGCACGCCAGAGCTACAACGATTGCGTGCTCAGCTACAACAACGCCATTCAGACGTTCCCGGCTGTCATCTTTGCCGGCATCTTCCAGTTTAAGGAGCGCCAGGGCTTTGAGGCCGCCGAAGCAGCCCGCCAGGCCCCGACCGTCAAGTTCTAACAATCACGGCCGAGTCTTAATCGGGTATATGCATAAACCGCCCCGTCGAATGCATACTTCGACGGGGCGGTTTCCTTTTTCGCGTAGGTCCCCCTCTAAGCGCTGTGCATTTTTGGGAGTATTCAACATAACCAAGAGCATCGGGCGCCACGACAAAGGCCAAAGACCGCGAATATCCCTGCAAATCACCCGCTGTCAGCCCATAACCCCGCCCATCATTCGTAGAAAACATCGAGAAATCCCGATTTTTTGCCCGAAGTCGGTATGCAGGGGCCTTCGATTGCAGAATACTCGCAAAAATGCACGTCGCCATCACCCCCACATGGCGCGAACCAAAACAAAAGCGCGGCCTAAAAGGCCGCGCACCATCTTTAATTCAGATCTATATTGCCCGTAACGGCAGCGCCGAGGTAACGCAGGCCCGAGGGCAACCTTCCTTTCCGGCGCACTCCGCAGGACGAAAGAACCTCCGCCGCACGAAGTGCGCAGCGGAGGTTCTTTCATGTCCGAGGACGCGCCGGAAAGGAAGGTTGCCCTCGGGCCGAACAGCTATGGCAGCTTACGCCACGGTGTAAACCCAGTTGTGCTTATCCTCAACGGCACCAGACTGGATGCCAGTCAGGGTCTCGCGGAGCTTCTTCATCACGGGGCCGATCTCGGTGCAGCCAGCCGGGAAGGTCACGGTCTCGTCGGCACCGTAAACCTTGTTGTCGATCTCGCCAACCGGGGAGATAACAGCAGCAGTGCCGCACAGGCCGCACTCGACAAAGGTACCGGCCTTGACCTCAGCCCACTCGACGGGGCGCTGGTCGACGGTTATGCCCAGGTCCTGAGCAACCTGAACGAGCGAACGGCGGGTGATGGAGGGCAGGATGGAGTCGGTGTGCGACTGCGGAACGACGAGGGTACCGTCCTCCTTCACGAACAGGACGTTAGCGCCACCGGTCTCCTCGACATAGGTGCGGGACTCGGAGTCGAGATACAGGTTCTCGGCATAGCCCTCGCGATGGGCCTCCATCGTGGGCTTGAGGGACATGGCGTAGTTCAGGCCGGCCTTGATGTTGCCGGTGCCGTGCGGTGCGGCGCGGTCGTACTCGGAAACGCGCAGCTTGACGGGCTTGAGGCCACCCTTAAAGTACGGACCGACCGGGGTCACGAGAATGCGGAACGTGTACTCAGGAGCGGGAGCCACGCCGATCACGTCACCGGAGCCGATCATAAACGGACGCACGTACAGGGTTGCGCCGGAGCCGAAGGGCGGAACCCATGCGGCGTTGGCAGCGACGACCTGCTTGACGGCCTCAACAAACTTGTCCTTGGGGAACGGGGGCATCTCCAGGCGCTCGGCGGAGTTGTACATACGCTCGGCGTTCATGTCGGGACGGAAGCAGACGATGCTACCATCCTCGGCGGTGTAAGCCTTCAGGCCCTCAAAGACCTCCTGGCAGTAGTGGAAGATGCCGCCGCACTCGGAGACGTGCATGGTGTGGTCGGTGGTCAGGCCGCCCTCGTCCCACTCGCCGTCCTTCCAATGAGCCTCGTAGCTGTAGTCGGTCTTCATGTAGCCAAAGCCGAGGCTACCCCAATCGATATCCTTCTTCTCGACAGTCATATGTCGCTCCTTACATACACGGTTGCATACTCGCGAACCCGCACGCAAGGACCGAAGCCGGCCGCGTCGCAACGTCGCAAACCCGGAGCGTAGAGCCGGGCAGGACACGCGGGCAACATCAAAGCCGATGGCGCGTCGATTCGCATGCACGAGATTGTACTCCCCGCGCGCCGCGGATAAAACGCTTTTCTTTAACTAAGTAAAGTATTTTCATTTGACCGAAGCAAAAAGGCCCTCCACCGTAAGTGACGGGCCTCAACTGCACGGTTTGCGCGCTGGCTCGATCTACGCGTTCTTTTTGCCCAGCTTTGCCTTAACCAGACCGACCACGGTCGGGATGATCGACACGGCGACGATGCCGATAATCAGCAGCTCAAAGTGCTCCTGCACAAAGGGAATGCCGCCAAAGAAGTAGCCCAGCAGCGTAAAGAGCGTCGACCAGGTAATGCCGCCCAGCACGTTAAAAATGACAAAGTTGCGCCAGTGCATGCCGCCCATGCCGGCGATAAAGGGCACAAAGGTGCGGATAAACGGAAAGAAGCGGCCCAGGAAGATGGCCAGGTGGCCCCACTTATCCAAGAAGTCCTCGGACTTTTTGATGCGCTCGGGCGTCATGGCCTTGACCTTGCCCGAGGCAATGATCTTTTTGCCAAAGAAATGGCCGATCATAAAGTTGCACTGATCGCCCAGGATGGCTGCGGCCCATGCGGTGGCCAAAAGCGCCACGATATTAAAGCCGCCGTTGTGGGCAAAGAAGCCCGAGGCAAACAGCAGCGAATCGCCGGGAAGGAACGGGAAGAACACCACGCCCGTCTCGATAAAGATAATCAGGAACACGCAGCCGTAGGCCATAAGCGGGCCGGCAGCAATCCAGCTGGCAATCGCGGTGCGCGGGTCTTTGAGCAGCTCGGCGATAAAATTGATGAAACCCATGAAGTAAAACCTCTCAGTTGTGGGCGCGGACACGTCCAAGTTGACCAGTATACGGTTGCGACGCGACCATGCACACGACCGCACAAAAGCATGACTCCATTACCAGCAAGTTTGCATAACTGACACCTGTCACGCAAAGCCGTGAAAGATTGCTCTTCCTAATCCCTAGCGAATCGCTATACTTTATTGAATCGCATTGCCATGGCGCTAAGGGAGGGCGGCCGGTGAGCTTTATCAATACCATTCGCGAGGACATCAAGACCGTCCAGGCGCAGGACCCCGCCGCGCAAAACGGCCTGGTCATTTTCCTTTCGTACCCCGGCCTGCATGCCAAGTGGAACCACGTGCCCGAGCACTGGCTCTGGGAGCACGGCCATCGCTCGCTCGCCCGCGTGCTCTCACAAATCACCCGCCACATCACCGGCGTCGAGATTCATCCCGCCGCGCAAATTGGCAAGCACTTCTTTATCGACCATGCCATGGGCGTCGTCATTGGCGAAACCACCATCGTGGGCGACAACTGCGTGCTCTACCAGGGCGTAACCCTGGGCGGCACCGGCAACGAGACCGGCAAGCGCCATCCCACCTTGGGCAACAACGTCACCGTGGGCACGGGCGCAAAGGTGCTCGGCAATATCCGCATCGGCAACAACGTCAAGATCGGCGGTAACTCGGTCGTCGTCAAAGATGTGCCCGACAACTGCACCGTCGTGGGCGTGCCCGGTCGCATCATCAAGCGCAACGGCTGCCGCGTGTTCGAAGAAAGCTTCGACGCCAAGCAGCACCGCGAGTATATGCCCGACGATGCCGCCGAGCAGAGCGCCCTCAACCGCCAGGGCATCACCGAGAATGCCCGCCGCGTCAAGGAACTCGAGCGAGAGGTGGCCGAGCTCAAGGCCCTCGTCACCAGGCTCGTGGACGAGCACTAGGAACGCGAGCGGCACAAAACAACATCGGCACCGACGCAAAAGGCGCGCCAGGGAATCCATCCCCGGCGCGCCTTGTTTCCAATGTGACATGCGGGACTGTCCCTTTGTCACATTCTCACGCGATTATGCGAACTGGCTCAGATAGAGGTCGGCATAAGCGCCCTCGGCTGCCAGCAGCTCCTTATGCGTGCCCTGCTCGATGATGTTGCCGTGATCCATGACCAAGATCAGGTCGGCGTCCACGATCGTCGACAGGCGGTGCGCAATCACAAAGCTCGTGCGGCCGCGCATGAGCGCGTCCATAGCACGGCCGATAGCGAGCTCGGTGCGCGTATCCACACTCGAGGTGGCCTCGTCCAAAATAAGGATCGCCGGGTTGTTGAGCAGCACGCGCGCGATGGTCAGCAGCTGACGCTGGCCCTGGCTAATGCTCTCGGCATCGTTGGCCACGCGCGTGTCGTAGCCCTGCGGCATGGTGCGCACAAAGAAGTCGACCTGCGCGGCACGGGCGGCGGCCACGACCTCGTCGCGCGTCGCTTCCGGGCAGCCGTAGGCGATATTCTCGGCAATCGTGCCATCGAACAGCCAAGCATCCTGCAGCACCATGCCAAACTGCTGGCGCAGCTCGCCGCGATCCATGAGGCTCGTGTCCACACCGTCGAGCGTAATGCGCCCGCCGTCGATCTCGTAAAAGCGCATGAGCAGGTTGATGAGCGTGGTCTTGCCCGCGCCCGTGGTTCCCACCACTGCGATCTTCTGACCCGGCTCAGCGGTAAACGAAACGTCGCGCATAAGCGGCTTTTCGGGCGTGTAGCCAAAGCGCACATGCTCAAAAGTGACACGGCCCTCCACGCGACCCGACAGCTTGGCGGCCTCGTCCGGCAGTGGATCGGCCTCCATCTCGGGCTCATCGAGCAGGTCGAACACGCGCTCCACACTCGCTAGCGCGCTCTGCAGCGAGTTGAAAGTGAACGACAGCTGCGTCATGGGTTCGGACGCCTCGTAGATAAACTGGAAGAACGCCTGGAACACGCCGACGGTCATGTGGCCGGCAACCAGCATGCTGCAGCCCACGAGCGCAATCACGATCTGCGCCAGGCGACCGATAAAGCGAACCGCGGGTCCGACGGCGTTGATCATAAAGTCGGCCTTGGTGCTCACGCGGGCCAGCTCGCCCGAGGCCTCGTGCACCTCGGCAGAGCTCTGGTGCTCGCGATTGAATGCGCGAATCACCAGACGGCCCGAGTAACCCTCCTCAACCGCGCTCGTAATCTTGGACACCCATTCCTGACGCTCGCCCGTCACATCATGCGTACGGCGCGAAACCACCTTGGTCACCAGCAGCGATACCGCCGTAAAGCCCAAAAAGACCAACGTGAGCTTGACGCTATAGACGAACATCATGATGATGGCACCCGTCACGGTACCGATCGATACCAGCAGCTGCAGCAATCCGCGCTGCATACTCTCGGACATCTTGTCCAAGTCGTTGGTCGCGCGGCTGACCACTTCGCCGGGGCGATGCGCGTCAAAGTAGGCGAGCGGCAGGCGGCTGAGCTTTTGCGCGATGCGGTTGCGCAGGCGCAGGTTGAGTCGCTCGGCCACACTCGACATCAAAAAGCTCTGCAACGCATAGAACGACCCGGCGGCCGTCCAGATCAAGAAGTAGACAAAGATGGTCTTGCCGCATTGGTCCCAGGTGATGCTGAAGGTGGTTCCGCTGGCAAACGCCACCTGTATATGGCCCCACAGCTCGTCGATAACATGAGCGCTATATGCCGGCGCGGCGGTGTTAAAGATGACGTAGAACACGATGCTCGCAAACACGATGTAGAAGCGCCAATGGTCGCCGGCGGCCTCGCCCCACAAGCGGCGCACCGTCGCCCAGGTATCGCGGGGTTTCTCGTCCTCATCCTCGTCGTCCACATCGCGCATGCGCTCTGCTTCCGCGCGGGCACGCTCGTCCTCGGCACGCTCGTTTTCCTCGTACAGCGCTTGGCGGCGAGCCTCACGCTCGGCCGCAGCCTTGGCGGCGGCGTCCAGCTCGGGCACGGCCGCCTCCTCGACTGCCCCTGCAACAGCGGCGTCATCAACGCCGCCCTGCTTCTTAAGCTCCTCGGTCATACTACTCACCTCCCTTCATCTGCGACTCCGCGATGGCGCGGTACACCTCGCAGGTCTCCATAAGCTCGCCGTGCGTACCCAGGCCCACGACCTCGCCGTCCTTGAGCACGACGATCTGGTCGGCATGCAAAATCGTCGAGATGCGCTGCGCGATGATGAGCACCGCAGCGTCGCGCGTCTCATCCCGCAGAGCATGGCGCAGGGCCGCATCGGTCTTAAAGTCCAGGGCCGAAAAACTGTCGTCGAAGATATACAGGTCGGCGCGCTTCATGAGCGCGCGAGCAATGGCCAGACGCTGGCGCTGACCACCCGAGAAGTTCGTGCCGCCCTGCGCCACCGGGGTATCGAGCCCCTGGGGCTGCTCAAGCACAAATGTGCTCTGGGCGACCTCGAGCGCGTGAAGCATATCCGCCTCGGTCGCATCCTCGTTGCCAAAGCGCAGATTGCTCGCCACGGTGCCCGAGAACAGCCACGCCTTCTGCGGCACGTAGGCGATGCGCCCGCGGATCTCGTCTTGCGAAAGCTCGCGCAGATCGACGCCGTCCAGACGAATGGCACCCCTCGTGGCATCATGGAAGCGCAGCAGCAGCTTTGCTACCGTGGACTTGCCGGAGCCGGTCGAACCCACAATTGCCGTGGTCTGCCCGCGGCGGCAAGCAAAGTCCAGGTCGCACAGCGTGTCCTCGTCGGCATCGTCAAAACGGAACGACATATGGTCGAACACGGCAACGGCATCCGAATCGCCCTCGGAGGCAGATACCCCGTCACCCAGTGTACGGTCGCCGTCCACGATGCTCGGCTCAATTTCCAGCACCTGCTGCGCGCGGTTCAGACATGCGGCGGCACGCGGAAGCGTCAGCACCACCATCTGGGCCATCATCACAAAGAACAGGATCAGAAGCGCGTACTCCAGCACCGCCGAGATACTCGCGATCTGCATGGCGTGGGCGCCCACCCGGTTGCCGCCAACCCACAGCACCGCCACCTCGGCGATGTTCATCAAAAAGAAGCTGGAGCTGTCGAGACCCACAAACAGATGGTTGACCTTGATGGCGTTGGCCGCGTAATCGCTAAACACCTCGTCCAGGCGCTGCTCCTCGTGACGCTCCTTGTTAAACGCTCGAATGACGCGCACGCCCACGATGTTCTCGCGCAGCACCACGTTCATGCGATCGATAAAGCTCTGCAGGCGCATAAAGATCGGCGCCGCGTTGGCAACCGTAAAGACCGCCGCGACCAGCACAATCGCCACGACCACGCCCAAAAGCGTGCCCATGGCAGGATCGATAAACCAGGCAAAGATGATGCCCGCGACCGCCAGAAACGGCACCGGTAGCACCAGCTGAATGGTCTGCAGAATCGCCTGCTGAATCACGTTGATGTCGTTGAGCGAGCGCGTGATCATCGATCCGGTGCCAAAGCGCTCAAAATCGCTGGCGGACAGCTCGAGCGACTTGTCGTAGACAGCGTTGCGGATGTCGCAAGCGACGTTTGCCGCCAGGCGGGCCGAAAGATAGCAGCCCAACACCGCGCCGCCACTGGCCATGCCGGTCGCGATAAGCATGTACAGGCCATTGCGCAGGATGTAGTCGACGTCGCCCGTGGTGATACCGGTGTTGACCATGTTCGCCAGCATCGTGGGCACCAGCAGCGTGCCGACGTTGTCGATCAGCAACACCAGCAGCGTCACCGCAACGAGCCTACGGTACGGCTTCATAAACCTCATTAAGAGTCGCACGACTCCCCCTCACCTTGATTCTCGGCCTGGCTCTCGGCAGCGATATGCTGCTTAAAGGCATCGCACTCATCGCCGAGCGCATGGGAAAATTTTCCGATTAGGCGCATGATTTCGCGTTGCTCACACGGCTCAAGCGCGCCAAAGGCTCGCTGCTCGGCCTTGAGTGCCGGCAGCGCATAACGCTCGGCAAACCGCATGCCCGCTTCGGTCAAACGCACAACCTTGTTCTTACGGCTGCCTTCGGCAAACTCCAACGTTGCAAAGTCCCGCGCCGTCAAGGTTTTAATGGCCGAGTTGATGGTCTGCTTGCTGTAGAACCATTCGCTCGTCAGGCGGCTTACGGCAATACTGCCGCCCGCCGTGCTGGTATCGACGAGCATCCAGTAAGCGCAGTCCGAAAGACCGCAGGCGCGCGAGAACTCCGAATAGATATGATCGAGTCCATTGAGCAACCGGTCGAAGTCGACCAGCGTAACCGCACTATTCATCTATCCCACCATTCGATTGTCCGATTTTTGACCAATTTTGTATCTCTAGATTAGTCCGAGTTTTGACTATCGTCAACAGGCTCTCCGCAAATGCTTGCACTTTTATGGCCTATCGGCAGAAAAAGACCGCCGGCGCGGGGGCAGCGCCAGCGGTCACGTGAAAATCGGGTTTTATCGCCCGTTAAGCGGCGACGGCCTCATAGACCGTAGCGCCCGAGAAGCTGTCATGCAGGCTCTTGCCGGCAATCCACGGCAGCTCGACGACCTCGCAGACCGTGTTGACCAGCTCGGAGCAGTCAGTAAAGTGGCCCTTGTCGTTGAGGGCCTCGCAATCCTGAACACGCCAATAGCCATCGGTGTGCGTGATGTAGTACTCGTGATCGTCAATCGTCACAAAAGCGCGCGTCTTGGAACGCAGCAGCTTCAGAAATCCTTCGAAGTCGGTCTCGACGACATCTCCAGCCTGGAACATGATGTTACCTCCTGGCCCGGCGCCACCACGGCGCATTGATAAACGTTGGTACTCCTTTAGTAAAACCTTTATCAGAGGTTATGCGTTCGTCATTTAGGCAAGTGGTAAAAAACCGCAGGGTAGACGGGATAAAACGTTTAACCATCCCATTTGTTTGTCACATTCTGAAGGTACTTTTATGCAAACCTACTTTCCCAATTGGAATCTATCCTTTTGGCCGGGCAATTGACCGTCTACCGTTTGAGCCCGACGGGTATGAACGGAGCATCTGCAACGCCACTACAAGGAGACACCATGGAGACTATCGAA
The DNA here is from genome assembly GCA_934654515.1 of uncultured Collinsella sp. Classification (GTDB taxonomy): domain Bacteria; phylum Actinomycetota; class Coriobacteriia; order Coriobacteriales; family Coriobacteriaceae; genus Collinsella. The sequence goes on along the minus strand of CAKUGA010000001.1, from coordinate 28,012 downwards.
GCGCTCATCCACCGCCGCAGCTGCCGCAAATACAGCGATCGTCCCGTCGAGGCCGAAAAGCTTGCACGTATTATCGAAGCCGGCCAATATGCACCGAGCGGCATGGGCCGCCAGCCGGTGACGTTTGTCGCCGTCACCGACCCCGCGACCGTCGAGCGTCTCTCACAGCTCAACGCCCAGGTCATGGGCAGCAACAGCGACCCCTTCTATGGCGCCAAGACCGTTGTGGTGGTGCTGGTTGACCGCAGCGTGCCCACGCATCTGGAAGACGGCTCGCTCGCCATGGGCAACTTGCTCAACGCCGCCTATGCACTGGGTGTCGATTCGTGCTGGATTCACCGCGCGCATGAGGTCTTTGACTCGCCCGAGGGCCTGGAACTGCTGGCCAGCTGGGGCCTGCCCGCCGACGGCAGCCTGCGCGGTGTCGGTCACTGCATTCTGGGCTATGCCGAAGACACGCTACCCGAGCCCAAACCCCGCCGCGACAACGTGGTGTATGTAAAGTAATTAGTTCCGCCGTTCTAACGAACGGCGGACCCGCTCGCAACTTATCTTGCCGGTGGAGTTGTCGTCGTTTCGTTCGTGTGGGTCGTTTCGGCGCCGTCGCCTTGTTCGTCCTCGTCCTTTTGCGCATCGGCGATGGTGGAGGCTGCCGCAACGATACCGCGCTGGGGCGCGACGCCCGTCTGGGTCTGAGCGCCCTCGACAATTTCTGTGCCTGCATGCGCGAGCTCGGGCGATTTAAACACTGCGTCCAAGTTGGCGCCGTCGCCGGCGTAGCCAAGCGCAGCGAGTGCGATGACGATCACTGCAACGACGACCGCGATCGGAACATAACGATGCCAACCAGCCGGATTGAGTCCGCTGCGACGAGCCGCCCCGCGACTGATGTAACCGAGCGTTCCGTCGTGCTTGAGCTTTGAGCCCACCACGCGTTTACGGCCCCACAACGAGGACTCTGCCTGCATGGCCAAGCGGGCGCTTGCCGAAGGATAGCCGTATTTAGTGCGTTTGAACGAGCCATCAAACCCCGAGGCGTGTTTGCCCCACGTCACCGATGTCGTGCGTCGGTTGACCGGCGCGGCACTCCGCCTTCTGCGGCTCGGTTTTGTAGTCTCAGCCATACGCCCCCGCACGCCGTAACCAAATCGAAACAATAACGCTTTGGACTGTAGCACACGCATCGCGCGCGGTCACGGGCGCCTCGCTCAACGGTCATCGTCCTTCAGCAAGCGCCACAGCGTTGTTCGGCTTATGTCCAGCACCTCCGCCGCACGGGTTCGGTTGCCGTGGAGATGATCTACAACCAGATGTGCGATATCTCGCTCGGTATCGGCCAGCGGTCGCAGGATATACAGGTCGCTTTCGAGTGTCGGGGCGCCAAAGGTTGCGGTCTTAATCACGTCCTCTTGGGCAAGCACTTCCTCCGCCACAGCGCGGTCCACCGTGCCCGCCCCCACCAATATATACAGTCGTTCCGAGACCTCGCGGAGCTGCAGATAATTGCGCGGCCAGCGGTAAGCATCGAGCGCCTTCGTCGCCGCGGCAGACAGCGTGGGCGCTGCCGTCCCAAATGCATCAGCGAGATATTCCAAATAGCGCGCAACCTTCGTCGACGCGGCTCCCTGCTCGGCGATTGCCGGCGCCACGCTCACCGCACAGGCGAAGCGCTCGGTCACAAAGGCGGCTTGATCACTTTCGCTGCCACCCGGCATGTCATTCGCCGTCAGCACCACATGGCAGCGCGTCGCCAACGCGGTGTCGGTCATCGTGGAAACGAGCTCGCGAAGGCGCTGGGGGCCAACCGCATTCCAACCCGCAATGCAAAGGGTCAGCCCCGTTTGGAACAGCGGCGATTCGGCGCTTTTGAGCACGTGGCGCCAACCGCGATCGGTAAGCTCATCGAGCGCAACGGCAACAAAGGGCTGGTCGACAAAAGGACCGTCCAGATAGAGACGCATGGCAATCTCGACCTGACCCGCTCCCAGCTCGCCCTCAAGCATGAGGGGCACACCGCGCGCATAGCTCTCGGCGACCGGCGCAGCCACCGAGGCCGCCCCCTCAACGATGCCGTACGCGCTCGATTCGTAGCGGGCCTCAACTTCGTCGGCGTTGAGCCACTCGATGCCCGCATGTGCCGCGGCGCCGCGCACCTCGCGGACCACGACGACCCAAAGGCCCCCGCCCTCTTTGTCGGTGGGGCGAACGGTCAGGCTCAGGCGCGTACCCGCACGTCCCATAACCAGACGCGCGCCGTCTCCTATACGGTCGAGGCGTTCGGCAACAAAAGCCGCCACACCCCGCTCAAGCGCCGCGTCATTCATGGTCGAAATCGCGACGTCCCCACGCGCATCAATTGCCAATGCCGAGGCCCCGGCAGCAGCCAGGGCCTCGGTCAAGATGTTCAGCTTGGCATCGCTGTCCATGGTTCGCCCCGTCTCCAGCCACGACCCTTATCTGCGGCTTGGCATCTCAAGTGTTTCAAAATTGAACGATATTGCTCACCAAACACTATAGGGCAGAAGCCGCCGTCCTGCGAGTATATGAGTTGCCCCGCATCGCCATCCTGGCGGGGCGATAAGAGCTCTTCGGGACCTATTAACCTGCGGACAAGCCATACCCGCAAGAGCTCCTATCGCTCCACCGCAGGCGTGCGGCAGCCAGCATGTGGCACGCAAATCGGCTGCCTTGCCTACCAGATTCCCAGCACGTGCTGCATTCCCAAGCTCATGCACGCAATGCCAATCCAGCAGCAAAAGCCCAACGCAATGGGTTTGCCACCTTTTTTGACCAGCTCGACGATATCGGTATTAAAGCCAATGGCCGCCATGGCCATCACGATAAAGAACTTCGACAGCTCCTTGATGGGCGCCGCGATGGACACGGGAAGCTGAAACACCGTGGTGATTACGCTCGCCAGCACAAAGAACAGCACGAACATGGGGAACGCGCGCTTAAACGAGAAAGTATTTTTGGCGTCGCCGCCGGCCTTACGCGCCAGACGCATCTGCCAGCAAGCAAGCGCCAGCGTGATGGGAATAATGGCCAGCGTCCTGGTGAGCTTGACCACCGTGGCGCTCTCGAGCACGTTGGCGCCGGGATGCATGCTGTCCCAAGCGCTCGCCGCAGCCGTTACGGACGAGGTGTCGTTGATGGCGGTGCCGGCAAACAGCCCAAAGCCCTCGTTGGTCAGGCCGAGCATGCCACCGAGCGTCGGAAACACGAGCGCCGCGATAACGTTAAACAGGAAGATAACCGAAATGGCCTGGGCAATCTCACGATCGTCGGCATCGATGACGGGTGCGGTCGCGGCGATGGCAGAACCGCCGCAAATCGACGAACCCACACCCACAAGCGTCGCGATCTTACCCGGCACGTTCATAACGCGGCAGAGCACGAAGGCGATGACAAGAGAGGTCGAGATCGTCGCCACGATAATCGGCAGCGACTGGGCGCCCTTGGACAGAATCTGGGAGAGGTTCATGCCAAAGCCAAGCAGGATAACTGCGTACTGCAAGACTTTTTTAGACGTATAGGTGACACCGGCGGCGAGCTGTTCGCGATGATTCTTGGGAAAAACAAGCGCCAGGACCATGCCGAAGAGGATGGCAAATACCGGCCCGCCGACCACCTCAATCTGTTTGCCGAGCAACGTCGCGGGGATAGCGATGATCAGGCAGAACAAGACGCCCTTCCAGCGCTCGCGCACGAAATTTGCCAGTTGCATATGGGATTCCTTCTTTCTATTTCACGTTTGCGACGGCTTATGATACGGCAACATCGAGCACAGTCTCGCGCAAACAAAGACTAAGATGCCGCAATAGTTCTCGGGCGACAGTCGAATTACTCACCGCGGAGAGCTGATTCGCGGCATAATAAACAACTGACATATGAGTTTGATAGAACGGTTGCGAGGCACTATGGAAGAATCGATGCACGTCGGCGAGCAAGAAACAAGCCTACAAGACCAGTCCTACCACACCATTCGACGCAAAATCGTCTACCTTGACTACAAGCCGGGCGAAAAGCTAGGCGTCAAGCAACTTTGCGACGACCTGGATATGGGGCGCACCCCTGTGCGCGAGGCACTGGTGCGTCTGGCGCAAGAGGGCCTGGTGCGCACCGTGCCCCAGAGCGGTACCTACGTCTCACCCATCAATCTCACCCTTGCCGAGAGTGCCTGTTACATCCGCGAGCATCTGGAAAAGCAGGTGATTGTGGAGTGCTGTGCGCGCGCCACGTCGGCCGGCATCGAGCAGCTCGACCGCGCCATCGCGCTGCAGGAAAAGGCCATGGCCGAAGAGGATCGCATCGGCTTCTTTTTGAGCGACAACCTCATGCATCACATGATTTTTAGCATTGCATGCCGCAGCACCGTGTGGTCTTGGCTCGAGGCAACCAACGCCGACCTGGAGCGTTTCCGCTGGCTGCGCGCCGCCACGCAGGTTCTGGACAATCAGGACATCGTGAACGAGCACAAGAAGATCCGCCGCGCCATCGCCGGTCGCGACCCCATCGAGGCGAGCTTTTTGGTGAGCAAGCACCTGCACATGATGTTCCGCAACCAAACCGAGGTTCTCGACCAGTTCCCCGAGTACTTCGAAACCAGCAAGCTCCGCTAACCTGCCAAAACCACCACAAAGGGGACAGGCACCTTTGTGGTGATTTTGCCGCACAAAAAGGCCCGGCTCCGTCTGATGCGGAGCCGGGCCTTGGTCGTTAGAACGTGCCAACAAAGGAAAACTCGATGCCAGTCACCAACAGCGAGCGAGCTGCATTTGCGCCAAGGTGGCGTGAAATGAGAGGGCGCTGACCTCTTGGTCGCGCCCTCGAAATTGAACGTCAGATTGGCGTGAATGCAGCCCGCGCAGCGTCAACAGGTCCGCCGTTCGGTAGAACGGCGGAACTAATTACTCAACCGTAACGCTTTTCGCCAAGTTGCGAGGCTGGTCGACGTCGCAGCCGCGCAGGATGGCGACCTCGCGGGCGAGCAGCTGCAGCGGGACGCTCGCCGTGATGGGGCTGAACACGTCGCGGACGGCCGGCACGCGGATGATGCAGTCGGCGATCTTGTTGATCTCCTCGTCGCCCTCGGTGGCAACGACGATGACCTTGGCGCCACGCGCCTTGCACTCCATAAGGTTCGACACGGTCTTGTCGTAGGTGGCGCTCTTGGTGGCCACGGCGATGACGGGGAAGCCCGGGTCGATCAGGGCGATGGGGCCGTGCTTCATCTCACCAGCGGCATAGGCCTCGGCGTGCAGGTAGCTGACCTCCTTGAGCTTGAGTGCGCCCTCGTAGGAGATGGCGGCGCCCATGCCACGGCCCACGAACAGCGCCGACTGCGCGTCCTTGCACAGCAGGGCGGCCTCGTGCACGGCCTCGGTCTGCGTATCCAGAATCCACTGGATCTGCTCGGCCGTATCGGAAAGCTCGCGGAACATCATGCGCGTCTGCTTGGTGGTCAGGCGATACTTGACCTGCGCCAGCAGCAGAGCCAGCAGCGTCAGGCTCACGACCTGGCCGATGAAGCTCTTGGTCGAGGCGACCGCGATCTCCTTGTTGGCCTTGGTGTAGATGACGCCGTCGCTCTCGCGCGCCACGGGGCTGCCCACCACATTGGTGATGCCGAAGACCTTGGCGCCCTTGATGCGCGCGTCGCGGATGGCGGCGAGGGTGTCGGCGGTCTCGCCCGACTGGGACACGGCAACGACGAGCGTCGTCGGCGTGATGATGGGGTTGCGATAGCGGAACTCGCTGGCCGCCTCGACCTCGGTCGGGATGCGAGCCCAACCCTCAATAAGGTTCTTGGCAATGAGGCCGGCGTGGTAGCTGGTGCCGCAGGCGATCACGTAGACGCGGTCGATGTCGTTGAGCTCCTCGAGGGACAGGCCCAGCTCGTCGATGTCGAGCTCGCCGGCAGGCGTCATACGGCCGACCAGCGTGTCGCGCACGACGCGCGGCTGCTCGTGGATCTCCTTGAGCATAAAGTCGGGGTAGCCGCCCTTTTCGGCCATGTCCAGATCCCAGTCGATGTGGGTGACCTTGGGCTCGATAACGTTGCCGGCCTCGTCGGTATACTCGACACCCGCGGGCGTGAGCTTGGCAAACTGGCCGTCCTCGAGCACCACCACGTCGCGGGTGGCGTCGATAAGCGCGATGACGTCGGAGGCGACATAGGCGCCGGTCTCGCCCGCGCCGACGACGATTGGGGAGTCCTTGCGGGCCACGGCGATCACACCGGGCTCGTCGGCGCACACGGCGGCCAGACCATAGGCACCGACCACGTGGGTGCAAGCCTCGCGCACGGAGGCCATCAGGTCGTGCGTCTCGGCATAGGCCTCTTCGATTAGATGCGCGAAGACCTCCGTATCGGTCTCGCTCTTAAAGTGATGGCCGCGGCCCTCTAGCTCCTCGCGCAGCTCGGCGAAGTTCTCGATGATGCCGTTATGGACGATGGCGATGCGACCGTCGCAGCTGGTGTGGGGATGGGCGTTAACGACGGAAGGCTTGCCGTGGGTGGCCCAACGGGTGTGGCCGATACCGCAGGTAGCGTCGCTATCGATATTGGAAAGCTCGCTCTCCAAGCCTGCGACCTTGCCCATGCGGCGGATGACATCGAGGTGCGCCGCGGCGCCCTCGCCCACCTCGAGCGCGACACCCGAGGAGTCATAGCCGCGATACTCCATGCGCTTAAGACCCGTGACCAGGATGTTCTTTGCAATATCAGAGCCGGTGTAGCCGACAATTCCGCACATAGGATAAATCCCTTCGTTCGCGTGACTGCAAAACGTCCACGCACAGGGGGCGCTGAGACGTATAACGTTCGAGTATTGTACTCACGCAAACGCAAGCTGATATACCAGAAGTGGTATCTCAACTTAGATACCACCCGATGCACACACGTCCAAACCACCTCGAAGGGGACAGGCACCTTTGTGGTGGTTTTGACCGGGGCGGCGGCCCGTTCCGGCGATTTGTCTCAATCTGTAACATCTAGGGCTCCGAAAGCGGGCTTACTGTTACAGATCGAGATTTTCCGTCCGACCTCGACGTTTTGTCTCAATCTGTAACACATAGAGCCAGTTTCACCGTCCAGATGTTACAGATCGAGACAATTGAAAGCCGGGACAGCAAAAACCACCACAAAGGTACCTGTCCCCTTCGTGGTGGTTTTGGTCGGCAACGGTGTTTCCCCAAATAAAACCTGCCAAAATAAACCTGTCCCTCATTGGCAGGTTTTGACACCCCGGGGGCGGGCGATGCTACAATCTGGCTTGTACTTGAAACGCATCAAAGGGGCCGCTATGGCAAAGGTTAAAATCAGCGACGTCGCGCGCGAAGCCGGGGTTTCGTTGGGCACGGTTTCCAACGCGCTCAACCATCCCGAAAAGCTGCGCCCCGAGACCCTCAAACTCATCAACGAAACCATCAATCGCCTGGGCTACCTGCCCAACCAAAGCGCTCGCCAGCTGGCCGGCGGCACCACCAAGTCCTTTGGCCTGGTGCTCCCCCGCCTCGACCACGGCTTCTCGCTCCAAATTGCCAGCGGCGCCCACAACGAGGCGCGCAAGCACGGCTACGACCTGCTTATTGCCAACGCCGACAACGACGATATTCTCGAGGACCATTACCTGCGCTACTTTATGGGCACCCAGATGTCCGGCGTTATGGTGCAGCCCATGGCATCGCCCGACTGGCATCCGGCCATGACTAAGATGCCCGTGCCCATCGTCCATCTGGACATCCATTGCTCCGAGCCTGGCTACTATGTGGCTGCCGACAACGAGGCCCAGGGGCGCATTATCGCCGAGCTCGCCATCGCCCGCGGCGCACACCATATCGTCGTTGTGGGTCGAGCGGCATTTATGCAGCTCACCCTGCGCGTTCTTGGCATTCATAAGGCGTTGGCGATGCGTCCCGACATTAAGATCGAAGTTATCGACGCCGGCGAATGGAACACCGCGGCCGACGGCTACGGTATCGGTGCACAGATTGCCGAGCGCCCGACCGACGAGCGCCCCGATTTTGTCGTAGGACTTACCGACGTGTTGGCCTCCGGCGTCATCTCGGCGCTGGTCGACAAAGGCATCTGTGTCCCCGGCCAGATTCTTGTCGCCGGATGCGACGGTAACCCGCTTGCCTGGAGCGGATCCGTCTCGCTCACCACGGTTGCTCCCCCGGGCTACGAGATTGGCCGCAAGGGCGTCCAGCTGCTGATGGAGCAAATCGAGCAAAAGACACCGCCCAAAACCAAACACATCCGCGTCGGCTCGGCCGCCCGCCCCGTCACAACGGTCACCGCCACCGAAGACATCAACCGTCAGGAAATCGTGCGCCCATTTTTGCTGGAACGCGCGAGCACCCAGGCAAGCACCCAAACCGACGCCACCGCCATCAACCTCGGCGCGTACCTGTAACCGCTTACCCCGCTGAGTCTTTAGGTGCAGCGGGGTAATCTATCTATGCCCACGCGAGCGTAACTTCCCATTTCGTGTAAACTAGCGCGTATTTAACTTCCCATATCGTGTAAATTACTCTATATTTAACTTCCCATTTCGTGTATGATTCAGCTAAATTAACTCTCCATTTCGTGTTTACGCAGATAATTTAAGCTGTTTGGAGCATCATGTTCGAACGAAAGCTGTATCAGCGCCTTCTCGCTTGGAAGAACGAATGTAAAGGATCAAGAGCGCTACTCATCGAGGGCGCCCGTCGTGTGGGCAAAAGCACGCTCGTGAGCGAATTCGCCCACAGAGAATATGAAGCATGCCTCATGCTCGACTTCTCAGAAGTCTCTGACGACATTAAAGAGCTTTTCCTTCAATATCGATCTGACATCGACTCCTTCTTCATGTACCTGACCGCTTATACAGGCACAGCCCTTCCCAAACGACAATCCGTCATAGTCCTTGACGAGGTTCAGCGTTTTCCTGCCGCACGAGAATTTATCAAGCAACTCGTCGCCGACGGCCGTTATGACTACATAGAAACTGGCTCGCTCATCTCGATAAAAAAGAACATCGAGGGGATTGTCGTCCCTTCGGAAGAGCGTGCAATGACACTCCATCCTCTCGATTATGAAGAGTTCCTCTGGGCATGCGACGAACGGCCTCTAGCCCAAGCAATTCGATCCTCATACGAGAGCCTGCAACCGCTACCCCCTCCCCTCCACAGAAAAGCCGAGCGGCTCTTTAGGGAATACATGCTTGTGGGAGGTATGCCTCAAGCGGTCGACGAATATCTTGCTAAGCACGATTTTGGTGCCGTCGATGCTGTAAAACGCGACATTCTAAACCTCTATGATTTCGATATCGAGCGTTTTGGGGGCACGGACGCCACGAGGATCCGCCGTGTTTTTAGAACCCTGCCGGGGCAGCTTGCAAAACATGACAAAAAGTATCGCCTCGCCGCATTAGACAAAAATGCACGGAGTCGCGACTATGCCGACTCATTTTTTTGGCTTGCCGACTCTTGCATAGGGGCAACTTGCCTTAGCGTTACAGACCCCTCGGTCGGACTCTCGCTTAGCGCGGAAGATTCAACATTTAAGTGTTACATGTCCGACACGGGGCTCTTGGTTTCGCAAACGTTCCGCGACAATCAGGTAACCCCACATGAGGTTTACAGGGACATACTGCTCGATAAGCTCGAAATCAATGAGGGCATGTTTACGGAAAACGTAATTGCCCAGCAACTCGCCGCGTCGGGACATGGGCTTTACTTCTACTCCGTTCGAGATGATTCAAACCCTAAAAACACCATGGAGATTGATTTTCTGATTGTCAAAGGATATGACGATGCAGCCGGCCGCATGAGAGTGTCCCCCATCGAAGTCAAATCTAAAAAGCGATACCGGACATCTTCACTCAACAAGTTTTCAGCGAAATTCGGAAAGCGCGTAGGGACGAGCTATATCCTCCATCCCAAGCCTTTGGTTGCGGAAGATGACGTTATCAGGTTGCCGCTCTACATGTGTTTCTGTCTGTAAAGCCGAACCGAGCAACAGACCCCCGATGCCCCAGGCCGCCGCTCAAAACAAAAAGGGCCCGACAAGCAGGTACTTGTCGGGCCCTTTGCTCTTCTGCGTTCGCAACGTTCGTTAGAACGACGGAACAAGGTTACCTACAGACGACATCCACAGGCACGTCCAGGATCTTGGCGACCTTGAGGATCGTGTCGGTCTGGCTTCCCAGGCAGGCGGCCATGTGGTGGGTCGGGCCGGTCTCATTCCAGCGGTCCATGAACTCGCGGGCGCCGATCGAGAACTTCATGCGCATGTTGGTGTCGCCGAAGGTAAAGATCGGGCCGTCGACGTTCTCACCCTCGGCAACCACAAACTTAAAGTTGCCGTCGCCGTCCTGCGTGATGCCCAGGAAGGTGATGGTGCCGTGGCCGGGGTAAAACTGGGTGAGGTAGCCGCCACCGGTCTTGCCGTGGAACACGGGCACGACCTTGAGGGTCGGCTTCTTGGCAGTCGAGATGTCGGCGTCGCCGGAGCCGGAGTGACCGATGATGACGATGTCCTCGGGGAAGTCGATGGAATACATCTCGGAGAGCTGACCGGTGCCAGAGATGGTCTTGAGGATGCTCATGGCGATGGCGACCTTCATATCGCCCTCGACCGCGCAGCTCGTGCCCTGCTTGATGAGCATGGAGAACGCCGGGATGAGCATGGAGTCGAGCACGCCGGCCTGACCCTTGGCGTAACCGTCGTAGTGGCTGGCGACCAGACCGATCTCCTCGTCCTTGACCCACTGCTCAAAGGCGACGACGTACTTGGCCATCTCCTGAATGGGCTCGTCGGAAACCTTGGCGCCACCCTCGACGTCAAAGGTGTCGAGGATCTCGGCAGCCTTGGCGTCCACGGCAGTCTGGTCGTCGATGTTGTCGGCGATAGCCCACATCTTCTCCCAGTCGAACTGCTTGGTGTAGAGGCCCAGACGGTTGTAGAGGTTCGTCTCGTCGATGTAGAGGTCCATCATGCCCGGGTACGGACGGCCGATCTGGGCGATGTTGGTGCGGCGCAGGCGACGACGCACCTGAGCGGCACGGCACCACTGCTCGAGCTGCTCGGCCACAGCCGGGTCGCCACCCTCGACGACGCCGGTCACCACGGCGTGACGCTTGCCGGCGCGGTTAAGGTCGGCCACGACCTCGCCGGGGGCGCCGCAGGCGTACAAGTCGCCCAGCCACGTGGGGATGTCGGTGTTGGCGTAATCGGGCTGAGCCTTCTTCTGCACGTTGACCACGACGACGGGTACGTCCAGGTCACGCACAACCGGCAGCACGTTGTAGCTCGTGGCATAGGTGAGCATCTGCAGGATGACCAGGTCGACATCCTCGGCACGGAACTTGTCGCCCGCGACCTGAGCCTGCTCCTTGGTGGTCACCATACCGCCGTCGATAAGCTCGACGGTCGTGGGCAGCGTGGCCTTAAAGTCCTCGTACTGCTGCTCAAAATTGGGAACGAGCTGCGGGAACTGCGGAAGATAGGCACCGAGGGCAATCGAGAAGACGCCAACCTTGGCCTTGGTGTTAACGAGCATGATTTCCTCCAATGAGAAAAGGTGATGATTGCAAGCAGGCGGACGCGGCGGTTATCAGATCAGCGCAACAGACATGTTTTTTGTCGCGCCCGTCTGCGTTTGCACAGGGGGCGGGGCGAAAGGAGCGGAACCACCCCTTCACCCCAGAGGTTGCCGCGGTATCCGCGGCGCGGATGAAGAAGATTACTCGGCGTCGTCGAACGCGTTGTAGCGCTCGCCGTGGAAGGCCCAGATAGCAGCCGCGAAGCCGATCAGGCACAGCAGCGAAAGGACCAGGAAGGCAGCCTTGTAGCCGGCCACGGCGATGAACGTGGCGGTGAAGGAACCGGCGACGGCGCACAGGAAACGAGAGGAGAACACGATGGCGCCGTTAGCAGTGGTGCGCAGCAACGTCGGGAAGCACTCCTGCATCCAGACCTTCAGGATGCCCTCGAAGGCAAAAGCGGCACCGATGCAGTAGAGCAGCTGCGTAGCGACATAGGTGATCGTCGAGGCGCCAAAGATCGGGAACATGAGGAAGCCGAGCAGGTAGAGCGCGGCGCCCATGTAGAACAGCGGCATACGCTTGTCGGTATCGACGAACTTCATAAAGACGAAGTCGAGGATGGCGCGGATCGGGTAGCAGATCAGGCCGATGGTGGACACGACGGAAATGGGCAGCGAAACAACGTTGGCGCCGATCCAAGTCGAGAACTGGCCGAGGGAGTTAGCCGGGATGTTGGTGCCGATGTAGAAGATGGCAAGGGCGATGAACGGCTTGGCGTACGGGCTCTTGAATAGATCGGAAATCTTGCCCTGTGCCTTGTTGCTCACCTTGCCGGCAAGACGGTCCTCGTGAGCCTTAATCCAAACCGGGGACTCCGGAATGGTCTGACGGGCGACAAGCACCAAGATGGAGATCACGGCGAGCTGGGTGAACATGATCTGGCCGCCCAGGTAACCCCAGTCGCCGACGACGGCGCCGATACCCTGGGCAACGACGATGCCGACAACCCACAGGATGTCCGAGAACAGCAGCATCTTGCCGCGCTTGTCATCGGGCGCTTCCTCGGCGATGGTCGCCAGCGAAACCGGCAGGTCGGCGCCGACGCCCAGGCCCATCAGGACCTCGCCCAACAGCAGCAGCGGGAAGGTCTGGGCAAAAATCATGGTGATGGCACCGATGATGAGCATGGCCATGGTCACCGAGAAGACCGGCTTGCGGCCAAAGCGGTCGCCCAGGCTGCCGCCCAGGATGGAGCCGATGGCGATGCAGAAGGTAAGCGCCGCCGAAATCAGACCGAACTGGCCGTTATCGAGGCAAAAGGTCTGCTGGTAAATGACCAGCGCCGTGCCGGAAGAGATAATCGCGCACGAATCGATGTAGGACGCCATGCCCGAGACAACGGCAACCCACCAAGGGTTCACGTGACGCTCGCGAGTGTTTCCCATTCTATTTCCCCTTACAATGTTTCCAAGCTGCCCAAACAGCAGCGATTTGACGGCGGTTTCCACGAGCTCCCCAGCAACCGGAACCGCCGTTTTCTTACTTACTAGTCAACAAATGCGTCGTTGATCTTGATATTGAAGTCGTGGCAAGTGTCCTTGAGGCCCTTGTCGCTAATCTTGTTGAGGAAGTCGTCCGAACCACCGTTGGCAGCACGTGCGGCCAGGTAGATCTCGGCGGCCTTCTCGACGGTGTGCGCCAGGCCAAAGGTCGTATCGAAGTCGGGGCCGGCGGCGAACAGGCCGTGGTGAGCCCAGACGATGGTGTCGTAGGTCTTCATGAGCTCGGAGCTCGCCTCGGCGATGGCCGGGCCACCCGGGACCATCCAGGGCACAACGCCCACGCCGGTCGGGAAGACGACGACGCACTCGGTCATCATCTGCCACAGGATGCGGGTGAAGGCACGGTCCTCCAGCGGCACCACGAAGGACATCTCGATGATGCCGGGGGTGTGGGCGTGATAAATCACGCGGTCGGCACCATTTGTGCGGGCGGCGGCGACGCAGTGGTTCATGTAGTGGCTCTCGAACTCACTGGTCGGACGGGCGCCGTTGGCAAGACCCCACACAATACGGAAGGCGTCGCCGGTCTCGTTGATTTCAACGATGCCGATGTTGGCGCGCGGATCCTCCAGGACGTTGCGCATGAACTTACCCGAGCCGGTGCTCACGAAGTACTGGCCGGCGAGGTTCTCGCCGCGCACGCCCATCTTGACCCACTCACGGGGTTCCTCAAAAAACGGTTTGGCCTCGGCGACCTCCTCGTCGGTCATGCGGTAGGTAAGGTTGCCGCCGTTGCGCTCGTGCCAGCCCTGCTTAAAGCCGTCATCGCACAAGCGGCAAAAGCCCTTGATGAACGCCAGATCTTCCATTGCCATTGTTTATCTCCTCTCCGGGGCCCGCAGGCCCAATTGAAAAACGTGGTAAGCCGATTGACGACGGCGCGGAGCGTGGTGGTGTAGGGTCCTCCGCGCCGTGTGTCATCGGAGAGAGCCGCTCGCGCCCGACAGGAGTCATTTGTCGTTCGCGGGGCTGGGGGTAGGTGAAGGGCGAGGTTCGAGTCGTAGCTCTTTCCTCGTTTAGGCCTGGGCGCTGCTGGGGTCGATGCGCTTGACATCGAAGGAACGGGCCACACAGGCACGGGCATCCGCCAGGTCGGAAAAGTCACCACCGGCGATCATCTGCACGATGAAATTACCGATGCAGGTTCCCTCGATGGGGCCGGCGAACACGGGAAGCCCGCAGGTGTCGGCCGTCATCTGGTTGAGGTAGTAGTCCTGGCAGCCGCCGCCCACGATGTTGATGCTCGTGTAGTCGTGGCCCGAAAGCTCGCGCAGGGCCTCAATAGCCTTGGCATACGAACGGGACAGGCTGCAGTAGTTGGTGCGCATAATCTCGCCCACGGTGTGCGGGATGGGCTCGCCGCCCTCAGCGCAAGCCTGCTTGATCTCCTGAATCATCGAATCGGGAGCGAGGAAGCGATCATCGTCCACATCAACGTAGGCCTCGAAGGGCTCGGCCTCGCGGCAGAGCGTACGGAGCTCATCAAACCCAACCTTGTGGTCCATGAGCGCCTTGTGCGAGGTCTTGCCCTCGACATAGTCGACGCCGTTGACCTCGCGACGGACAGACTGGTTCATCCACAGGCCCATGATGTTCTTGAGGAAGCGGTAGCGCTTGAGGTAGCCGCCCTCGTTGGTGAAGTTCTGCTTGCGGGCGAGCTCGTTGGTGATGGCGTGCTGGTTCTCAACGCCCAGCAGGCTCCACGTGCCGCTCGAGATATAGACGGCATTGTCGTCCTTGGCGGGCACTGCCAAAAAGGCAGAGCCGGTATCGTGCGTTGCGGGCAGCACGACGGTCGCAGAGTAACCGATCTTCTCGGAGATATCGGCCGTGATCTCGCCGAGCACGGCGCCGGGCATAGTCGGCTCCAGGAAGATGCCCAGGGGAATACCAAAGCGCGAGAGGATGTCGCTGTCCCATGTGCACTTTTCGGCATCGAGCATACCGGTGGTGCTCGCGTTGGTGTACTCGTTGGCCTTGATGCCAGTCAGACGCCAGTTGAGGTAGTCCGGGATCATCAGGAAGGTGCGGGCTGCCTCGAGCTGCTCGGGATGCTCGTTCTTAAGGGCGAGCAGCTGGTAGAGCGTATTGAACGGCTGACGCTGAATGCCGGTGCGGGCATAGACCTCGGCCGGATCCATGATCTGGTCGGCAAGCTCGTAGATGCCGTCGGTGCGGGCATCGCGGTAGGCGACCGTGTCGCCGACGATCTCGCTATGCTCGTCGAGCAGGACAAAGTCGACACCCCAGGTATCGATGCCGATGGTGGCCGGAGCGACGCCGATCTGTTCCTTGGCGGCGCGCAGGCCTGCGACGACGTGGTCGAACAGAGCCTCAACGTCCCAGCAGTCGTGTCCGTTTACGCGCTTTTGCTCGTTATCAAAGCGATAGACCTCCTGGTAGGACATCTTGCCGTCCTCGACCCAGCCGGCAAGAACGCGACCGCTCGAAGCACCGATATCGACCGCTGCGTAATGCTTGGACTCGATGCGACTCTCCATGTGCTCTCCCCTTTTTGAAGCGGTTCATTTACAGTTTTCATTATTATTTGAACCGTTTCAATTTCAATATGAGTCAACGCTAGTCCGGCGAGCGGTTGTTTCAAGTCGGTGAACGGTAGTTTTCGGGCCAGAAAGCCTTGTAGAAACGAAGAGGCGGCCGCCCGCACAATGCGAACGGTCGCCTCTTTAAAACGTAATTGATGTAGCTGGCGTGCCAGCGCTAGCGCACGGCCTTGACCGCCGCCGTCAGATCGAACAGCGTGTCGAGCACGGCGTTGCAACCGTCCACCACGTCCTGCGGCAGCGGGACGATATCGGGCACGGCAAAGACATGGCAGCCGGCCGTGATACCCGAGACGCAGCCGTTGCGCGAATCCTCGACCACGGCGCACTCCTCGGGGGCAAAGCCCGCGCGCTTGCAGGCAAGCAGATACATCTCGGGATCGGGCTTGCCGTGCACGACGTCCTCGCCGCAAGTCACGGTCTCAAACTTGTCAAAGAGACCGAACGCCTTAAGGTTGCGCTCGGCGGTAACGTGACGCGAAGACGTCGCAAGGCCCACGTGATAGCCCGCAGCCAAAAGCTCGTCCAGGCACTCGGCAGCGCCGGCCTTAAGCTCCAGCTCGGTCTTGACCATCTCGTCGCGAATCTCCTTGTGGCGGACATAAATCGCCTCGGCGGTCTCGTGGCCACCGTAGCGCTCCTCGAGAATGCCCATGACA
The DNA here is from genome assembly GCA_934654515.1 of uncultured Collinsella sp. Classification (GTDB taxonomy): domain Bacteria; phylum Actinomycetota; class Coriobacteriia; order Coriobacteriales; family Coriobacteriaceae; genus Collinsella. Next base: position 11,692 of record CAKUGA010000001.1, on the reverse strand, counting down.
TCTACCAGCGTACGGCCGATAAACTGATGAATCAGCGCGTCATCAATCGCGAGCCCCAGCTCGGCAGCGCCCGCCTTCCACGCCTTAATACCCAGTCGCTCGGTGTCGACCAGCGTTCCATCCATATCAAAAATGACAGCCTTGATCATTTCGGTCCCCCCATTGGCTTGCATTGCCGCTACTCTACCGCACTTTACGAACTTGTATATAACGTATATACATATTGCACTTTCGTTACATAGATAGAAGTCTTATGGCGAGCGGCTCGGTAGGATTATAGTTTCGTCCGAGCTTTCAACTGTAAGGAACGTTTCATGCTTTCAGACACCACCGCACCCGCAGAGGAGCTTCAGAACAAACTCGCAGCGCTCGAGCAGCTGCTTTTGGCATATGGACGCGTCGCCATCGGCTTTTCCGGCGGCGTCGACAGCAGCTTTTTGGCCGCCGTTTGCTCCCGCATCATGCCCGCCAACACCCTTCTCGTCCATCTCACCACGCCGCTCATCGGCACGCCCGAGCAGGCTTCGTTTGAGCGATCTGTTGACGGACAAGCCGATGAGGGCCCGCATTTTAAGCTTCCGGTGCTTAATCTTTTGGTTGACCAGCTCCAGCTTCCCCAGGTTGCCTGCAATGACGCCGACCGCTGCTATCACTGCAAGCGCGCCGGCTTCACCGCCATCGTCAACCACGCCAAGTCACTGGGTTTCCCCACCGTCATCGACGGCAGCAACGCGAGCGACCGCGGCGACTACCGCCCCGGCATGCGCGCTGCCGAGGAGCTCGGCGTGCGCTCGCCTCTTATGGAGGTCGGCTTTACCAAGGAAGAGGAGCGCGAGCTGCTGCGCGCATGGGGCTATCCCGTCTGGAATCTGCCCGCCGGCGCCTGCCTTGCCACGCGCATCCCCACGGGCGAGAAGCTTACGCGCGAGAAGGTCGACCTGATTCGCGCCTGCGAGGATTACCTGCACGACCTTGACCTTTCGCAGGTCCGCGCGCGCCTGGTCGGCGGCTGTATGCATATCGAGGCCGCCCCGTCCGACGTCGCCAAGATCGCCGCCCTCGGCGGAACCTTGGTCGATGCCGAAGGCAAAACCACGCTGCCCGCCGCCATCGAGTCGGCCCTACGCGACCTAGGCTGCAACGACATCTCCCCCGAGGTCACCCCCTACATCCACGGCGCGATGAATCTTTAAGTTACGCCGTTTTACAAACGGCGTAACCGTTCGGCGCTGCGCAGGTTCCGGGCACGGCAATCTGACGTTCAACTGCACGGGCGCGACCAAAAGGTCAGCGCCCGCTTGTTTCACGTCACCTTGCCGCACCCGGAACCTGCTTGCTCGCGCGTGCTCAACCTGAACTGCGTTAACTGACCTGCCAAAAAGGGACTGGTTTATTTTGGTAGGTTTTATCTTGGGAAACGTCGAATAGCCCCGCACATCCCAACCATCGCAGTCCCTTCTGGGACAAATGGACCGATAGCGCGCCTCCCCAATCTTTAAGAATCTGTTCGGCAAAACTGCCTGCGGCGTCTCCTGCTAGACTGGTAGATTCCCAACCGTCCATCCAGGAGCCTCCATGTCGCGCAAGTCCGCCTACAAGCAAGTACTTTCCATCGGCACCGCCGTGGTGCTGGGGCTTGCGCTGTTTACGGGATCGCTCGACGGCGCGCCCAAGCTGCTGTCACCGCAAAGCGATGAACAGGCGGCGGCTCTAGCCGAGAAGCAAAATGAAAGCCCTAGCCGCACCGAAGACGAGGCCGATCTGGTCGCCCGACTCGAATCGGGAACGGCAAGCTCCGCGGACTCCGATGGCGGCGAGGACACCGGCGATGGCTCCGAGGCCATCACGACCGACGCCGCCGCGGACAGCCCCGCCACCCCCATCGACGAGGTCGAAAACCCTGACCTCAACCGCGCCCGGGGCGTATACCTCAGCAGCATTCCCGATTACGCCGGCAACCCCTACGTCGCCCTTCGCGCCGATAGCACGCACCCACTGGGTACGCCGTCGTTCACGCTCGACGAATATGAGCGCGCCACGGAGGAAGGCTGCTTTAAAAAATTCTCCAAGCTCGATAGCCTGGGTCGCACCCGCAAGGCGCTCGCCTGCGTAGGCCCCGAATCGCTCGGCCAAGGTAAGCGCGGCGACATCTCGCGCATTCATCCTGCCGGCTGGCATCAGCAGCGATATGACTTCATCCCCGGCCAGAGCCTCTACAACCGCTGCCACCTCATCGCCTGGTCGCTCTGCGGCGAAAACGCCAACCGCAAAAACTTGCTCACCGGCACACGCTACCTCAACGAGACCGGCATGCTGCCTTTTGAGGAACGGATTCTCAACTATATCCGCGACACAGGCAACCACGTGCTCTACCGCGTCACGCCCATGTACAACGAAGAAGAGCTCGTCTGCCGCGGCGTGCGCCTAGAGGCGCAATCGGTCGAGGATCACGGCAAGACGCTCTGCTTCCATGTGTACTGCTACAACCTTCAGCCGCACGTGCAGATTGACTATGCCACCGGCCGCAATCAGGCTTCGGGGGATTAGGGTCGACCACGCTGCCACATCATCCAAAGCCAAAAATAATCCGTTTTCCTCCGTCCCCAAGGGACCAAATAAGGCCGCCCCGGTTACCCAGGGCGGCCTTATCGTCAGCACTTATGGTTCAGACAAAATCACACGCTACTTAGCGCGGCCCTCCTCATAGCGCTCGACCAATTTGGCCTGCACGTCATAAGGCACTTGCTCATAGCCGGCCGGCTTCATGGTAAAGTCGCCCGTGCCGCGCGTGATGGAGCGCAGACGCGTCGAGTAATCCGTCAGCTCGGCGAGCGGAGCCTGGGCGATGACCACCGTGTCGCCGCGTTCATCGGTCTCCATGCCCGTCACGCGACCGCGCGAGGCCGAGATGTCGCCCATCACGGCGCCGGCGTAGCTTTCGGGAATGGTCACGGTGATCTCCTCGATGGGCTCCAGCACCACCGGATCGGCATCGGCGCACGCCTTGCGCAGACCGATACGAGCCGCCGCGCGGAACGCCATCTCGTTGGAGTCGACGCTGTGATACGAGCCGTCGTACACCGCGACGCGAATGCCCGTGAGCGGATAACCGGCGATAATGCCGTCCCTCATGGTCTCCTGCACGCCCTTGTCCACAGCAGGGATGAGCGAACGCGGAATGCGGCCGCCCACGACCTCGTCCACAAACTCGTAGCCGTCACTCGTACCGTCGGGCCCAATGAGCGGCTCCACGCGCAGCCAGCAGTCGCCGTACTGCCCGGCGCCGCCGGTCTGCTTCTTGTGGCGGCCCTGGGCACTCGCCGTGCGACGAATGGTCTCGCGATACGGAATGCGGATCGGCACACTCTTGGCCGCAACCTTGGTGCGGTCCTCCAGACGGTTGAGCAGCACCGAAACCTGTGCCTCGCCCACCGCAGAGATGATGGTCTGGCCAGTCTCCTCGTCGCGGTCGATGCTCATGGTCGGATCGGCCTTACACGCCTTCTCGATAAACGTGTAGAGCTTCTCCTCGTCACCGCGGTTCTCGGCCTCGATGGCGATGCGGTACTGCGAGTTGGGGAACTTGAACGCCGCTGCCTCGACCTTACCGGTAATGGAGAGCGTGTCGCCCGTCTCGGCGGCCAGCTTAGGCGCCACGATAATATCGCCGGCATAGGCGTGACCGACCTCGGTCATGTCGCGGCCGCACATCACATACAGGTGAGCCAGACGATCGCTCTTGCGCGTGCGCGCGTTGATGAGCTCAAGACCCGGCTCAAGCGTACCCGTCAGCACCTTGATAAAGCTGATACGACCCTGCTGCGGGTCGGCCAGCGTCTTAAACACAAACGCCACCGGACGGTCATCATCGCTCGAGATCTTGAGCGAATCGCCGTCGATGAGCGGCATCTCGCCGTAGTCGGTCGGCGCCGGGAAGTACGTGGCGATGTCGTCCATCAGCGAGTTGACGCCCTGCTCCTTAATGCAATCGCCCGCAAAGACCGGCACAAAGATGCGCTCGGCGATCGCCTTGGACAACAAGCCCTCGAGCTCCTCCTGCGTCAGCGTCTCCTCGCCTTCCAGATACTTCATCATCAGCTCGTCGTCGGCCTCGGCCACCAGCTCGCACAGATGGTCGTGGGCCTCCTCGGCCTGGGCACGATACTCCTCGGGAATCTCCGACTCAACAGCCTCGGCGCCGTTGCAGTGGCGCGCCTTCATGCGCACCAGGTCGATGATGCCGTCAAAGTCCTCGCCCTCGCCCCAGGGAAGGGTCACGGCGCCCAGACGCGTGCCGAAGCGCTCCTGCAGCAGCTCCATGGTGGTCGCAAAACTGGCCTCGGGACGCGACAGGCGGTTCACGAACACCGCGCGCGCCAGGCGCAGGTCCTCGGCCGCATACCAAAGCTTGACGGTCGTCGGTTGCGGGCCGGCCTCGGCGTCGACCACAAACAGAGCCGTCTCGCAGACGCTCATCGCCGCGAAGGCGTCGCCGATAAAGTCGGGGTAGCACGGGGCATCGAGCACGTTGATGCGGGCGCCCTTCCAGTCGATCGGCGCAATGGTCGTCGAGATGGAGAACGAGCGCTTGACCTCTTCGGGGTCATAGTCAAGCGTGGGCTTGGTGCCGTCGTGGCCGCCCAGACGGGCGGTCTTGCCAGAAAGGTGGAGCATGGCCTCGGCGAGTGAGGTCTTGCCCACCCCGCCTTGGCCTACGAGCACCACGTTCCTTACGTTACCGGTCTTGGGAGCACCCATGATGACCTCCTTGCAGGGCCGCGCGCAATGCGCGACGCCAACGGGGAGAGTTCGCGGTCGGTGCCGTCCCGGGAGCAGCATGGTCGGCAGCCGAGCCGACTCACCCTCCAAATGTCCTATGCCACCACCCTACCCTCACGGGCGGCTGTCCATGCATACCTTTCGGCACACGTATGAATACAGGCGGCGAGAGGAAGAGACAAGCTTGTGAGGCAATTATTGAACCCCGTCGATGTAAACAAAAAGCCGCCACAGACCGTAAGACCTGTGGCGGCTTCGCCTCAATTAATAGTTGAGTAAATACCTGAGCCTATCCCTCGATACGGCTCAAGAACTCGCGCGTACGCTGCTCGCGCGGATGGTCGATCACCTGCTCGGCAGGGCCCTCCTCGACAATGCGGCCGCCATCCATAAAGACCACGCGGTCGGCAACGTCGCGGGCGAACTGCATCGCGTGCGTCACGATCACCATCGTCATATTCTGCGCCGCGAGGTCCTTGATGACACGCAGTACCTCGGCCGTCAGCTCGGGATCGAGTGCCGAGGTCGGTTCGTCAAAGAACAAGATTTCCGGATCGAGCGCAAGGGCGCGGGCGATACTCACGCGCTGCTGCTGACCGCCCGAAAGCTCGCAGGGCACTTTGTTCTCGTTGCCCGTAAGCCCCATCTGCGCAATCAGCTCGTGTGCACGGGCCTCCGCTTGCTCGCGCGGGCGCTTGAGCACGCGGATCGGCGCGTCGGTGATGTTTTTCATCACGGTATAGTGCGGGAACAGATTGTAGTTCTGGAACACCAGGCCAAACCGCGAGCGCGCCTGCTTGGGCACATCGCCCTTCGCATAGACCGAGCCTGAGCCCGCGTCCGTCGCGACCGCAAGATCGCCAAACGAGAGCGAGCCGCCGTCGAGCGTCTCGAGCAGCGTGGCACAGCGCAGCAGCGTAGACTTACCGCCACCCGAAGGCCCGATAATCGCCACGACCTCGCCACGCTTCACCTCGAGCGAGATATCCTTGAGCACCTCATTGCCGCCAAACGCCTTACGCGCGTTCGTTATCATCATTACCGTTCCGGACACAGGAACCTCCATGTGTTTGAAAAGCACAACGGGACAGGCTAGTCGTGGTAATAGTCGAGTCGTTTCTCGGCAGCGCCCAGCAGCATCTCGACTACGAAGTTAAAGACCCAGTAGATGAGCGCCGCGATCGCAAACGGCACCATGCTCACCTGCGAGGCGACCAGCGCCTTGGCCGTCGAGAACATCTCGCCCACGCCGATGGCGAACGCCAGCGACGTGTCCTTGACCAGTGTGATGATCTCGTTGCCCATCGCCGGCAAAATGCGCTTGGCGACCTGCGGCATCACGATATACAGAAACGTCTGCATACGCGAATAGCCCAGCACCTCAGCGGCCTCGTATTGACCGCGCGGAATGGACTGCAGGCCCGAGCGATAGATCTCGGCAAAATAACCGGCATAGTTGATGATGAACGCCACGACGCACGCCGTCCACTTGGAATCGGGCGTGAGCGAAATGCCGAAGACGTAGTACGGGGCAAAGTAGATAGCAAACATCTGCAGCATCAGCGGCGTGCCGCGCATAACCGAGATATAGATGCGCGCGATCCAACGAAGCGGCGCGATCTTACTCATGCGCATAAACGCCACGGGGATTCCCAGCGGAATCGACCCGAGCAGCGTCAGCACAAACAGCTGCAAGCTGACCAAGAATCCCTGGCCAAGCATCTGCATCATGACTTGGATAGACAACCTACCCTCTCTTTCGCAGTAACGAAACAGCAAACCCAATGCTAAAGCGGGTTTTCCAGGTGCCCGGGTTTGCCGTGAAAGAGGAGCGCCGCGTACTAAATGTACGCAAGCGACGGTTTGAACGGCAAAATCGGGTGCCTGGGAAAGCCGCTATTTGAGAACCCAGTTGTCGAAGGAAAGACCGTAATCTGCGTATTTATCGCACAGGTCCTTGACCGTACCGTCCTCGTAGAGTGCCTTGAGCGACTCGGTTACAGCATCGGCCGACTTGGTGTCGTCCTTCTTAAAGCCAACGGCGTAGTGCTCGCTGGACAGCGGCTCATCAAGCTGCGTATAGGCATCGGGCTTGGCGGCAAGCTGATACTGGGCAATCGAAAGGTCGCAGGCGACGGCATCGACCGCGCCGCTCTCGAGCTGCATAAAGGCCGTGTTGTACTCGCCGATGGTATCGAGCGTGGCAAACGTCGCGGCCAGATCCTTCTGGTCGCCCTCGAGCACGTCCTGCGCGGCGGAATCAGTCTGGGTAATCACGGTCTTGCCGGCAAGATCGTCCCAGCTCTTGATACCCGCGTCCTTCTTGACCACGAGCACCTGCTCGTTGAGCATGTAAGGTTCGGAGAACGTGTAGTCGTCCTCGCGGCCCTCCATGGTAAAGCCGTTCCAGATGCAGTTGATGGCACCCGAGTTGAGCAGCGTGTCCTTGGCATCCCAGTCGATAGCCTCATACTCAACGTCCCAGCCCTGCTTGTCGGCAACGGCCTTGGCAAGGTCGAGGTCAAAACCGGTGTACTCGCCATCGTCGCCTACAAAGCCATACGGAGGATAGGACTTATCAAAGCCCACCACGAGCTTCTTGGACTCCGCAGCGCCCTTCACATCCTTGGCCGCGGCAGAACCAGCAGCGGAGCCCTTGCCGGCACCACCGCCGCAGCCGACAAGACCAAGGCCAAGCACCGTGGCGAGCGAGCCGGCTAGACCAACAAACTGACGACGAGACATATCGGTATTCATGGTATTTCCCCTCGATAGCACTTTAGTTAGGTAAAGTGAGTCATGTAACGTTCAGAATCATACACTTTAGTGAGATGGAGTACAAGGGAGGGCTTGCCCGCCGGGTGCCGGGGCAGGGGTTAAGTTTGCTGCTCTACAGTCCTGCTCACGACGGAGAGCACATTAAGTGCTCTCCTGTTCGTGCGGAACTCGCGACAAACTTAACCCCTGCCCCGGCACCCGGCGGGCAAACGTCGTTGGGCTTATCACTAACATGAAATGGGCGCTTGCATATCGTCCACTAGCTTGGCACGGTACAATGCTTTCAGATTTCAATTTGTAAATTAGTGGGGTTAATTCATGGCAGAATCTCGTGCGGAGCGTAGGGCTCGTCGTGCTTTGGTGGAAGCGGCTGAGGGGTCGAAGGAGACGAAATCTTCTAAGAAATCTAAGTCGTCTAAGGATGCGAAGGGTAAATCTAACAAGGGCAAGGCAAAGGGTAAGCGTTCTGGCGCTCGTCAGGCTGGAACCAAAGATTTCGAAGCTCGCTCTAGGCGTTCTTATAGGGACTCGGCCAAGCCTGCTCGTAAAACCGTGGATCCCAAATCGCCTTGTTCCATCATGAAGGATTGTGGTGGGTGTACGGCGCTTAATCGTCCTTATAAGAAGCAGCTCGCTGCCAAGCAGGCTGCCATGGAAGAGCTTTTTGCCGAGCTTTGTGAGCGCGAGGGCATCGCCGTTGATCCCATTCGCGGTATGGGTGTTACCCTGGGCGACCCGGGCAAGTATCCTGCGCCGCGTGGTTTTCGTCATAAGGCTGCCACTCCGTTTTCTCCCGGCAAAGAGGGCGCTGTCCGCTGCGGTTTCTTTGAGCGTGGCACGCACAAGATCGTTGCCGTACCCGAATGTCCTGTCGAGGCGCCGGGCGCTCGTCAGATTCTCAACGGCATCGCACGCGAAGCTGAGCGGCTGCATATTCCCGCCTTTAATGAGGACAAACATCTTGGTTTGCTTCGCTATGCCGTCGTTCGCTGTGGCTGGCGCACCGACCAGATCATGGTCACCCTTGTGACCGCCCAGCGTGACTTACCGCATGCGCAGGAGTTCTTTGAGGCCGTCGCGGCGCTCGATCCGCATATCGTCACCGTCGCCCAAAATATCAATGGCCGTCCCGGTAACGCCATCTTGGGTGAGGAGACTCGTATCGTCTATGGCGCCGAGTGCATGCGCGACCAGCTGCTCGGTTGCGAATTCGATATCTCCCCTACCGCGTTCTATCAGACCAATCCGCAGCAGACCGAGCTGCTCTATCAGCTCGCGATTGACGGCATGAATTTGCAGCAGGGCGACGTACTCATGGACGCTTACTGCGGCAGCGGCACCATCGGTCTGTGCGCAGCTAAAGATGCCCAGAACAAGGGTATCGGCATTATGCTGCTCGGCGTGGAGCGCAACACGGCAGGCATTGCCGATGCGCGCCGCAATGCCGAGCTCAACGGCCTCACCCGCAGCGCTTGGTTTATGGCCGACGACGCCACCGATTACATCCTGGACGCCGCCGATAACAACGAGCGCGTTGACGTTCTCTCCATCGACCCGCCACGCGCCGGCTCCACCCCCGAGTTCCTCGAAGCTGCCTGCGCACTTAAGCCGCGCCGCATCACCTATATCAGCTGCAACCCCGTAACCCAAGAGCGCGACCTGCACCAGCTCCTCGACAGAGGCTATCGTCTGCTCAAGATCACGCCGGTCGACATGTTCCCTCACACCGACCACACCGAGACCGTCGCGGTCCTCGAGCGCCGCTAAGCCGCCGGCACAAGAAGGGGGCGGCCCGTCTGGACCGCCCCCTTCTTGTTGCACATTGAGCCTCGCTACATACTCTTGCGCAGGTCGCACACGCCTGCCGCCGCCATCTCGCGCAGCAGCGTCTCGCGGTCGCGCGTCACGATCAAATCCAGCGGGAAGTGAATCTCGTCGAGCATCTTGCGCGCGTGATCGAGCTTGCCAATGGCCATGCCAATGTGGGCATCGGTCGACACGCCAATGCCCACGCCCAGCTCGGCGCAGCGCTCGGCGATCTTGCGGCATACGGCCCAATGCTCAGTGTCGACACCGTGTTCAAGACTATGGTTGTTGATCTCGATAATCTTGTGCTTGGCCTTAGCCGCCAACAGCACCTCGTCGATATCGAACGGCACGCCCGAGCGCCCCGTATGCCCCAACATGAACACCTTGGGATGTTCTAAGGCATTGATATACATCTGGGTCGTTTGAGCCAGCGTCGCGCCCTCGGCAAACTGCGGATTATGCACGCTTGCCACCAAATAATCCAAATTGCGCGTCACCAATTCGAACAGTGAGTGTTGACGACTGTACGAATCGCCGGCGATATCAAGGTCGACGGGAATATCCTCGCCAAACAAGCTGCCGTCCAGCGAAACGATATCGGCCTCGGCGCCGCGAAGCACCAGCACGCCGCTCCAAATGCGCGGCCAGATATCCTGGTTAATAAAGAATTGGAAACTGCGCAGGTCATTGGGACAAGGCGTAACCATCGAGCTTAAATGATCGGCGGAACCGAGCACCTGAAGGCCGCGCTCTGCCGCCCAATAGATGTTCTCCTCGATGGTTGAGTACGCATGCGCAGAGAACATCGTATGAGTATGAATATCACAAGAAAGAAGGTAGGGCATCGGGTCTCCTTGTCCAGTATGGCCGTCGCGTATATTCATTGTACGCATAGCTTTCGGCAGTCGTAAAACTGCTTCATCCCAATCACACAACGGCATAGACAACGGGGTCTGGCTTAAAACCAAACCCCGTTTCACGTAAAACATTGTAAGCAGAGCGCTTTACTTTCGACGATATTCGTCGGCCAGCTGCTTCCAGGCAGGCAGCGAGTTGACGATTGTCTCATAGCTCACGCAGTAGCCCAGGCGGAACCAGCCCGGCATGCCAAAGCTATCCGAAGGCACCGCGAGCAGCTCATACTTCTTCGCGCGCTCGCAGAAGGCGTTTGCATCGGGCTCCAGCGCTTTCACCCACAGGTAGAACGCGCCATCCGGCTCAACATAGGTGTAGCCGTACTCCGCTAGTGCATCGGTAAGCGCGGTGCGGTTGCGCGCATAGGCCTCGACATCGCTCGGTTCATCAATGCAGTCGATGATTACACGCTGGAAGAGTGCCGGTGCGCACACAAAGCCCAGCGTACGGGCAGCACCGGCAACGGCGGGCATCAAGCGGGCGGCCTGCGGATTCGTATTAGGGACCAAAATCCAGCCCACACGCTCACCCGGAAGCGAAAGCGACTTGGAATACGAGTAACACACGATAGTGTGCTCGTAGATCGAAGGCACCCAAGGCACCTCGGCGCCATAGACGATCTCGCGATACGGCTCATCCGAGATCAACATGATCGGGTTCTCGGGATCGCGCTTGGCGTTGACCTCTCGCAAGACATTGGCCAGGCGCGTCAAGGTATCGCGCGTATACACGGCGCCGGTCGGGTTGTTGGGCGAGTCGATAATGACCGCTGCCGTCTTGTCGGTAATAGCCTTAAGAACGTTGCCCACGCTCAGCTGGAATGTGTCCTCGTTGGCAAGCGCCTCGACGCACGTGCAGCCGGCCTTCTCGATCCAGACGCGGTACTCCGGAAAATACGGAGCAATGACGATAACCTCATCGCCCGGATTGGTGATGGCGTTGAGCGTACAGGTGAGTGAAGCCGCCGCACCCACGGTCATAAAGACGTCCTTGCCCTCATAGCTCGTGTCGAAGCGACGGTTGAGCGAGTCGGCCACGGCCGCGCGACACTGCGGCAGGCCCGGTGCAGGCGTGTATCCGTGCAGCTGCTCGCTCGGCAGCTCAAGCGCCTTCTTAATGGACTCCGCAACGGCTGCAGGCGCCGGAACACTCGGGTTGCCCAGCGAGAAATCGAACACGTTCTCCGCGCCGATCTGCGCCTTGCGCTCAAGGCCATAGCTAAAGATCTCACGGATGATGGAGCTTTCCGCACCGCGAGCATACATAGTTTCGTTGATCATCTGTTCCCCTTTCGCATAGGCGGTATTTTACGCTTTAGTTGAGCAAAGTGCCGCAGCAATGTTGATTGGGGACAGACTTAAATGCGTGAAAACACTCATTTAAGTCTGTCCCCAATCAACAGACGGCCCCA